>NZ_CP021416.1:639230-958845 GCF_002162315.1 Sulfurospirillum diekertiae | reverse complement strand
GGCCAGAAAGGTACCACTTTAGATTCAACTTTTTTACCATCAAGGTATTTTTTAGATTCAACATCAAAATCGAACTCTTCAGAATCTTGGTTATTGACGTGAGGCATTCTTAAAGAGTAGAAGTGAACGGCAATAAGTAAAAGAATAACCAATGGAAGGAGGAGTACATGTAACATGAAAAAACGTGTTAAGGTTGCATCTGCAACTAAGAAGTCCCCTCTGATCCAAATAACCAAAGCATCACCAATGACAGGAATACCGCCAAAAAGGTTGGTAATAACTTGGGCTGCCCAGTAGCTCATTTGTCCCCATGGAAGCATGTATCCACTGAACGCTTCAGCTGAGAACATACCAAAAAGTGCCATACCCGTAAGCCAAATAACCTCACGGCCTTTTTTATACGAACCGTAATAGATACCCGTAAACATGTGAATGTAAATGACAAGGAAAATAGCAGACGCTGCAACACCGTGCATATGACGCCATAACCAGCCGTACTCTACCTCTTGCATAATCGTATAGTTAACACTATCAAATGCGAGTTTAATGTCGGGTTTGTAGTACATTAAAAGGAAGATTCCCGAAACAATCAGAACCATAAAAAGAACCATCAACACAACACCCATTGCCCAAAGGAAGTTGATGTTTTTAGGAATCCAATACTCTGTCATCATGACTTTGATGAACTTATTCACTGCTAATCGCTGATCGAGCCAATCGATAAAGCCTGTCGCTTTTCTAATTTCTGCCACGTTTGTCTCCTTTACGCTTTCTTAGGAACAAGTTTTTTATACTCTGGTCCTTCTTCACCAAGAACAAGTTTTGCTCCGTCTATTTTAAAAGGAGGAATGTCCATTGGTCTTGGCGGTGGTCCAAACGTATTGATACCACTTGCATCAAACTCTCCACCATGACAGGCGCACTTAAATTGTTTCGTTGCCGGCATCCATGTTGGGATACATCCTAAGTGGGTACAAAGTCCTATCATCACGGCATAGGTACTGCCACCTGTCGTGATGTCACGTTTCTCATTTTTGGGCATATCCGCACTTTTTTTCAAAATGAAAATCGGTTTGCCCCTCCATTGGATCGTTTGGACTTCGCCCTCTTTCATCGGAGAGAGATCAACGGTGATGAATCCAGCAGATTGTACGCTTGGAAGTGGATCCCAAGTCTTTTTCATAGCACCAAGGGCTATGATGCCACCTGCTGCTGCAAAACCGCCGAATGCCATGCCTATAAAGTCTCTTCTGCTTTGCTCAACAGCCATTCTTTGTTCCTTTCGTGTAGTATTCAAAATTGAGAGTTATATACAAGTTCATGTAACACGCAGAAGGATTGTTGCGATATTTCTATCGCTATAATCCTTATTAATATCACTATTTATAAGAAGCTATTGCTGTTGCAACTGCTTTCAAATCATCATCACTTAATGCTGTCGCGATAGGTTTCATAACATTTTTCATAGGACCGCCTTCGCCATTTTTATAGCCATTGACTGAACCTACAATTTTTGAGACATCCCACCCCGCAATAATTTGCGATTTGTTTAATGCAGCTTTTGAAGCCTTGTCACCATGACATGAAAAGCATTTACTTTTGTATATAGCTTCTCCATCTGCAGCCATCAGAGATACTGCAGCTACGGATATGAGCATACACGCTACCTTTTTCATTCTTAAGTCCCTCCATTGCTTAATATTTTAATGTATATCTAATAATAGAGTGACATTTTATAACAGTGCGAGTTTCTTTTTAGTCGCTTAATGAAAAAACAATCTTTTAATCTTTAATCGCATACCCTAGATTACCGATTGTTTTAATGACATCATTGGTTATTTTTTTGCGTAATTTAAAAACAAGGTTTTTAAGCGCAGAAGGAGGGGCTTCTTCATAAATATAAAGCTTATCTTCGAGGATTTGCCGTGTCACTAAATTGCCTTTATGTGCCAATAAGATTTCAATAAATTCTACTTCCTTTTGTGTTAATGTAATGGAGATGTTGTCTTGTAAAAAAGTTTTATTCGTATAGTCATAAAAATTTGTATCGTTAATTTTGACAATAGTTTTTGATTTTTCAAGTAAAATACTTGCACTGCTTTCTAAGAGTCTTGTTAAATCTCCTTCTTTAATCGGCTTAACAACATAATCGACCAATAAAAGTTTGATAGATTCTAATAAAAAATCTTTATCGGTATAGGCACTTGTAACAATAATAGGTATAGTATGATTGTCTTTCCTAATGAGCTTGATTAACTCAAGTCCATTTAATTTAGGCATTTTAACATCCGTAATAACAATATCAGGATGATGCTGATTGTAAAGTGCTAAGGCTTCTTCTCCATCAGACGCTATATAGACTTTGTCAACATACAATAATAAAACTTTTGCAAAACTATCCCTAAGATTTTTTTCATCTTCAGCAAGTAATAACGAACTATTTTTTAAAACAAATTCATATTTATCTAACAAAAATCCCCTCCATTTTTAATCTTGCTTCTGGCAATTGTAACACTTTTTTATCTAAAAGAAAGCTATAATTCCCAAGCGTACCTCGTCATATTGGTCTCATAAGGAAATTTTCAATGGTCGAAACTATCAGCTTTACGAAACGATATATTACTGCACTCTCACTTATAGCGTTACTCTCCATTTTGGCTTATTATAATCTGAATCATCTTATTAGTAGTCAATCAAACGATGGAAAAACGATTAATCTTAGTAGTAAACAAGGTATGCTTTCTCAACAAATTGCTTTATACGCCATTTATTATAAAACAGAAAATTTACGAACAAATATTGCACTTATGGAAGACTCTCATAATTTACTCCTTTCTTTTCCTATGTCAAATGAATTAAAAAAAATCTATTTTGAAGAACCGTTTTTATTAGATAAAAATATCAGAACTTATTTATATCATGCAAAGCGTTTTGAAGAAAATCGTGATGGAAGAAGCTTAACATATATCTTACAAAACTCTCAAAAGCTGTTGGAAAATTTAGACTTAGCAACCGCAATCTATGTTGCTACAACGGAGTCAAATACCATAAAATTAAAAAATGTCGAATTTTTTATTTTTATTTTTACGCTTGTAACACTTTTTTTTGAAGCAATCTTTATTTTTAGACCTGCCTCGAAAAAAATCATTGAAGTGACGAAAGAGCTTATTAGACAGCATGATTATGCTAATACTATTATTGAGTCTAATACAAATGCTATTGTCACACTGGATTCAAGGCTCAATGTGCAAACCTATAATCATATGGCAGAAAAAATCTTTGGTTATACCAAACAAGAAATCATTGGTGAACAATTTTTTCAAAAAATAATTTCAAAAGAATCTCTTCCTGTCGACCAAGAAGGTGTTTTAAATTTTAAAAAAATCCTCGAGATTGAAAATAAAGAAGAAGTACGAGAAATTAAAGCCGTCAATAAAACAGGGCATGTCTTCCCTATTAGAATTTCATTTGGTATTAGTGGTGAAGAAAAGAGTATGCTCATCATCAGTATGCAAGATATTTCTAAAGAAATTCTCAAAGATAAAATTATGATGCAACAGGCTAAATTTGCAGCACTCGGTGAGATGATTGCTATTATAGCGCATCAGTGGAGACAACCACTTGCTCAACTCAGTTTTAATTGTATGTACATCAGAAAAAAAATCACTGACCCTGAGTTGATGGAAGAAACTGCTAAAAATGAAGAAATTATTCAATTTATGTCAGAAACCATTACAAATTTTGAAAATTTTTATAAACACGTTGATAACACTATTTTTAATCCTATCATCTCCATTAAACAGACTCTTGTACTTCTTGAATCTTCATTAAAACTTTATCAAATTAAACTTATTCAGCAAATTGACTCAACAATGAATATTTTTGGCAATTCCAATAGCCTTTCTCAAGTTATCTTATCGATTATACAAAACACCATTGATGTTATTAAAATTTCCGAAATCAAACATCCTTTTATTCAAATTTCACTCGAGAATTCAGACAAATTTGTTATCCTAACCATTACAGATAATGCGGGAGGCATTCAAACTCCTTTAATTGATGATATTTTCAAACCTTTTCATAGTAATAAAAATAAGTTATCTACTGGAATTGGTCTTTATATGTCAAAATTAATTATAGAAAATCAATTTCATGGAATAATAAACGCTAAAAACACCAATGATGGTGCACAATTTAGTATTTTACTGCCTTTTTACTCCAATAACCTATAAAAAATATGCCTGTTATGCCATATTTTTAACACATAAAATTCTAGCGACTGAAAAGAAACTAACTCTATTATAGAATTCCATAGTCAACTTAAAGTGTTAAATTAATGTTAAATAAAAAGAATAAAGAAGATACTGGCCACATCGCTCTTTAGAACATCTATTTAACATCATCTTATATTTTTAAAGGAGGAAATATGGAAAGAGGTTTCAAACTTCTTTCATCGCTTGTACTCTCGAGTACCCTACTAACAACAGTCTCCATTGCTGCTGGTGGAGATGGTACTTTAGATAAAGTTATGAAAGATAGAGGTCTGAGCGAAGCGGATGTTGTTCGTGCCGCAAAGACTTATAATCCAACGGGTGTACATGATAAATACCTCATTTTTAGTTCAGGTGGGCAATCTGGACAGGTATTAGTTTATGGTGTTCCTTCCATGAGGATACTAAAATATATTGCTGTATTTACACCAGAACCTTGGCAAGGATATGGTTTTGATGAAGAAAGCAAGAAAGTTCTTGATCAAGGTAAAATCAGAGGTAAAGATATGACTTGGGGTGATACACACCACCCTTCTCTTTCTGAAACAGACGCCAAAGTCGATGGAAAATGGCTTATCATCAATGATAAAGCAAATCCAAGAATTGCGGTTATTGATTTGAGTGACTTTGAGACAAAACAAATTGTTGTTAACCCGGTCTTTAAATCTGAACATGGCGGGTCATTCTTTACTCAAGACTCAGAATGGATCATAGAAGCAGCGCAATATGCAGCGCCATTTGACAATAATTATCACCCGATAGAAGACTATAAAGAGAGTTATCGTGGTGGTGTAACCATGTGGAAATTTGATCCTAAAATAGGAAGAATTCAAGAGAAAGATTCCTATACTATCGAGCTTCCTCCATATATGCAAGATTTAAGTGATGCTGGTAAAAAAGTAAGCCATGGTTGGGGCTTTACCAATTCATTTAACTCAGAAATGTATACAGGCGGAATTGAAGTAGGCATGCCACCTAATGAAGCAGGTATGAGCCGAAATGATACAGATTACCTTCATGTATACAATTGGAAAAAACTTGCAGAAGTTGCAAAAGATCCAAAAAACGTTAAAGTTATCAATGGACATAGAGTCGTCCCAATGGATATTGCTGTCAAAAATGACGCTCTTTTCTTGATTCCTGAACCTAAATCTCCACATGGTGTTGATGTGGATCCAACAGGTGAATATATTGTTGTATGTGGCAAGCTCGATACACATGCCTCAGTCTATAGCTTCTCAAAGATTCAAGCATTGATCAAAAATAAAGATTATGCGGGTACCGACCCTTATGGTATTCCTATTCTTGATATGAAAAAAGCTTTACATGGGCAAGTAGAGTTGGGCCTAGGACCATTGCACAACCAATATTCACCTGTTGATGGGGAGATTTATACCTCATTGTATGTCGATAGCCAAGTTGTAAAATGGAATTTTAAAACATTAAAAGTGCTAGATCGTGTCAATGTTCACTACAATATTGGACACTTAGCGGGTATGGAAAGTAATACAGCTGACCCTCAAGGTGAGTATATTATTGCACTCAATAAATTATCCATTGATCGCTTTAATAATGTAGGACCACTCCATCCTCAGAATCATCAGTTAATTGATATTCATGGCAATAAAATGGACCTTCTTGTCGATATGCCTATTCCTCTTGGAGAGCCACATGATGCCGTAGGTATTCGTGCGGATAAGCTCAATCCAAAAGTACGTTACGAAATGGGTACGAACTCTAGAACAGAGCAAATCAGTGAGGGAAAAACACTCGCTGGACAAGAGAGGATAGAACGCAAAGGTAATGATGTTAAGGTCTATGCGACACTTGTACGTTCTCATATCAACCCAGAACATATTACGGTCAATAAAGGTGATAACGTCACAATCTATATGACAAACCTTGAACGAGCAGAAGATGAAACGCATGGTTTTACAGTGGATAACTATAATGTTCACGCATCAGTAGAGCCAGGTAAAGTCGCAACTGTGAAGTTCAAAGCTGATTTAGAAGGCGTATTCCCTTATTACTGTACAGAATTCTGTTCTGCACTTCACCTAGAAATGATGGGTTATTTAATGGTTAAAGACCCTAATAAAAAGTATGAAAGTGCACAAAAACTCAAAATGGCAACCATGAGTAAAGAACAACTCAAAGCTGAATACGACAAAACAGTTGCAGTCAATAAAGCAACGGATGATGTTATCCAGAGTGTTGTGAAATTTCTCAAAGATAACCATTATGAAAAACATGATGTTGTCAAAAACCTTGTAACTGATGCGCTTGATCAATACGGCAAAATTCCTGAGCAGAAAAAACTCTCAGATGCTGCTATCAAAGAAGGCGATTTTGAAAAAGCAGTCTTATTTGAAAATATGATCTGGCAATACATGGTAAAAACAGCGGACGTTGGAATTCGTGCGAAAGACTTACTGGTTAAGTTTGTTGCAACAAAACAATCCCCTGAAGCTGCAAAAGGCGAAGTTGCATTCAATGAAGGTGGCTGTTCTGGTTGTCACGTTATTGGAAAAGTAAGTTCAGGTCCTGATCTTACCGGTGTATTAGGCCGCCATGAAAATGGCGAGAAATGGGTGGCTGATTTTATCAAGAGCCCAAAAGACAAGTTTGAAGACCCTTATGTCAAAGCGATGATTGACTACTTTAACTTAAGGATGCCAAACCAAAATATGAAAGATCCTGAAATAAAAAGTATTATTGAATATCTAAAATGGATTGACAGTAACGCTAATTTATTCTAGGTTTTGTATCTACAACCCACAAAGATTACATCTTTGTGGGTTGACATGTGTCAATGTTAAAAACATGAATTCAAGATACACTATTTTTATCTAAAGATTTAGCTTTAGTTTTTAGCTAAGGATATTAAGGAGAAAAGATGAATCAAAGTTTACTAAAATCAAAAATATTTGCGGGTATCGCATTGGTGATTATGACGCTATCATTTACATTCCCCATGATCAGTTTTCATGGGGTACTGAACAAAATTGATAGTGGGAAAAAAGAAGACATTTCATCTTTCCAAAAGATGGTTTGGGGAATCTACAATCAAGGTAGGTATAAAAGTACTTCTACCCCCAAAGAAGCCCATAATAATTTGGAAAAAATGATTGGGAGTTCTTCAGAAATCGGCGTAGCTTCATTTCCTATTTGGTCATGTTCTCTTGAAGCCCCAAACTATCCAAAAGAAGCGTTTCCTGAAGGTATACCTGTCTTTTTTCACTTTGATGGATTTAGTGGTGAAGTGCATGAAATGAATACGATCAACCACTACATTGGTATGGACCCTATGTGGAGGGGTGGCATACTTGAGCGTGAAATTGGTATCTACGCATTATTATTTTTGAGTCTAATTGTGGTTTATTTTATTGCCTATAATCATAAACTGTGTAATTATCTTATGCTTATTCCAACTTCTTTACCACTGTTATTTATAGCAGATTATTCCTATTGGCTCTATTGGTTTGGACATAATCTTCATGATTGGGGTGCCTTTAAAATTAAACCTTTTATGCCCACTGTTTTTGGCGACGGTAAAGTTGCACAATTTACAACGCATTCTTATCCAGCTATTGGGTTCTATTGTCTAGCCCTCATTGGTATATTTTCGTTACTGGCCCTTTTGTCAAGAAACAAGGCAAACAAAGAGAGTGGTAAATAATTATTATGAAACAACTTCTTTTTCTCAGTATTTTAACATTCTCATTACTCTACGCGAAGAGTGATTTTATATACGAAACGAGGGAAGAAGTTGTAGCCTATACAGGACCTATGAAAGAAACACATAGAAGCTCTATTCAAGATGCCATTGATAATGCCAAAGAAGGCTCTATCATCAAGCTTAAAGCGGGTATCTATGAAGGGAATATTGTTATCACCAAGCCTATTAGCATTATTGGAGCCGAAGAAGGCGTTATTATCGATGGAATGGGTGTAGGGAGTGTTATAACAGTCAAAAGCTCTTATGTGACTCTCAAAAATTTAACCATTCAAAATAGTGGTGAACGCTCTGACGTACTGGATGCTGCCATTAATATGACAGGGGATACAACAACGGGGGCACTGGTTCAAAATGAAGTAAGTCAGTGCAAAATCTTAGACTCCCTTTTGGGTATTAATATGGAAATTGTCAATAATTCACTCATTAAGAACAATTATATTACTTCTAAAAATTATGAGCTTGGGCTTCGAGGCGACGGAATACGATTATGGTATAGCAACGACAATATGATTCAGAAAAACCATCTCTATCGATCCCGTGATATGGTCGTTTGGTATTCTCATGGCAATACGATTGAGGAAAATTTAGCGGAGCATGGAAGATATTCACTCCATTTTATGTATGCAGGCAAAAATTTTGTTCACAATAATGTCTTCCAGTACAATTCTGTCGGTATTTTTTTCATGTATTCTAATGATACGATTGCAACAGGAAACGTCATTACCAATGCACTTGGTGCTACGGGTATTGGTATTGGGCTCAAGGACTCTTCTAACTTCACAATTGAAAACAACACGATTGTCTACAATGCACAAGGCATGTATATTGATCGTTCTCCCTTTGAACCAGATTCACACCTTTGGATTCGAAATAATCAATTTTTATTTAACTCCGAAGCGTTGCATTTTCATTCTCTATGTGAAAATGGAATCTTTGAGAATAATGTCGTCAAAGGCAACATTGAAGATGTTGTTAATGACTCACGCAGTAGCGATAATTTTAAAAATGAATTTACAAAAAACTATTGGGACAATTATGAAGGTTTTGATACAAATATGGATGGTTATGGGGATAACCCTTATCGTGTTTATCAGTATGCTGATAAGCTATGGGCATACAATCCCTCTGTCAAATTCTTTTACGGTTCACCCGTTATGACATTATTAAATTTTTTGTCAAAATTGGCTCCCTTTTCAGAACCAATTTTCTTATTGGAAGACAAAACACCTAAGTTTACACATTAATTGGAGACAAGATGGCATTACATGTAAAACAAGAAAGAAGAGAATTTATCCAATATTCTACACTGGGTATTTTAGGGTTAGTGCTTGGTGCAGGAGTTGCAGGAGCACCGTATCTTAAGGCGAGAGAAACGCATTTAAGACCTCCTGGAGCAGTGGAAGAAGACAGGTTTTTATCGCTTTGTATTAAGTGCGGACAATGTTTACAAGTCTGTCCCTATCATTCTATCAAATTATCAGATTTTACAAGAGGATATGGTATGGGTACGCCTTATATTGAAGCACGAGAGAGAGGTTGTTATCTCTGTGGAGCGCTTCCATGTGTTTTAGCGTGTCCAACAGGGGCACTCGATCATCATGCGGAAAAACCAGAAGATGTTCAAATGGGAATAGCCGTTTTTGCATTTCCAGAAACATGTTTAGCCATAACAAGAACAATCGTACCTAAAAATCAAATAGAACGAATTTATAGCCATCCTCATACTCGTAATTTAGAAGAGGATGTTCTCAAAAAACTCTCAACCTATGAAGGCAAAAACTGCACTATTTGTGCAGATATGTGTCCATTTCCTAACCCTTTGAGCGCTATTGAGATGATTGTCACAGAAGAAGGCATTAAAAAACCACAAATCAACCATAATTGTGTTGGATGTGGTGTATGTGAGGAGCTTTGCCCAGCCTCATCTCCTTCAATTGTCATTAAACCACGAGAGACTTATGAAACATTCTACAAGAAGGATCAAAGATGAAAAAATATTCCATTCTTTGTTTATTTATTTTACTTGTATTCACTGCCTGCTCTGATAAAAAAGAAGACAAAAGCACTCAAGCAGTTGAAAAAAATGTATCACAACAAACAGGAAAAATTGAAGTTCTTGATAACGATAACTTCAAAGAAGAAAAAGTTCAAGTCAAAAAAGATGATAGCAATGAGAGCAAAAACTTCTATTACGATTATCATCAAGAGGTAAAGGCACATAAGCAACCTGATGAAGAAGAAAAAAATTACACACCCCTTGGTGCAGCACTTAAAGTACGAAGTCCTTATGAACATGTCGAAATAAACCTTCTTATTAATCAACTCAGTAAAAATTTTATTGTTAAATGCTCTGCATGCCATAACCATTATGCCAATGGCATCATTGGCCCATCGCTTCTCAGTAAAGATAGTGCCTATATTTTTAAAACGATTTCTCAGTATAAAACGGGAGAAAAAAAGAACGTTTTAATGAAAGAATTAGTTGAGCAAATGGATGATAAAGAGATCAAAGCATTAGCGGATGAAATTTATACCTTTAATCAAGAAGTTAAAAAATTAAAAGAGAGACAAAAATGAAAAATATTATTGTAGGAGTAATCACTCTTGTGATTTTTGGAGCTATGGGTTATACAATAAGCCAAGGTACTGCATTCCAAGGCGGACAGGCAGCTAAAATTATTGAGAATGTATCAAAGACTCAAAATACAGTATCTCAACAAAAGACTCAAGCGATTAGCGAAAAAAGTGATAGAGATATAGAAGCAGAAAAAATCAAAGCGCTTAAAGATAAAGCTGGTAATGCTGTTTCATTTAAAGTCAGCGATAATTATAAAAAGAAATGTGCTTCTTGCCATGGCGCTGGTGGGGAGGGTATTGTTGGTCTTCCTCTTTTTGGGCAAAGCGCGGAGCAACTTTATACTAAATTACTTGAATTCAAAAGTGGCAAACGGAATAATCCTATTATGATGAGCGCCATTATGAATCTAAATGAAGAAGATTTTAAAGAACTTTCACAAGAAATTGGCGACTTTAAAAATAGAGCAGAAGCGCTGAAATAACCAAAGGACATCACGTGAGTAGTAAATACGAAGAGCGAAAAACGATTGAAAAGACATCGTTTTTCTCGACATTTATTAATGAATCAAAAGATGGTAAAAAAACACTCAGTATCCGAGCTATACGATGGATTGTTATTATTAGTATTCATCTTCTGTTCTTTTTATCCTTTAAAATTGACATTCAAATTCTTGAAGGAACGCTGAATGGGTCACGTTTTTTAGGCTTTCATCTGATTGACGTTTTTACGACATTAGAAATGTTTGCGGCAACCTATCATATGCCAATCAATATGATTATTGGAACGGTGAGTATTTTGACTGTCTATTTACTCATCGGAGGAAGGACGTATTGTTCGTGGGTATGCCCTTATGGTTTGCTCAGTGAAATTGGTGAGAAGTTACATAGTATCTTAGTTCAAAAAAAAATCATTAAAGAGAGAATTTTTGATTATCGTATCAAGTATATTTTTTGGGGAATTTTTTTAGCTCTTGCCTTTACCAGTGGGTATTTAGTCTTTGAACTCTTTAATGTTGTGGGAATTTTGAGTCGCTTTATAGCCTATGGCTGGAGTGTGGCTCTTGTTTGGGTTATTACGGTCTTTTTAATTGAAGTTTTTTTCGCGAGACGCGCATGGTGTAAATATGTCTGTCCTATTGGAACAACCTATGGCTTTGTTGGCGTTGTGAGTGCCTCAAGAGTAGAATGGAATGATAGTTGTGACCACTGCATGGTTTGCCATGATGTTTGCTTTGAAAATCAAGTTTTAGAGATTACAAAAGCAAAATACGATCAACAACGCGAAGAACTGGGCATTAAAAAAGAAATTGTTGCCAGTGGAGACTGTACGTTATGTGGACGTTGTATTGATGTGTGCCATGCCGATGCATTGCATTATACTTTTAGATTAAAGAGTCTTTTATGATAGAAATTCGCAATGTTAGCAAGAAATTTGGAAACGTTCTCTCATTAGATGATTTGACATTAACGTTACACAATGATGATTGTGTTGCGTTAATGGGTCCTAATGGAGCAGGAAAGACAACGTTAATTAGACTCATATTAGGCTATTACCACCCCAACAATGGCACTGTTCTGATTAATGGACTGGATCCGATCAAAGAGAGAATTCATGTATTGCAAAATATTAGTTTTGTGCCCCAACTTCCTCCGCCAATCAAATTAAACCTTGATGAGCTGATGAGTTATGCGTGCAAAAGCACCCATGTTGAGAAGGAAGCTATCATCCATTTTGCAAAAGAGATGGAGCTCGATATCGAGCCCAATTTAAACAAATCATTTTTCAAACTCAGTGGGGGAATGAAACAAAAAATGCTGATAGCCATCAGCTTAGCACGCCAAAGTGATATTATCATTTACGATGAACCAACCGCCAATCTTGATCCAAAAGCGCGAGATAACTTCTATCGCCTTCTTAAAAATGAAAAACGCTCTAAAATTTCCTTGTTCGTCACGCACCGCCTTGATGAGATGAAAGAACTTGTCAATCGACAAATTTATATGGATTTAGGAAAGGTACTGACCGATGAAAAAGTTTAATGCACTTATTCTTTTTCTCGTGATGATTCTCATGCTTGGATGCGACACAAAAATAGACTTGAGCCCCAAGAAAATTCATTGGGATCGCGATATGTGTGAACGATGCAAAATGGTTTTAAGTGATCGTAAGTTCTCTGCCCAAGTTATTAATCCCAGCAATGGCAAATACTATCTCTTTGATGATATCGGCTGTGCTATTTTATGGTTTCAAGGAAATAAGATTGAGTGGAAAGAACACGCTATTATCTGGGTGAATGATGCCAAAACAGGCGCATGGATAGATGCACGAAAAGCATTTTACGATGTTTTAAATGTAACACCAATGGCGTACGGTTTTGGTGCTCATGTCGTTAAAGAAGACATTAAAGAAGCTCAAGAGATTATTGACTTTGAAGAAGTTTCCAAAAGAGTGATTAAAATAGGAAAATGATGATGCACCTCAATAGTCATCTTATGTTAACACTATTTATCACGCTTTGCGTCACGATAATGGCACAGCTATTATACTTCTCCACCGCACAAGGACTTACCCCCTCCATGATTACATGTAAAAAAGAATTGGTTGCTTTGGTAGGACTTCCAGACCTTGCCTTAGTCAGTGAAGCGCACTATGTGCGTCACCGAAGTCTGAGTGATGTTTTCTCTTATTTTAATGAGTCCCCTGAACTGTTAGAGTATTTCCCCTCCACGTTTGTCTACCACTATGCCCCTAACGCTCAGCCTTCGAGGATTGAACGTGTCTTTTAAACTCAATTTTTTATTGCTAGATTACGCCATTCGCTCGCTCCTTCGTCGTGCAGGTAAGAGCTTTTTCATCTTTTTGATCTTAAGTCTGCTCATCTTCTTACTCTCTTCGGTGTTGATGATCGCCGATGCCATTAAACTGGAACTAAACACAACCCTTAAAACCTTACCGCAGATTACCTTGCAACGCTTTATTGCAGGGAAACAGAGTGATGTACCCATCAGTCGTGTGGATGCCCTTTTGGATATCGAAGGTATCAGCTCTATGACGCCTCGCATTTGGGGATATTACTACTTTAAACCCGCAGGTGTGAATTTCTCGGTGGTTGGCATTGATGCGTATGAAGAGCAATACTCCCAAACACTTTCGAAACTCACACAGCAGTTTGATCCCAAACTGCTTGAGAGCGAACATGCAATGATCATCGGAGCTGGGGTAAAGAAAGTCTTGAGTGAGAATTACTACACCGACTTTTTTAACTTTGTCACCAGTGAGGGAAAATGGCAAAAGGTTTCCATTGCAGGTATTTTTAACTCAGATCTCACCTTAGAATCCAATGATCTTATCCTTGTACCTAAAAAGCTTGCGTACGCCATTTTCGGTATGGATGAGAGCAAAGCCACGGACATTGTGGTTAAAGTAGCCAATGTCAAAGAGATCCCCACCATTGTGCAAAAAATCACTGAACGCTTCCCTGATCTGCGTGCCATTACCCAAGATGACATTAGAGTCAGTTACCAGAATCTTTTTGATTATAAAAGTGGTTTCTTCCTCTCCCTCTTTAGTGTCTGTGCCTTTGCCTTTTTTATCATTATCTACGATAAAACCAGTGGCTTGAGTTCAGAAGAGAAAAAGGAAATCGGCATTTTAAAAGCGATTGGCTGGAGCAGTGACGACATCTTGAAAGAGAAGTTTTACGAGAGCTTTACACTCGCTATGGGTGCTTTTTTAGTCGGCATTGCATTCTCTCTTTTTTACGTCTATGGCATGCAAGCACCCCTGTTACGCAATGTTTTTATGGGTTACTCCGAACTCAAACCTTCGTTCGTACTTCCCTTTAGTGTAGATAGCTCGATGTTCGTTTTACTCTTTTTACTCTCTGTGCCTATTTACATTGCAGCAACCCTGATTCCAGCATGGCGAGCTTCCAGTTTAGATGCTGAGGAGGTGATGCGATGATCGTGCTTGAAGCGGTGAGTAAAAGCTTTATTCAAGGCGATGAGAGCATTCCTGCCCTTGCCAATATATCTTTACATGTAAAGCGTGGGGAGTGTGTGGTACTCAAGGGACCCAGTGGTAGTGGTAAGAGCACACTGCTCTCTTTAATCGCAGGACTGATGCAACCCAGTCAAGGCGAAGTACGTGTGGATGGTAAAGAGATTTCCAAACTCCCTGAGCATTTTAGTGCCGCCATTCGTCGCCAGAAAATCGGATTTATCTTCCAAAAGTATCACCTCATAGTCCATCTCAGTGTTCTTGAGAATGTTATGACGCCTTTGATTCCTGAGAATCTTCCTTTACATGTATTGGAGATGAAAGCTAAAGCCGTGATGGAGCAGTGTGGCATAGCGCATAAAGCAAAGATGCGGGTCAATCGCCTCTCAGGAGGTGAGCAACAACGTGTCGCCATTGCCCGTGCTTTGATCAACGATCCGTTAATCGTCTTAGCCGATGAGCCAACCGCTAATCTGGATGAAAAACTTTCACGTGCTCTCATTGATGAGCTTGCAATCCTTAAAGAAAAAGGTGTGACCCTACTTATTGCAACCCATGATCCACTCTTCTTTGATCTGGGATTTGTGGATAAGATCATTGAAATACATAATGGCGAGATTATCGTATGAGTTTAACGCCTGAGATTATCGCACTGCTTATTTTGGATGCCATTTTTCTCTTCTTTGGGGTGATTGCCTTGGTGATTGGCTTTCGTATTGCCTTCAAATGGGATAATCAAGCGACCACACCCCTTCAATACACGCTTTCCAAACAGAGCGCTTTGGTTTCGACCATTATCAAATACATTTTTATGCTCAAACTGCCTCTGTTTGCTTTTTTCATCTATACCTGCGATAAGCTCTCCACCATCATTACTGGTGCTATGTGTGCAAGTGGTGTGGTCAATTCAGTGGACTTTGGGTTGTATTTGACGTTGTTTAAACTTTTAAATCTGTATCTCTTTGGCTTTTGGCTATTGCTTCACTCTGCTGATATTCATGATGAGAAACTACCTTTTACCAAGCTCAAATTTATCCTGTTTGTTCTTTTCTCGGCTCCTCTCTTTGCAGAGATTGGGTTGGAGATAGCGTTTTTTGCAGGGCTGAATATCAGTAAGATCGTTAGCTGTTGTGGCACCCTGTTTTCTGCCTCAAGCAGTTCATACATCTCTTTGTTATTTGCGGTCGATGCTTCCTTATGGGTTTGGCTTTTCTATGGCTTCTTTGGACTGATTGTGTTTGCTTTTTGGTTAAAACATATGCCTTTGATGATTTTTGCCAATGGTATGTTTTTAATTTTTTCGATCATTGCATTGATTGTCTTTTTTAGTCCGTATGTGTATGAACTTCCCACTCATCGTTGTCCGTTTTGCCTTTTGCAGAGGGATTATTATTATGTGGGGTATGTGCTTTACACGCTTTTATTTGCAGGAACGTTTTATGGCATGGGTGGAGGTATTTTTAGCGCTACTGACCAAGAAGACTCAACTCTCTTTGATGAAAGCTTCGGTGAATTTAAATATGATCTACCTTTTAATAATTTCGTCTTATCCTTTAATCTATTACGTCAAAAATGGAGTATGGTTGTGAAAAATAAAGTGATGATGGTTGTGCTTATTTTACTACCTTTGCTAGCATTAGCAGGGCTCTTTTGGTTTTTACATGTAAAGCATCAATTGCCAACCGATAGAGCCAATAGTGCCAAAGTCGCCTTAGAATTTAAGGACAACACGATTCAATGCCCTGAGTGTCATATGTACCTTGTGGGGAAGAAACACACGGCTCAAGTGATCACACAGGATGCTAAGACACACTTCTTTGATGATATTGGGTGTGCTATTTTATGGCTCAAAGAGCAAAAGATTGAACCACAAAGTGTTACGATGTGGGTGTACAGTAATGACACAAACCATTACATTGATGCGTTTAAAGCCTCTTATGCGATCAATGATGAGACACCCATGCATTATGGCTTTGGGGCATATGAGAGTCCAAAAGAAGGCATGATCGACTTTAATGAAATGCGCCTTCGCATGCTCAGAGGCGAAAATATGAGCGACCCTAAAATACGAAAAAAACTATTAGGAAATTGATATGAAAAATTTGTTGTTAATTGCTTTTCTGGATGTCAAAGAATCAGTAAGAGCACGTTGGTTTATTGTTTATACATTGGTTTTTGGAGGTCTTATTGCCCTCTTTTTCATTGCAGGTGTTACGGAATCGCAAGTGATGGGATTTAGTGGGCTTAGTCGACTGCTATTGATGTATATCCAAGTCACGATTGTTATACTCCCTATTTTTATTCTTATTACCACCGTGCGTTCCATTTCAGGAGATAGAGACAATCATATATTAGAGTATATGCTTTCATTTCCTATATCTTTATCGCAATACTATTGGGGAAAGATTATTGGAAGATTTACAACCGTCTTTTTACCTGTTTTCTTTGCGATGATTCTTGCATTAGTGATTGGAACAATCAAAGGGGCCGCGATACCTTGGAGTATTTTTCTACTCTATTCGGGTCTTCTTTTTGCCCTTAGTGCCGCTTTCTTAGGTATATCATTCTTGATATCTTCTGTTGTAAAATCTTCAGAAGTCGCATTGGGTCTTTCATTTTTTGTCTGGATTGTTCTACTCGCATTTATCGACATTGCTCTAATTAGCCTTATGATGCAACACCGTTTGAGTGAAGAAATTATCATTGCAATTTCACTCATCAATCCAATGGAGATTTTTAGAGTTGCGGCGATCAGCCTTTTTGACCCAGAACTAACGGTGATGGGACCTGTTGCCTTTTATATTTTGGATAACATTCACCTTTCTATTTTTATTCTATTTTCTATTCTATACCCTATTCTTTTAGGCGTAGGTTTTGCATTCTTTGGATTTAATATATTTAAAAAAAACAGATTTAGTCTAGGAGAAAAAAATGATTAAAAAACTATTGATTATTGCTTTAGCAGTAGGCGCTCTTTTTGGAGCTAAAATGGAAATTTCGAAAGATGCAACCTGTCTTATTAGAAAAGTAAAAGTCTATCAAGCACCCGAATGGGCAGCAACGATTCAAGTGAGAAGTGGTGATATTATCTATTTTTCAAGCCCAAAATCTATGTTTGAATTTTATTTTGAACCTTCACGTTGGCCAGAATACCAAGTAAAACAAAATGACGATATGCGCATGAATGTCACCGATTATGACACATTAGAAAAAATTTCTGCACGCGAAGCATTCTATGTCTATGGAAGTCAAAAGACAAGTCCTGCAGGAGATGACTTACCTGCTTTTGCAAGCAAAGAGAAAGCAGAAAAATTTGCTAAAAAATACGAAGGAAGAAGGGTTCTTGATTTTTCACAAGTCTCTAATGGACTGATTAATCTTCTAAATGATAAATTGCGCTAGTTATAAAACGAGAGCCAATCCATCTCTCGTTTTATAATTTCTTATAAGTAAAATTCAAACAAAGCCTAAAAAGAGATATATTTTTGAAACAATTCCCTTTGTTTAGGCTTTTACAAAACCATGTGTAAATCCATTTGAAGAATTAAATAATTAATACTAATTTTATAACAGTTTTATAGCGTTACAAAACTGTTATATTTTATTTATCTAGCTTTGCCATTCTAACTATCGCCATTTTGATAAACTTTCCAACGGTCATACCATAGCTATTTGCAGCCGACTCAACAATAGCAAGCTCACTAGGGCTAAAGTAAACAGCATAGCGATTCTCTTTAGCATGTTCACTTTCTGGTTT
This sequence comes from Sulfurospirillum diekertiae, assembly GCF_002162315.1. Classification (NCBI taxonomy): domain Bacteria; kingdom Pseudomonadati; phylum Campylobacterota; class Epsilonproteobacteria; order Campylobacterales; family Sulfurospirillaceae; genus Sulfurospirillum; species Sulfurospirillum diekertiae. Next base: position 940,501 of record NZ_CP021416.1, on the reverse strand, counting down.
TCTAGGACGTCCACCTTTTTTACGTTCACTCTCTGCAAAGGTTGATGTGACAGATGATTTTGCTTTTCCTAAAATAGAATCAATTGATTTTTTCTCTGCCATGATGCTTATTCTCCTTTGAAGAGATCAAGAATAGATTTGTATTGTTGAAAGACAGTTTTATAAGCACATTTTGAAAGTGGTGTCTCGTTATAAAGCTCTGTGATACTAAGTCCTGTTTCAATAGTATTTTTGAATGCTTTTGAAAGTCTCAATTCGAAAAACTCTAAATTCTCAAAATGAGTAGAGATAGCATCTTTCACTGCTTGAAAATCACTCTCTTTTTCTGTTTTAGTGACAATGATTAAAAGATTGCTATTGTAAAGCTGTATCTCTTCAATAGTTTCTACGGTTCTTAGAATGGAATTATAATCATTAGAGGTTGGTATTAGAACAACCGAACTTGCTTTTAAAATAGGAAGTACTCCAGCAGAAACAAATCCTCCAAAATCATATACACAGTTATCAATGATCTCAGGACTTGATGATATCTTCGCCATATCAGGATAAATGGACTCAATGACTGAGTTGTCATTGGATTGGAGATAATAACCTAAGTCTTTAGCCAAAGAAAATGCAATGGGTGTTTTACCAACGCCACCTTTTTTATTAATAACTGAAATAATCATATATATAACCTTTAAATAACGCTATTTAAAGGTTATATTATAGTTAAATAGTATATTTTTTACAAGGTATTAACCCATAAACCCCATCGGATTTTTATGAAGGTATTCAAATCCAAGGTCTTCAAGCTTACAACCTTCAATAATGCGTTGCTTAGACTCTGCACTGTCTATAAAAAATGGAGGGACCAACTGACACTGCTCACACTGATAGCGATAAAGTTCTTCTTTTGTAGGATGCAAGGGTGCGCATAGATTGAAAATTCCTCCAAGGTTATGATCTATCGCAAATATAACAGCTCGAATGACATCAATTCGATGAACATGATTCACGCGGCTCTTTCCATCCGTAACAGGTTTGTTGGAATAGTATTTAGCAGCAAGACGACCTACTCCCATTAATCCTGCACATCGAAAAACAACATGTGCTTTTCCATGAAGACTCTTTTCTGCTTCATAATATAATGGATTTGATGAAGATGATATCTCACTATTTTCATTATAAACGCTAGGAGCTTTGGGATAAATAGACGTTGAACTCACAAAAAATATTTTCTCAATGGTTGAAAAAAATGGGTGTTGAGAGAGTCTCTTTATAAAATGAAGATAATCATTAAATTTTGATGGAGGATAGTTGATAAAAAGATACTCACATGAAAGTAATGCATCAAGGTTATCATACATATTTTCCGTTAAGACATAAGATTCAAAGCCTAAGTCCATATGCATTTGTTGTACTTCTTCATTACGAGCAGCGAGTTTGATAGCATAGTCGTCTTTAAGTGTGTGAGCAAGTTCTAGTCCTAACCAACCAGCACCTAAAATAGAAAGAATTTTCATAATCCATAGCCTTAAGGCTCTTTCTACTAAAAAGAGCCTTTACAATATATTACATCTAATCAAATGAGTACTAAGAGTATAAGCCAAATTGGTTAACCATTGATAAATGATTGAAAAGAGATATTTATTCATAAATATCTTCTTGTTATTATGTTTTGTTGAGTATATGTCAAACGAGGTGCACTTTTGGCATGTATAGTTTTGTTAGAAACCTAAATAATGGACATAGCTTAAAAGATATCTACCATTTTAACCCTTCACCTGACAAAAGATGAATGCTTGAGATTGTGCTATACAAAAAAAACGCTCGAACCGGGCAATCCGAGCGTTGATCTTAAAAAAATTGGTAGGTTATTTACAGAAAGGAGGTATGTGTGTTACAAGTGAAAGTATAGGCTCTTAGCCTAAACCATACCTCAATGAGAAGTTAATACTTTTTAAATCACTGTTTCTTTTGTGGTATTTTTGTCTGTTTTGATAAGAATTTTGTGACTTCAGCCTCATTGACTTCATAACTATCTTCACGGTAAAGCTTATTCTCTTGTAAGTAGGCTTTTACTTCCTTAGCATCATAAGAGAGAATGGTTTTAGGAGCTTCTTTAAATGCAACAAACAGTACACTTGCTTTTACAGTGGTTCCATTAAGACCACACCTGGCATTACCAATATCTAATATCTGTCCTTCTGAAGGTGTACATTTATCAATAAACTCTTTGGCAGTATTGATCATACTCCCATCAAAGTTACTAAGTTCCACGGGTCTTTCAAACGAGAAGTAACGATACCCTTCACTCAAAGTTAGATCAGCTGTATTTTGCAAAATATGGATATTTCTGGTTTTTGCATTGTATCCACCAGATGGGGAACGCCATGCTTCTTTTCCCTCTACATAGAAGATTTTACCAGGAACATCATTGGGCATGGGTAATTCTTGACTGAGTCCTGCTGCATAGGGAGCACCACCGCATCCACTGAGGGTTAATACTGCTAGTAGACTTAGACTTCCTGAAACGAAAAGTGATTTAGAAAACATTTGAGATCCTTTATTTGATTTTATCTGTTGTGATTATTTAAATATTTCTGCAATCTGATAGACTGCTTTATCTTCCATGATAGGTTTAGCATCTTCAAGATTCAGACCCATTCGTACTGCCTCTATAAAAAGACGTGTCTCATCTTCTTTAGTATGACTCCATGGTTCCTTACTCTCCTCTTGCGTGATTCTCTCTTTAAGATTCACACTAATCACTGCCCTATAAGTTTCATCCGCTAATGCACGATCTGCAACACCCATAGCAAGGGCAACACCAACTCCTATAAGAAGACTATCACCTCCACTGTTATTCACAGTAGCAATAGCACCCGCTGCAACACCACCAAAGAGTGCCACATCTAATCTTGCTGCTTCTTTGAGGTTATCTGCAAAGAGCGTGTTGACATGTAAATAGAACCGCGCTTCATCGGCATTATCCACAATCCTAACACCTCGATCTTGTAAGGCTTTTTTCAAAGGTGCTTCTAATTCAATCTTACTCGCTTGTGTTCCTGTGACTCGTAGATAAACACTTTTATCTTTAAGCTGATCAGGGTTTAGAGAGATGATGCGTGTCATCTTTGCTTGAGTTTGCAGTGTACTTGTGGCACAACCTTGTAAAAGTAATACACCATATAAGATACTAAAAAATAATCGTAATCTCAACATTTGTTACCACCTAAGCAAGCTATATAGTTGTGGAATCTGCTGAATATAATAGTCTGGCAATGCTTCTACTTTTTGATATCCGTCTTCTCTATAATGATTGTTTTTAACTAAATATTCCTTAACCTCTTTTGCATCATAAACCAAAAATGTTTTTGGGGCTTCTTTATATGCAAAAATAACCGCCGTTACAATTTGGTTATCCGTTGTTAAGCCACAGTTACGATGGCCTATTGTAAGAATAAAAGCACCATTGGGAGCACAATTTTGAATGTATTCTTCCGCTGTATTTACCATACTAAAAGAACCATCTGGACTCAACTCTTGAGGATAAGTGAATGAAAAATAGTTATACCCAGAATCCAGAGTCGCATTGGCTGAATTTTGTAATAGATGTATATTTCTTGTAGCTTTATTATAACCATCGCTTGGAGAACGCCATGTCTCTTTGCCTTGAACAATGATAACACGACCAATGGTATCATTTCTTACTATCCGATCCTTCCCGTAATCAATACTCATTTGTGGCTTACTGGCGCAACCAGAGAAGACAAAAAGACAATTTATACTCAAAAGAACCATAGAAATTTTCTTTAAAATAGGCATATCATCCCTTCTACTGTTGTTGCTTTTTAGCAATGGCGTACTCTTGAATCTCTTTCATACTGCTAAAATTGGTACCGTTTTGTTGATTGAACTTTTGAACGAGCATTGCTTCCATAGGTGTTCCAACATAAGGGTTTGAAGGAGTGGTTGATGTTGAAGCAGTTGGTTTTGCATCATTGTTGAGTATTTTGGTTTTCTCTTTGTTATACTCCTCTTCGCTGAGCGCTCCTGATTTATAGAGTTCATGTAACTCTTTAATCTTATCGGCTTTGGAAGTGGAAGATGGTGTTGATGCTTGGGATGAAGCGCTAACAGGTGTATCTAATCCAACACTCTTATAGAGGTTGTTTTGCAAGGTGGCATTGTTTAAATTTAGTGCAACTTTTTTCATTTCTCCCTCAAAGAGTACGAAAATATTTTGATGAATGGTCACGGCTGGATCATTATGTCCCATTGCTGAACCTAATTGACTTGGTTCAATGCGTGCTTGCCTGATTAAGGCACTGACTTTCTCACCAGCTTTGTTATACTCAACAATGGCAAAGTCAGAATCGTACATATAGATTTCAGTTTTAGTGTTTTCTTTAAGGGCTCCACCCACATAAGCTTTTAGAAGTGCTTGATTACCCTCCCCGTTATAAATACTATATCCATTGCCTCTTTTTTGAATGGTATCAATATAGGCTTTTGCAACATCATCTTGTAAAAAATTAGCGGCTAGATCTCTATAAAATTGACGTGATTTACTCAGATAAATAAAACTATCGGTTTCATACAAGCGTTTACACTCTAAGGATAATCCATAAGGCAGTGCATTAATACTAGTCACTTTTGTGAATTTACCCTCTACGAAGGTTTTTGTTAATTCCTTATCTTGACTTTTAGCAATCAACTCTTGCGGAGTCTCTTTTTTAGATAACATATTTCCAACGTCCTTAGGACTTGGAATAAAGGTGCCACTATCAGAATACGATGATGCACAACCACTTAATATAACTGCCATACTTAATGAAATAACATGCCCCCAATACTTCATAGCCATCCTTTTGTGTCTTAAAATGATCAATCTCTTTTTACTGTCTACTTTAGGCGTCATATTTTCACCAAACTGTATGGTTTTAAATATATTCCTATAGAAAGCATCTCTATAGAGGATTGAAGGAAAACTATAATCAAACTAACCTTATAGAAAAATTATCTATAGGGATAAAAATGTTAAATATTCCGAATATTGTTACCGAAGAAGAGGAAGATGCGTTTTTTAGAATCATTTCGAATAATGTGAAGCGTCTTCGTAAAGAAAAAAAGATGAGTCAACTCGAAGTTGCACTCTCTATTGGGCAAAAAGCGCCTGGTTTTTATGCCAATATGGAAAACTATGCGCATGGAAAGCATTTTAATATCTCACATCTGTTTAGACTCTCTAAATTATTTGATGTCAGTATTGAAGAGCTGTTTAAAGAAGTATAGATCACTCAAAGTTGTTAATTGTTACACTTTAGTGTTTGTATTGATTTGATTCTGCCTCCAAACATCATAGGCCCTTTGCGCATTCACCCAGAACTCCCACTCTGTCTTAAAGACTCTTTCCAAACGCATAGCCAACTCTTGAGATACTCTGAGCTCTTTTTGGAGTAAAGCTTCTAACATAGAGATATCTATCCCTAAAAGCTTTGCAGCCTCTTCATGCGTCAATCCAAGAGGTTTAAAATAATCCTCTTCTAAAAAGACACCAGGATGAGTAGGTTCTCTATGCATCATTTTCATCATAACTCCCATGTAATGCTTGACCTAATTCCATCATCTTATCAAAGAACCTAGCCTTTGCATAATTCTCTAACCATGACCATGCCCAATAAGGAGCGGGTTGAGTTGATTCCCACGCATTGACACTTTGATAATTTATATTTAATAGGGTTGCAAACTCTTTTTTACTAATCCCTGCGTGTTTAAAAAGGGTGTTCAGTCGCTCTCGTTGATAGATTTTCTCCACTTGACTTTTTCCTTCTTTTATGTATTTATTGAAATATATTTAATTATATATAGATATGTTTTAAAATATTCTTTGATTTGCTTTTTCTTCTCTCTTTTTCTATAATTTTCGTATCTAAAAAGAATAAGAGGATACGAACATGAGCGTTTTAGCATTTATCGGTGGGGTATTAGGATTAGGGTTAATTTGGTTCTTAGTGGAAAAGTTTGATGGGTATGTCTATAGAACCTATCGTTATAAGTTCTTTGATTGGAGTAACTATCTTCTGATTGGTTTATGTGATGGATTACTCTACTTTGGGATTAGATGGTTTCTAAGTGCGCAAGAAAGTGGTGGAGATATTCTCAATGGTATTTTACTCATAACCTTTGGAATGATAGGACTAGGTTGGATCATCTATCACAATTGTAAAAAGAGCTCTTGGACAATAGGACTTCTGGGTTCTTTGTTTCAAATAGGCATTCTCTCAGTACTTGCGGTTGTTGGTGCTCTTATTGTATTAGGACTGTTGGCTCTGTTTTCAGAAAGTAAACCAACCTATTGTATCAATAGTCATGATTAAGTAAGGAGAAGAACACTATGTCATCTTATATTCTTCTCAAACACAACCATGAAAATAATACAACCACTACTGCTCAAACAGTATCTCCAACTGAGGAAGGTGTTCGAATCCCGCTGGGGGATTCGAATCTTTTTACCAGTGACCTTCTCATTATGGGCTGTGTCATTGCATGCATTGCACTAGCACTGTATCTTTGGATTAGACCTCTGTGTTTAGAGATCAAGAGCGTTGAGCAGAAACTCTTTGCACGAGATGTTGCAGAGGAAGTCTGTAAAAAGATGAAGGATGAGCTATGAATCAGCATACAAACTACTCTTATGTACTGATTGCCTGTTTAATGATGATTCTGATGCTAAAGCTTCCTGTGATGTTTGATGCCAAGAGTTTTAGAGTGAGTGTTGCATTAAAGACGTATGGATTAGGATTGATTGTTCTTGGTGTTCTTATTATGCTCTATCTTGCATTGTTAAGTTAAAGGAGTATGGCATGACACATAGTACTAGAATGACACTTCCTTCTCCAAGAAAAAGTGAAACAGTGAAATATGGCTATTCACTCTTTTTACTCTTAGGGGCTTATCTTCTTTATCATAAAGGGATCAGTAACACGGAACTTGCTTTGTTAGGGTTATTGGTTCTCTTTGCCCTCCTCGCTGGACTCCTTGACTACTTTCGTCAGTCACCTTGGTTTCAGCAGTGGCTGAATCGTTGGTTTTAGGAGATGAGATGAAACAACAATCATATACCTATAGTCCTAATGGACAACACATTATAAAGATACGAAGTCTAAGAAGTAAGCATTTAACGTTCATACCTTTTTCGGAAGCTTATATACAAAGAGCTTCTTTGTTTCAAGCTGTTCGTCTTTATGTTAAAAGGCTCACACATGGCTAAAAAGCAACCTATGGATCAGAAGTTAGAGAAGCTTACGAAGAAGATTAAAGCAAGCAATGAGTTTTGTTTGGATGAATCGAAGCTTTCGTTAAAAGCACAAACACTCTTAGAGGAGCTAAGCCAAGAGTTACATCTTCCTAAAGAGGTGATTGCCAAGATTGCATTTGAGGCGTATACACTCTTTGGAAAGAAGAAGGATTGATCTATGAAACGTATACATATCATTATGAGTCTCAAAGAGAGACAAGAGATGCAACGTACTGCCAGAATACTCAAGTGCGGTGTATCTGCATTAATACATAAGGCATTCACCCATTTTAGTCGTAGTTATCATACTAAATAGATGGAAGAATCCACCGTTAACGAAACGTAAGAGAGTGCACAGAGTTTAGCATCAACAATCATCGTAAACGAAAAGGAGTCATTTTATGGGAATAGAAATCAGTGAATGGATTAAGATAGTAATTGCCATTGGGCTGGTATTTTGGACATATTATGTGTGTAAAACGTATCAAGAAAAAAAAGAAGCCAATAAGGCATCGTTTGATGAATATGAGTTTCAAGGAAACAAGTATTTATCCATTGAAGAGAACTCTGATTTAAAAAGAGTAGAAAAGCTAATGGAAGAAGTCTCTAAGGGTAAATTTGCACTTATGACCAAAGAGCAGACGCCAACCATTGCCATACTTTCTATTACTGAGTTTTTACGCCTTAAAACCATTGAAAACCATTTAGAAGATGAAGCACTTGTTGCACTGATTGTAGAGCGTTTAGAAAATCAAAAAGGGAAAGCTTTAATTCATCATGATGAGTTTTTAGAAAGTCTTTATACTCGTAAGGATGATATGAGAAAGGAAGAAGAGCACTAGATTACATATAATCTAGAAAGGGCGACGTTTATTGATCGTTTACTTAAGGCAATTATACTGCTTATTACCCTTTCTCTAGATCTAATAGTTAAATGTGAAGAATCAGGGCCTAAAGATATTCCTCTCTCGTTAGGCCCTTTTATTGTTTATGATGACTACGTATTTTACTCAAATGGATTTTTCACCACTTTAGCTACATTTTCAATCGTAATCTTCTCAGGTAAATCCTCGCGCTTTAACTTCTCTACAATGGTGTCTATTTGACGTTTAAGGGCAAAGGCATACTCTAAGCCTTGTTTGTCTTTTGTGATATCTACAGAGCCATTTATAGAGACTCTATCAAGTCTATTTTCAATAGAGAGTTCTTGTATGGTAATAATTTCTTCTTCATTCTCAAAGGGTGTAATACACAGTAATTTATCTTTTGTCATGGGTTGTCCTTTTAATATTTCATTTCTTTTGGTTCTGGTAAGCTCAAAACTGGTGCTTTTTTATCTTCACTCATCTTTGGAAATAAGTTAATACCTGATGGAGAATAAAGAGGTAAGAAGTAATACTTGTTTCATAAGAAAGTCCTAACAAAGACAAGATGCTTTTCAAAGCGCGATATTACCATACTAAGGAGACATTTGTAGGTGATGTGGATCAAGTACGTATGAATAAATACAATTTATTTCAAATGGTTTTTATTTATAAAGATATCTTCATTTTGTGTACTTATCAAACAAAATAATCAGCTTAGATAATGTTTTGTAATATACGCTCTATTGTGCTTCATCTCCCTGCTAACACCTTGGAGCGATTGTTCGTACGAATATCCAGCCTGCGCGTATTCAAACATTCTCCTTTTAGCAAAATTCCAACGTAGTCCATGGGTTCCTTCACTTTGGATATTCAGTGTTTGGCACGCTTTTTTGATCGATTGATAGTATTCACTTCGTTTGAGTTTAAACACATCATAAAGTGCAATACACGATTCTAAGCGTTGATAGGTATTTTCAGTGATGAGTATCTCACCTACTTTGCCACCCTTCTCTTTGGTTAAGATGACTCCTTTTTGCTCTTTCGTGATAGGATCTTCTTTGTAGCCAAGTAACTGCTCTTTTTTAATCAGTGCACATCCCTCTACTCTTGCACCACCTTCGTATTCGATGCGTGCTGCAATATAATGCCAAGGGTTTTCTTGGAGGGCATTGATGAGTAAGAGAGGATCAGCATAGGCACGATTGTGATAATTATCAGCTACCAAATCAAAGTTTCTAGCGCTATTAAGTCGGGATTGGCGAATAGAAAAATTATAGTTTTTTCCTTGTCCATATTTAGCTTTGGTGTAGTATATAAGAGCAATTTCAAGTTTGCCTAGTGCTGCGCTGATTTTCTCAAGGTACTGTTTTGAAGGATAGTACTCAAGTTTATAATCCATGTAAGCCACTATATGTTCAGAGCTGATCTCTTCCATGTCTTTCATGTGCCAGTGTTCTTTGAGGTAATTAAAGAAGTTATTCCAAATATTTCGGTAACTCTCCATTGTTTGATATGAAGAAACCATTTGGAAATGAGGATGTGTTGGATCAATGCGCTCTAATTTAGTTGCGCCTTCGCAGAAGATAGCTTTAGTGAGTTCTGCACTTTGATAATAGACGGAGCCTCGCATGATGCAACATAATTTAGTGATTAATTTTATCTTCAAGTATTTGAAGAATCATCATAAGCTCATCAAATGAACACTGCTTCTCAAAAATCATATGTTGCATAGCTTCATAATCTTTTTTGAGAGCTTCTAAGCGATATTGAGGAGGAATTAGTTTGAGTGTTCCTGGTTTTGCTTCATCAAATTTTGCCCAAGGTGAAGGATAAAACTGCATTTTAAACGCTACAACATTCTCTAAAAGTCTCCTATCTTGCAAGGCTTCATCCTTAATGACAGATTGTGCCATCATAGCTAAATCATAATAGTGCCTTGAGTAACGAAGTGGCAGAGGTTTACTTATATCACGATTGGCTTCTTGATGTAAAATCGTTGCCTTTTCCCAAAAGGTTCGCTTAGCAACAATCGCCTTTACCCGTGTTGTTCTTTTTTCAAACACTTGAGGAAATTGCTCAGCAGCATAGGGCGAGATTTCAAACTCTCCATAGGGTAACCACGAAGCCAAAGGTCCAATTTCAAGTAAAACCTGCGGCCGTAGATAATTATCTTTAAATGCCGCTGGATAGTTCACTTGAATATTATAAGGATTTGTTTCATCGATACGGCATATACATAAAGGAGAAAGAATCTCTGAAATTATAGGCAAGAGTTTTTCTTGTATATAACTCAAGGCTTCTTGATTAATAGCTTCATTACGTTTGACCTGTTTATTTTTAGTTGGTAAGGGTTCTGATAAATCTTCTTGGGTAATTTCACGCCAATCTAGAATTAAATCTATATCTTCTGAAAAACGTCCAATGAGGTGAAACACTTTGGACAAAGAGGTCCCACCTTTAAACATCAAGATTTTATTAAGATGGGCATCTGTAAAAATCTTATCCAATATCCAGACCACCCAAAAATCTTTTTCAATGATAGCGTTGGTCGTATTAAGTGCATAGGCACTTTGACTAAAAAGTTCTTCTCGTATGGTAGGTGATGCGTGTGCTATTTTATCCACAGGTTACTTCTTTAGTGTTGGCAAATAATTTTAATGGTTTCATAAATCCATGTTGTTGCTGTTTTCGTATCGTTTAGAATTTTTTCATAGAGTTTTGGATCAAGATACGCTTTGATATGTGTAATAGTATCATCGGTGATATTCTCTTTGCCTAATGCTTTGAGTGCTTGCACGATGATGGAGCTCTCTTTGTATTTAAACCCTATATTTTTAAGTGCTGATTTTTTGAATTCTAGTCTCATTGTATCTTGAATCAAATAGCTTCTATTAGAACCATTGCTTAAATAGATATATTTGGCAGGAACTTGAGTACTTAGGCCTAGAAGGTTTAAAGCACTTTCACCACTGATTTCAATTTGCCAATTAAACTTGCGTGCAATAGCGCGAGCAGCTTGATCAATATCTGCGCTGAGTTCTTGTTTTAAAAATTCACTGTATTTTGGGTAATCATATAAGCCTCTTGCAATTCTGCGAATCTTATTTTGCTGAGTCAGGGTAGAGAGTGCTTTATCGATATTATTGATTGAAAAATCTTTGATAAAATCACCGGATGAAAAGGCATACCCTTTACCATAGCCATATATCTTAGAAAGCATTTTATCTTCGATAGATTTCATAGATTTACCTCATGTATTTTTTCAGGAAAAAGTATATCTTTTTCTGAATATTTTTATGCTTTAACGTTTGAAATCATGATAGTTTCAGCCTCTATCTTAGGCAATTTGTGTTAAGTCAATCTACTTTTTCATTCACAATGAACGATAACATGCTAAGCTGCTCATGGCTCTTTTGGTTAAGATGGTACAGAACACTCGTAAGCGATTCTTGAGCTCCAACTATCATTTTTAGTATTTGTATAAAAAAGATGCATGAAGTTTAACACAAAAGTTTGTTGACTATTTCTGGAGGAATTTTTACAAAGAGTTGTTTGTTTTTTTCAGTTTCCATTTGGCAAGAATACTTGATCGCGAATGGCTTACAATCGAATTTTTAAGCCATCCACATTTATTTCAAAAAAACATCACAATAAACATAGAATCAACAGTACACTCAACACTTTTTTATACCTCTTTTAACACTTTTTGAGGCAATTTTGTTGGTAACTGTAGAGGTTTTGGAACTTCACTGTCATTATAAGCGTAAGTGCTGCTTGTTTGAAATGCTATTTTAACAGCGATATCGACAAATTGAAGCTGTTCATCTTTCCCTTTCACTAGAGTGGTGATATGATAAATATCTTCAGTGAATTCATAATCTTTCAATATCGTTTTGATCATATCTTCAGAAACCTCTTGTGATTGATAATGAAGCGATTGTTCCAAAAGAAGAATACATATAGCCACGACAATGTGTTGGGCATCAAGCTGATTAAATCGTACAATATCGCTCATAGCATTGCTAAACGTAGCTACTACAATATCTCGTGTTGCAAAAACTTGAAATGATTTCGAAGTGGTTATTTTATTGTCTCTACCTCGTACATTCATTGTGATCACTTTTGAATTTGAATCGACAATCATAAATTCATTTTTATCTAGAATCATCAATATTTCATAAAATTTACTATGAAATGGTTCATTGAGCCACAGATTTTTAACCACAAGATCATTATACAATCCTGCAAGACCGTAAGTTCTCAAACTATAGGAAGGAGTGTAAAGCCAATACTTGATGTTATGCGTTTGTAATGGATATACTTGTTCTGGTTCGCTCTCTTCAATCTTGATATCTTGAGTTTTTTCATGATATATAGGCTCACGTTTTTGAGATTCAATGATGCGAGTTTTCTCCTTAGAAGATTTATAAACCCTATACACACCATACGTACCAAAAAATACAATTCCACTTAAAAGGATATATGCATCAATCATTTTGTACTACTTGAGTAGAAATTTGAATTGATGCAACAATTGTGTCAGAAGTTGCGGTGTTAGTTTAAACTCCTTTTCCAGCAATGCTGCCGTAGAATATCCAGCGAATGAGAGCGTAAAAATTCTGTACATACCACGAGCGAGTGCTTTTGAGATGAAGACATCAACATTGCCATCATATTTGAGCTTTAAATTTTTTGTCGACTTGTATTCCGTCACTGCAAGATACCTATTTTGATCATTTCCAGCATCAAACAGATTGATCTCTTCCATGAAGTGGATCGTATCGCAAAATGTAGATGTCAAAATATGATTTCTCACTAAAATCAACTCTCCACGAAGGTACTTCTTTTTGGATTCATAGTTTTCTTCAAAAATTTGAATCAAATAAATTTCTTGGTCCCTGTCTAGTGCAATTGCTATAGGCAATAGTTTTATGCCATTCTCATCATCTAGATAATATATTTGATCTTGTGCCATTTTAATTCTCCTCATTTTTTGTAGTTGTTGTTTCTATTTCTATCCATAATCCATGGATGGTTGAATAGGATACTTCAAGCTTATGGTATTTTTTGAAGTAGCCTGCAATATTACGAAAGCTCATATTTTGCTCTAATTTCAAGGTCCTTACTATTGCCCAATACCCTAGCAACTTTTGGCGTTTGACTTTGGTTTTTTGGTTTTTACCACGCATCTTTACTGCATTGAGATTGACTTTATCGGTCTCTTTTGCAACAGAATTAATAGCTAAAATAAGCGATGCTAGTGTCAAAATTGCATTATCAAGATCACCATAAATACTTTTTAGCTTGTGAAAAAGAGGCTTTTGAAGCTGCAATATTTGCAGCTTCATTGGTAACTCAGCTCTTGCAAAGAATCGAAGATGTTGATTTTGAGATTCATATGTTTGCTTTGTGATTGACTCAATCACCTTTGCATCTACACTCATTTCTCACCTCGAACTATTTGCACTTTTGCAGAATTTGCCATTTTTTGATAGAGCTTGCTTGCGTGTATTTTTGACAGTACAATACCGTTTACTTCATCCTTTAAAAGAAGTTGCCCATTGATCTTTTCAAATGAGTAAGTAATATTTTCAAATTCAACCTTTAGATGTGGATACTCACTTACATTTGATTTTAGAATGTTGACAAACTCATAATAAGATTTTTTTTCTTCCCTTTTTTTGAGGATTTTTTTTATTACACTCTTTAGTTTGATTAGAGTGAGTATTTGTAGTAGACGATTTTCCGCTATCGTTTTTACCGATATCAGTTTTTCTAATCTCGAGAAAATCTCGTAAATCATCTTGGCTTAACCCTTCATCACTAAATATCCATACTTTACTTGCAAATCTACCTTTTTCTCTTAATTGCTTTCTATAAAGATAGCCGCTAAATTCAAGTTCTTTAAGAGCATTTGAAATAGCAGTTTTACCGTCATTTGTGTAATCTTGGAGCTTTTCTTCATAAAAATGCCAGTTTTCAGGGAAGTGCACCAAAATGAGGCAAATCCCTTTCGCTTTAAGACTTATAGTATTATCTTTTGCAATAACATTGCTTACCATAGAAAAGTTTTTCTTTTTTTGTTTGAACTCTACTTTCATAATTCAGATCCCACAATTTTATGCTTTTCTATCCATTGATCAATCTCAGCTCGATCGTAGCGGATATATTTACTGTTTATTTTGCAAAAAGGAATTTTGCACTTACTTACACTCATTCTCATTTTTGCCTGTGCACTTTTGCTAAAGCCATATTCTGCTTCAAGCTCATTTGGCGAAAGCCACCTTTTACTAAATGTTTCCATTGCATTTTCCTTTAATGAAAAAGGCGCCTTTTTCATTCTTTTTAATTCTGATCAGTTGATGAAAATTTAACAGAAAAATTGAATGTTAAAAAATGCATATTTTTTGCCAAAAAATCATTATAAAGCACTATAAAATAGGTATTTCAACAATTTTTTATAAAATCATCAAAAACCTTGATTTTAATATTTCAAAAGGCTAGTATTACTTTATTAAAAAATATAATAAGGATATGTGATGGAAGAGATAGTATTAAAATGGCTAAAAACAAAACGAAATTATATTTATTTCAATACACAAGAATCATCTAAAGTACTAGAGCAATTTTCTGGAAGAATATCAGAGTTATTATTCTCTTCACGAATGCATTTTGAGGAATTAGAAGCAAGTGAATCATACATTATTCAAAAAAGAAATAATCTCTTAACTATTGATTATGACGTTCCAACACATCATAAACAGACATATAAAAGTTATAATATTGATAGAAATGAATATATTTACGATAAAGCAATGATGCATCAATTTGTACATACTATTGATGAAAAAAATATACCTCAAAATAAATCTATAATTTTTAGCTTTTTAAAAGAAATAAAACATAGACATGATGTTTTGAATAAATTTATTGAAAAACATGACAAATTTTCATATAAAAATTTTTTTGATGATTTTAAAGCAAGTATCACAGATGAATTACTCGAAAGTATTTATGAACAATTTATGCGATCAGATTTCGATTATAAATCATTCTATGAAGATTTTAAATTACGCTATTTAGACAGAATGCAAAGTGCTGTAAGTCATATTGAAGAATTAGGTATTTTTTATCCCTTTAAAATGAATCATGACATCTTTGCAAAAAAACATTATTTATTAGAAATTAACCATTTGAAATTTTTAAAAAAAGATGCCACATTAATGCATAAAATTAATAAATTTCATGATAAGTATGGTGTAAATTGTGATAAATCAAAACCTCTATTCTCTTTAGAAGCTTATTTTGCACACCCTGGGGGTATGCTAGTACCCCAAATTTTTGCCTATTTTGACCCTTTTAAATATAAAGAAAAATATATGCAGCCAGATAATATGTATCTTTTTGAATTTGTTAAACGATCAGACCATAATTTAGAAGAATTTATTTTCACATTATTTGATCTATTGAACATGATTCAATATTCGGTTATTAGATTTCAACATGAAAATTTAATTGATATGATAATAACTAATCGCTCTCTTGATAGAATTTGTACATTAGAAGAACTAATAGAAAAACAAATCAAACAATTGAGTACCGTCCCAGAAAGTGATTTAGAGATAGAAGTATTAAACTTTTTTCATCAAAAATGTAAAAATAAAGAATTAACTATGTTTTCAACAATAGATGATTTAGGTCTTGAAATCAATGTAGAGCCCATAAAAAGCTTTGCACAAATAATGTTGATCAAACTACAAACGATTTTAGGGAAAGAGTCATCCTTGGAACACATCATTACAATATATCAAAACTCGGCAGCTAACCTTATTCAAAAATATCATCTAAATAAAAAATGTCAAACTATTATTTTTAATACCATCACCGATTTATGCACATTTTATAATGATAAGCAAAAAGAAAAATTTTCTAGAAGACTTAATTCTACTTTATATGATGTATATACGCAAAGACAAAAGTTAGATTTGTATAACGAAGTGAATTTTAATTTTGTGGATGAGTTTATAGGACAAAATAAAGAAAAATTCGAAACTTATAAACCATGTAAAATTGGTAATAAATACTTGATGTATTTTTGATCAAAAAAAGTGGGACCTAGTGTGGGACCCAACAAAAGCTTAAGCTTTTTTAGATCAAAGAATTTCACAATGAAAGCCTGTATACTAGGAGAATTAGGATGGTGTCAAGAGAGGGACTTTATTTATTTAATTTTCAACAAAACCTTAAATAGGAGCCTCCTTTATATAAACACCATAAAATAGTCATTTTATAATCTTATTGCAAACAAATCTTTTATATACTTTTGTCATCATTTGTAGTGCATGGGTATAAATTAAGGTATAAACTGCATATATAGCAGTATAAAAATCTTAGAATAACAAAGGTTAAAGATGGCTTCTAGTACAAAGGTTAAATCTAATAGGTATGTTGGTGTCTATTATTATCCATTAGAAGATAAAGATAAAACGTATTTAATTACGTATAAAGATGAAAGAGGCAAAAAAGTATGGCTTACCATGGGAAAACACTCAGCAGGTGTTAGAGAAAATACTTGTTCAATAACACGCACTGAAATTGTGCATAAAATAAAGCATGGTGAAGTTCCAAATATAATAAGAAATAAGCGTATAAAAAAAGAATGTATAACATTTGATATGATTGCTCAAAATTATTTATCTTATAAAGAGAAAAAAATTACGAAAGGTTCGTACAAAGACACAAAATCAAAGTACAATAACCATATTAAGCCCTATTTAGGCGATAAACTTGCTGAAGAAATTACCGTTGAAGATATTGATCAGATCACAGAAGACAAAGAAGATATACTCGCACCTAAAACTATAAACATGCTTGTAGAGCTAATTGGAACTATCTATAACTTTGCTATTGAACAAAAAAAGTTCAAAGGTGACAATCCTGTAAAAAAAAGCTCATAAGCTAGCAATTGATAACAATCGAGAGAGGTTTTTATCGAAAAGTGAGATAAAAATACTTCTTGATAAAGTCAAAGACAACCATCAAGCCTATTTATTTACCATCCTTTCTCTTAGCACAGGGGCAAGAATTCAAACCACATGTGCGATACAACAAAAGCATATTAAACTCGAGTCAAACAGTATTCTTCTAAAAGACATTAAGAATAAAAAAACATATACTGGATTTATTAAACAAGAATTTATTCCTTATATTGAGCAATCAATTCAAAATTTAGATCCAAATGATTTTGTACTAGGTAATGGAGATATTGTAAAACAAGTGCAAAGGAAGATGCGACCTATCCTCAATAATTTGTTTAATAATAAACTGGAAAAAGATGACCGAAAAAAATCGAGTTGTCATTCATACACTACGGCATACGTTTGCCAGTCAGCTTATTTCTAACAATGCACCTATTTTTACAGTTAAGAAATTAATGCATCATGCGGATATTAAAACAACAATGAGATATGTAAGTGTAGATAACAACTTTGGGCAAAATTTTGTAGATAATATATTTTAAATCGAATTGTAGGATGAAAATTTAAAAATCTATCATGACGCAAATTGGTACTCATGATAGATATTTACCATAACATTTTCAGGCGATATGGATTTATTTATAATAAACCTTTTACAACCATTTTCTATGTTTCTTGTTATTTTAGTAGGTGTTAAAGAAAAAACTTTCTTTATGTATCCTCTTTCATGGACTTCACTCAAAATTGTTTTTCGTTCAAAAATAACAATTTTGATAGATTTATTTTTTATTTTTTCATGTAAGTCTTTAGTTATACTTAGATAGTTAAGATCATATTTATTGGTATCTAAAACTATACTTTTCAAGACAATTACTTCTAAATTTTTGATAAAAACATTGATAGATAATTGAGTATAACCTAAACTTTTAAGATAAAATCTGAAATATCTTTTTGATTGATTTACATTTACATTTTCATTACAACTGTTTAATAATATACTTAACATATTACCCCTTTGTGTAGTTTTGTTTAATTTTAAATTTCTCATTCTTCCTCCTTGTTTTTTTTGTTTGTTTTAGATACACTTTTACGCAATTCTGATGGTATTAGACAGAAAAGATACTACGTTTTCTACTGGGAATACTATTCTTCCAGAAGATCCTCCAGGACCGAGCTTCTTATATTCAGGGATAGAAACCCCCTTTACAATATAAGAATTAAGACTCGATAATGAAATTTGAAGAACCTCACATAATTGTTCTTTGGTAAGTACTGAACCATAACTTTCAACAAGACGTTGATATCTTCTTTCATCAAAATATTTTTTATTGATATCATCATTTTTGGTAGATTTATGTCGGTAATTTACGTTGTTCATTTTTGCTCCTTAACTTTGTGATATTGAAAGTATGTCTAAATAAAAAAAAAGGGCTTTAAAGTCCATGAAATGGGCATACTTAGATAGAAACCATGTTTTCAAACGATAAAAAAAATCAAAAATAGGCTCATTTTTAACTTATTCGGATAGTTTTCAAAAAAAAATAAATCATTTTAAGCTATAATTAATTTTATGATATTAGTGATGAATAAAAAACATGGTGTCGGATGCACTACTTTAACTTATAATCTCGGAAGGTTATTTAATATACCTATTTATGTGGATAAAAATCATTTTATGCTAGATAAGGATCATAAAGATTTATTTCCAACTGTCAGAAAGATCACGGCATCAAAAGAAAATGGTATTTTAGATATTGGAGCAGATTACAATAAACCCTATGTAAAAAAATTTATTAGTAAAGCAAAAGTTATTGTGATACCTTTAGACTTTGGCTATGAAACAATTATAGACACTCTTGCTACACTTAAGTATTTAAAAGATCAGCAATTTTTAAATCTTCTTCAACAAGTGGATGCCATAGAAGAATTAAGATATATAAAACAAGAAAAAGATACCTTGCTAAATGAAATATCGCAGAGAAAAAATAATGCTCTAAAAAGCTCTCCTGAGAATGAAATAGAAATTAAAAAATATTTTTCTAGAGAATGTGAAAATATTGAACAAAGATTTATGAATAGATTTGTAGAAGCTTTGGAAGAAGGACAACTTAATGCCTATATTACTCCCATTATCCTCATTCTAAATAAACTTGACAAGCAGGATAGTGAACGAGATTTTAGCCATAAAGAAGATTTAAAAAATAGGTTTCAGGACGAAGGTTATCATTTTGATAATATGAATTTGATCTTAACCTATCTAAGAAACTCATATGGCTTATACTCAAATATTGATAATGGGGGCTATTTCTTTGATAAGTTTTTAACAGATCAGGGACAAAAAGATTTCTTTGAAGGACGCATATCTTATCATGAAAATATCTTTAAAAGGTACATAAATAACTGCGCAAACTTTTCTTCTAGATATTCACAAGAATTTTGTCAAGTTTATGTCAAAAAACATTTATCCGTAGGACGAAGTTATCAACTTTTTTTAATTATTGCTTATTCGATATTGCAAAAAGTTGATTATACAGACACTAATATTTATGATCAAGATAAGGATATCGTTATATTTAGGGAACAATTTAAAAATGAATACAAATATTTATCAACATATACACTAGATAATGAACTATTTGATAAAACATACATTTATAATAAAGAGACAAAACTAATCAAGGATATAGCATATATTGCATACTCAATTTTTGAATATTTGGATGAAACTGATTTTAAAAAATAATTTTTTTTTGTGAAACAAAAAAACACCTCGATAATCTAAACTTTTTACCAAAGTGAAACGTAGGGTCAAAAAAAGTTAGTTTGTCGTTATAAGGTGTTATTTCTATGGACTAAATTTGTTATCTATAATTAAGTGTATACATTTCAAAAGGAGTATACACATATGAAATACAGTTCATTTTTATATAAGGAAATCAATTACACAAAACTTGGAAAACGCATTGCTAGAAAAACATGGAACAGCTACAAACAACTGATTAAAAGTCTAAAACACTCTTTACGATTAGACAAAGAAGAAAAAATTCACATTGATAAAGAAAAGACAAAAAACAACTATTACTATTCTTGTTTTGAATTTTCAACACATGATGACTTAATGAGAAAAATAGAAAAAGAACATTGAAAACAAAATACAAAAATTTGAAAATATCACTGATGAAAATGAAAGAAAAAAAACTGTTTAAAGACTTTCAAAACGCTAAATATGCTATTTCTAAAAAAATACCATTGGACATATTGGAACTGGAATTAAAAGAAAGCGATAATGCTGGAACTATTCTTCACAACGTTGTTTATAAACACAAAATCAAGAACCTAAAATCCAAAGATAAACGAACATTAAAAACACTAGAACACTATATTTCTATGTCAAAAAACTATTTTTTCACCAAACAAAAAACTCGAAAATATAACAATCAAACCCTTATGAAAGAAATCTTATTCAAAATTCCAGAAAATCAGGAATTGACTTTAACAACGGAAGAGTGGAACGTAATTATTCATAATTTCAAAAGTCTATATTTTAAAAATTATGACCTTTATTGTTATGCAATACATTGTGACGAAGGAACAGAAAATAAAAGTCATGTTCATCTGTTTTTGAGTAGCTACAATAAAGATCTAAATGATTTTGACATACAAAAAAATCTTTTTGAATCTATTTCAAAAAAGCATGATTTAATGCTAGATATTAATAAAAATAAAGACCACAAAATTTTCATGCAACATTTTCAAAATGATTTTTATATTTTTCTAAATGAACAACTACGATTATTTAAGAAAGAAGAACGTATTAAACAAAACGAATATCTTACAAATGAAGATATAAAAAAAACGTCTTTCAATTAAGCGAGATGACATATTAACAATAGACCAAAGACATACGAAATTAATTAATCAAAAACTCTTAGAACGTATTGAAGAAGTGAAAGACCCTATCAAGATATTAAAATTTGAAACTAGCGAAAAATCTTCTATATTTTCACGTGACACCACGCAAAAAATCGAAATTGAAACTGAGAGCAAAGAAGATATAAAAAAAGGTCATAAAAAGCGATAAAAAAATTATTCAAATTTATCAAATTTCATTCAAGATTTAGAACAAAAAAATAGAGAAAAAGATATAAAAATATTCGCATTAAATCAAAAATTGAATGATGATTATTTCTTTTTTAACAAGAAAGAAAATGCTCTTTTAGAGAAAATAGATATATTAAAAAATGACAAAAATGAAGATAAAAACAAAATCGAAATAGACTTAATTAAGTCCCATGAAACAAACACAATTTTAAAAAATATTCTTCAAAAAATTACAAATGTTGAAATCAATGAAGTAGATAAAAATTTAGAGTTCAATCTTCTTGAACATATTCAAAAAGTTCAAAAAATGAAAGATCTTGAAAAAGAAAGACTAGACAATGCACGTTTAACCAATAAGAAAAAAGCAGAAGAGCGTGAAGAAGTAAAAGACAAAATAATTTAAAATTTTACAATACGCCCCCAAACCCCCTAAAGGGGGCTTTTTAGAAAATTACTCTTTTTGAATTCCCTTTATAGAATAGAAAACCTCATAGAACGCTCAAAAACATCAAAAAAAGACCAAAAGGAATGTTTGACAATACAAAACATCAGAACTGAAAAAATTGATATAGAAATCGCTCTCTTTTAATTCTTTTTCTTTTAACGCGTAATTTTTCTTTTTCTTTGGTATGAGTCTATTTACTACAATTGAACAATTACACGCGTATCTAATCAAATTTTTACGGCTTTGTGAGAAATTTTATGCAAAGATTTTTATGCGGAAAAAGATTTCAAAACGCAGAAAGCAAGCAAAACAAAACTTTTAAACGTTAATTCACATACAACAAAAAAGACTAATCACATGATTTTGAAGTCAAAAGTTTTAATTCAAAAAAATCCGTATACTAATAAGTATAATCAGGTTATTTATATATGAACGAAGTGAATATATAAATAACTTAATTACTAAGTAATTAGATACCTTTTGAGTATACTCATATGTTAAAGTCTAGATAATATATAAAATAATAATATATTTTAATATATTGCTAGTGACTAAGTTTTAATTTATTTGAACATTATCTTTATATGTAAGAATTTATTGAACTTTTCCAGTGGTTGCATCATATACTAATATTTTTCCATTTTTCTTCTCATTTTTATATTCTATTTCAATAGAAATCCGTAAAAGCGAAGTTTTCAGTAACTCTTTTGCACAAGTTTAGCCTATGGTTATGGCACTATAGTGACACTAAATATTTTAAAAGGTACAATAATATAAAAAATTAGGTTCGCATATGACAAATAAAAATTTCAAGCTCATGTTTTTTACATATTTTGTAATCCTTGGTATTCTGGTCGCATTCTTTGGTTCTTTTGTTGGTTATAACATGAATCTTATTGATATCAAAAAAAATATTGATAAAGCTTCACAAGAAGTTGGATTAATAAAAAAAATTTGATTATTTAAAACCAGATATAGAAAAAATTTGATGAAATAGTTAAAGCATTGTCTACTAATACCTCATTGGAAGAGTATATTACATCGCCTGATAAGCAAAAAAGAAATAATTTAACTAATGTTTTTTATGCAATTTCTATGTCAAATAATTTTATTATGCAAGCTCGATTTATTAGTGAAGAAGGAAAAGAAATAATTCGAGTTGATAGAAAAAATAAATATGACAAGCCTTTTATAGTTGAAGAATCAAGTTTACAAGATAAAAGTCAAAGAGATTATTTTCAAATTGTAAGTCATATGAAAGAAGCAAAAATATGGCACTCCCGTATTGATCTTAATATTGAAAATGGAAAAATAGAAGTTCCTTATAAACCAACATTTAGAGTAGCTCAACCTATTATAAAAGATAATAAATTTGTTGGCATGGTTATTGTTAATTTACTTGCATCTGAAATGATTAGTGGCTTAAAAAAATCAACAAGTTTTGATCATTTTATTATTGATAAAGATGGTTATTTTATTACACATCCAAATGATGAATATTCATGGTCACGGTATACAAATTCTAGTATTAGATTGTATGATGAATTCCCATTAGAAGCAGAAAAGATACTTGCAGGGGAAAATAAAGGTGAGACTTTTTATAGTTTTCAGTTAAATGATATATTAGATAATGAAGATAAAGTTATCTTGATTTTAAAACCAAAAATTGCCTATCAGAGTACATTATTTTCATCTAATATCAAAACGAGTATTTTAATAATTTTACTTAGTATTTTAGTTAATATCCCTTTAGCATTTTTTGCTTCAATTGCTCCATCGAAACTTCAAAAATCTTTGCTTTTAGCAAATCAGGAATTAAGAAAGTTTGCGGATATTATTGACAACTATGTCATTACATCTACAACAAAAACAAATAGTGTTATTACATCTGTCAGTACAGCGTTTGCAAAAAGATATGGTTATTCAAAAAAAGAATTAATAGGTCAAAAAATGAATATTATCCGTCATCCTGAGACTTCAAATAATTTATATTCAGAGCTTTGGGAAACAATTGAAGCTGGAAAAAACTGGCAAGGTGAATTAAAAAAATCTTGGTAAAGATGGAAATACGTATTATTTGGAACAAAACATTCTTCCTATGAAAGATGAGAATAATAGAATTATTTCTTATATGGCTATTGGTAATGATATAACAGCTAAGAAAGAAGTTGAGCGCTTATCTGAAATAGATAAACTTACGGGAATTTATAATCGAAGAAAACTTGATGAATACATGGAAAGTGAACTCAATAGAGCAAAACGTTATCATCAACCTTTATCATTTATGATCCTTGATATTGATCATTTTAAAAATATAAATGATACATACGGTCATCCTGTTGGTGATTCTACATTACAGACTTTAGCAAAAATATTAACTGATAATTTACGGAAAAGTGATATTCTTGGACGTTATGGTGGTGAAGAGTTTTTAATTATTTGTCCTGAGACAGATAATAATCAAACAGCTCTACTTGCTGAAAAGTTAAGAGCTTGTGTAGAAAATACTCTCTTTGATGATATTAATAATATGACTATTAGTATTGGTGTCGCAGAATTTGAAGGTGAAAATACAGTTAAAGAGTTACTTTCACGTGCTGATAGAGCACTTTATCAAGCAAAACATAATGGTCGAAATTGTGTAGTCGTAGGATAATTTTTTTAACAATTATAGTGCTACTATCAATGGTCAAAAGAGACTATTCAAACCATCTAAAAACTTTTGACAAGTTTGAACACAATTACAGTTGAAAAGATATGTCAAAAGGACATATCTTAATAATATAACTGTTATTAAACATTATCAACAATATAAGACTCAAATAAAAGAGCATAATATAAAAGTTAAAAATTGGGAAAGCAATTTAGAGAAATTATTAGATGAGTGTATGTAAAAACCAATCTTTTACATTCTATGGGTATATATAGGGTATAAATATACGATTATATATTTTCTTAAGATTTTAAAGTTACTATTTTTAGGGACTAAGCCGAGTATATTAGTTTAATGGTGTCAAGAGGGGGACTCGAACCCCCGACCTCCGGCTTATGAGACCAGCGCTCTAACCAGCTGAGCTACCTTGACATGGTTAAAAGAGGTTGGCATTATATAGTCATAAAACTTATACTTTGGTTAATTGTTGCCTCTTTCTCAAAACACACAAAAAAATTAAAAAACATTGAGTACATAAGACTAAACTTTAAGCTCTTTTTTCTTGACTTTTTTACTATATTTGTGTAAAATTTTGTCACTCAAAACAAACGAGTGCTAAAAATTTTAGTTAAAAGGACATACAAATGACTTTCAAACCATTAGGAAAAAGAGTGCTTCTTGAGAGAATCGAAGAAGCAACGACCACAGCTTCTGGTATTATCATCCCTGACAATGCTAAGGAAAAACCTCTTAGCGGTATTGTTAGAGCAATAAGTCCAAAAGTTGCAGAGAAAGGTCTTGTTTCAGTTGGTGACAAAGTAGTATTTGCTAAATATGCTGGTACAGAACTTACATTAGATGGCAAAGTATACCTTGTAATGAACATCGACGACCTTTTAGGCGTTTTATAATCAATCAATAGACAAAGGAAATTAACATGGCAAAAGATATTCTATTTTCAGATAGTGCACGTAATGCGCTTTATGAAGGTGTTAAAAAACTCAATGATGCAGTGAAAGTTACGATGGGACCACGTGGTCGCAATGTTTTGATTCAAAAAAGTTTTGGCGCTCCAAGCATCACTAAAGATGGTGTTTCTGTTGCAAAAGAGATTGAACTTAAAGATACGATTGAAAATATGGGCGCTCAACTTGTTAAAGAAGTTGCATCAAAGACGGCTGATCAAGCAGGTGATGGTACAACGACTGCAACGGTTTTAGCACATGCGATTTTCAAAGAGGGTCTTAGAAACATCACCGCAGGTGCAAACCCTGTTGAAGTCAAACGTGGTATGGACAAAGCGGCAGAAGCGATCATTGCGGAACTTAAAAAAATGGCAAAAGCCGTTAAAGATAAAAAAGAGATCGCACAAGTTGCAACGATTTCTGCAAACTCTGACACAGTGATCGGTGAATTGATCGCTGAAGCGATGGAGAAAGTGGGCAAAGACGGTGTTATTACCGTTGAAGAAGCTAAAGGTATCCAAGATGAGTTAGATGTTGTTGAAGGTATGCAGTTTGACCGTGGCTACCTCTCTCCATACTTTGTTACCAACCCTGAGAAAATGCAAACCGTTTTAGAGCATCCTTATGTTTTATTGTATGATAAAAAAGTCTCTAATCTTAAAGACCTACTTCCCGTACTTGAGCAAGTTCAAAAAACAGGTAAACCTTTACTTATCATTGCAGAAGATATCGATGGTGAAGCATTAGCAACGTTAGTTGTTAACAAACTCAGAGGTGTTCTAAACATCGCTGCGGTAAAAGCTCCAGGCTTTGGCGATCGAAGAAAAGCGATGCTTGAAGACATTGCGATCATCAGTGGTGGTGAAGTCATCAGTGAAGAGCTCGGACGCACCCTTGAGGCGGCTACATTGGCAGACCTTGGTCAAGCAGCACGCATTGTCATCGATAAAGACAATACAACCATCGTTAATGGCAATGGCGACAAAGCGAGAATTGATGCACGTGTTGGACAAATCAAAGCACAAATTGCTGAAACAAGCAGTGACTACGATAAAGAAAAACTTCAAGAGCGTTTAGCAAAACTCAGTGGTGGTGTTGCGGTCATTAAAGTTGGCGCTTCAACCGAAACAGAGATGAAAGAGAAGAAAGACCGTGTGGATGATGCCCTTTCAGCAACCAAAGCGGCTGTTGAAGAAGGTATCGTTGTGGGTGGTGGTTCAGCCTTCTTACTTGCAAATGCTAAAATCAAACTAAACCTTAGCGGTGATGAAGCGATTGGCGCTGACATTGTTACACGTGCCCTTAAAGCACCTTTGAAACAAATTGCTGAAAATGCAGGCTTTGATGCAGGTGTTGTAGCAAATAACGTTCTTGTCAGCAACAAAGCAAACTATGGCTTTAATGCAGCAACCGGTGAGTATGTTGATATGTTTGAAGCAGGTATCGTTGATCCTGTTAAAGTTTCACGTATTGCGCTTCAAAACGCAGTTTCAGTTGCAAGCTTACTTTTAACAACAGAAGCTACGATTACCAATGCAAAAGAGGAAAAAGCTCCTGCAATGCCAGATATGGGTGGCATGGGCGGAATGGGAGGCATGGGCGGAATGATGTAATTCATCATTCTTCCCTGCTTTACATGTAAAGCCATTTCGATGGCTTTACGCCTTATCATACCATGAAAAAATTCACTTTCCTTCTCATCATTTTATCTCATTCCCTTTTTGCGGCAGACTCACTGATGGATGCTCTATTAGATGGCAATCTTACCCATAAAATTAGCTCTAATTACAAAGAAGGAGACGAAGAGGAAGAGACACCCTTTTCAAGTACCAAAACACAAAAAATTCTCTTTCATTATCAAACAGCTCCTCTGGGAGGCTTAAGGCTCGAAGTGGCTACGCAATCGTTTGCCACAGAAACGCATCAAACCAGTACGGATAATACGATCTACTACACAGAAGCCCTTTACCATGGAAATACAGAAGATGTTGGATATAAACTGAGTGCTAACTATTATGCTGACACCTACCGTCAAAGTTTAATGCAAGGTGGTCTTGAAACAACCAATGCATTTGGAACCAAAGCGCAAATGAATTATGAGAATTTTGGAAGCTATATTGCTTATTCTAAAGTATTGAGTGGTGCTCGCGGTGCCAACGGCGATTTGGAAGGGAAAGACCATCTCTTGCCAACCTCTTCCGTACTTAGCTCCAACAATTATACGCCCAATACCGCTGCTTATGCCGTTGATGTGAACTACTCCCCTCGTAAAGACATTACGCTAGGCTCTCGCTATGTTATCGCCAATGAGGTGCAAACAAATCTCTCCTACACGGGTGTTTACAGCAACTTTCAACTCAATGAAATCACCAAAGGACTCAACCTTGGCTTTTCATACGATAAAACAGGTATTGATAAGCAAAGTGACCAGTTTAGCATTAACATCAAAAGTAAGTTTTAGTGTCCACGTCCCAATAGCTCTGACGCTTCCATGACGACCATAAATGCCTCATTATCCACTTTTTGAATCAGCTCTTTAAGCGTTGGGATTTTACGATTTTCCACCACTAAAAAGATCATACGTTTATTTTCATGTGCATAGATACCATCACCTTCCACAATGGTGCCATTTTTACCTAAATGCAATACGATCTGCTCGCAGAGCTCTTCGATCTTTGTCGAGACGATATGAACTACTTTTTTAGAAGGTCCTCGCGTTAAGAACATGTCAATACTCTTTGCACTGATGTAGATGCTTACCATACTCCAAAGTGCTAGGTCAATATTTTTCGAAATAAATGCGATAGCAAGAATGACAAGCATATCGATAAAAAACATCACCGATGAGGCTTTGATACTCGTTTTTGATGCCACGATTTTAGCAATGATAGTCGAACCACCAGCAGATGCATGACCGCTTAAAATAAATCCCAGTCCAATACCTACAGCAATACCACCAAAAATAGCGGCTAAGATAACATCATGACTGAGTGCACTTACATGCAAATACTCCACCATAAAATCAATACATACTGACGTAAAGCCAATCGCGATGATACTACGAACCGTAAAATGTTTGCCGAAGTATTTAGTGCCTAGGAACAACAGTGGTACGTTAATCGCTACCATCAACACACCTACAGGGAGTTTAAAAATGTAATGTCCCAAAAGCGCCATACCTGATGTTCCACCTGTTACTAATGCGTTAGGAATAAATAAAGAGACCACACCAAAACTCAAAAAGAGTGAGCCTAAAAAGATATAACTGTAATTTTTAAATTCTGATTTCACGAAAATTGCCTTACATGTAAAAAGTGGCGGTATTCTAGCGTTCGCAGGCTTCAAGAACAATAGTATCGATTTGGGGCAGTGTTAAAAAAAAGTCATTTAAAGGCGTACATCGCCCATCAAAGCAGAGTTCATACTCCTGGGTAAAAGGTGAATGAGCAAGTCTAAGTTCTTTTTGTGGTGGAACATGAGGTGTGTAGTGCCAAGCACCCTCTTTGAAGATAGAATCTAGCGGCGGTTCCATCCCTGCTCCACTTCCGCGCACACTCGCAGAAATTACATGTAAAGAGTTTCCTTCAATTCTCCACTGCTCTTCCCAACGAATTTTTTCAACAGAGTGCATCCAAGCAAGGGTAAAAGAGTTCAGGAACAGTGTTACAGTCACTGCTCCTGAGCTCATACATAAAGCCATCATCGTTTACGATTTTTCCACCAATTCCATGCAATAAACATCAACCCAAACGCAAATCCAGCTTCGTCGGTTGCAGGAAGTGCTGCTACCAAAAGTGCAGCGGAGGCTGCGGCAAAGATACGCTCACCCATATGCAATGGCGACCACAAATAGCCAATCGCAGCACAGCCCCAGAGATAAATCGCCAACAAGGCTTTGAGGACAATGTAAACAACTGCCATCCATGTCGGATCACCTTGAAGCATTAACGCAGGATCATATACAGCCATAAAGGGAACAACAAACCCTGCAATGGCAATCTGTGTTGCTTTAAAGCCAATTTTCATAGCGGAAGCTTTGGCAATCGACGCTGCTGCAAATGCTGCCAATGCAACGGGAGGGGTTAGGTCGGCCATAATACCAAAGTAAAAGACGAACATGTGACTTACAATAAGTGGTACGCCCAGTTTTAAAAGGGCTGGTGCCGCGATAGAGCTTGTGATGATGTAGTTAGGAATGGTCGGAATACCCATACCCAAGATAATACATGCAACCATCGTTAACACCAAAGAGAGGAAAAGGCTCGTTTTTCCAACTTCAAGGATAAATCCAGCAAAGTTAGATGCCGCACCCGTCAGGGTTAACACACCGATGATGACTCCCACAATTGCACACGCGATTCCCACGCCAAGTGCTTGTTTTGCTCCATCAATAAGCGCCATTTTCATCGTACGAAGTGTATCACGTCCGCCTTTCACGACAAAATTAAGAGCAACTAAAAATGCAATGAGACCCAACACTGGTACAATGCCCCATTCTAAAAAAGAAGATGCACCAAGGGCAATAGCCACCCAAAAAACATAACGTAACGCGACTTGAGAAATGCGAGCAGCCAATGCTGCACCAAGAATCAAGACAGCCGTTAATGTCAGACCCATCATACCTGCAAACATCGGAGTGAAGCCATGAAAAAGCATGTATACTAAGGCGGCAAGTGGAAGCGCTAAGTACCAGCTGGCTTTGAGCTCTTTCCAAGGATTGGGACATTGATCGGCAGGAATTCCTAAAAGCTTTAAACGTCCTGCTTCAAGATGTACCATCCAAAAGGCGGTAAAGTAATACAACATTGCGGGAATAATCGCAGCCATAACAATATCCGAATACGCTACATTCAACGTCTCCGCCATAATAAACGCTACCGCGCCCATAACAGGTGGCATAATCTGCCCACCCATAGAAGAAGTCGCTTCAACAGCACCCGCAAAAACAGAGCTATACCCAAAGCGCTTCATGAGCGGAATCGTAAATTGTCCTACGGTTAGAACGTTGGCAACACCTGAACCTGAAATGGTTCCCATAAGTCCTGAAGAGATAACGGCAACCTTTGCAGGTCCACCTTGTGCACGACCTACAAGTCCAAGAGCAAGTGCATTAAAGAGACGAATCATGCCTGCATTTTCTAAAAATGTGCCAAAAAGAATGAACAAAAAGATATACGTCGCCGAAACCAGTGTAGGTGTACCCAAAATACCATCACTGCCAAGGTAGAGTTGGCTCACAATTTGATCAAAACCAAATCCGCGATGTGCGATGGAAAGAGGCAAATACTGTCCAAAAAATCCATAGGCTAAAAAGAGTCCACAGACTAACGTTAATGCCCAGCCAACTACACGGCGTGCCGCTTCAAAAACCAACAAACTAGCAGCGGTCGCAACCACAAGATCCATCGTGGTAGGATCACCCGAACGTTCAATGAGGTCTGCTTCAAAGACAAGGTGGTAAAAACCAAGTGCAAACCCAAAAATTGAGAGTATAAGGTCATACCAAGGAATGCTTTGCTGTGTACGACCACTCTTCGTTGCAGGATAAAGCATAAAGATCAAGAAGATTAAAAAGCTTACATGTAAAGATCTAATAATCAAACTGGAAAATGGGTGAAATGCCGCAACAGAGATCTGATAGGCAGAAAATGCGAGCGCACCAAACATCACTAGCCGTGACGCCCAGCCTATAAGCTGACGTTGGTGACCGTGCTCTTCAAAATCGGAAGTATCTTCGTGAACTTCTTCGGTTACTAAGGCAGACATACTGATTCCTTCAACAATTTTATTTAATAATTCCCATCTCTTTGTAGTATTTCTCAGCACCAGGATGTAAAGGAGCAGGTGGATTTTTTGCTGCATTCGCAAGACTAATTCCTTTAGCTGCGGCATGTGCTGCTACCATTTGGTCTAAGTTTTCAAACATTGTTTTTGTCATCAAATAGACGGTTTTTTCAGAAACACCTGCATGAGTTACAAGGAAATTTTGTACGGAAATGGTTTGCACATCTGTTGTTTGACCTTCATAGGTATTGGCAGGAATAATGCCAACTTGATACGCAGGATCGTCAATTTTTTTTACGATCTCTTCGGGAATACTCAAAAAGACGACTTTTTGTGAGGTTGCAAGATCACGAAGGGCTGCAACACCCGCACCGGATGAAAGTAAGGTGACATCCAGTTGTCTGTTTTTCATGAGTTCCACTGACTCAGCGTAAGAGAGATACTCAACTTTGGAGAAATCTTCGTATTTAATGCCTGCAGCTTCCAGAATCTTTTTAGAATTTAACGCTGTGCCTGATTTTGGAGCACCCACAGAGATACGTTTGCCTTTGATATCTGCAAACGATTTAATGCCCGAATCAGCTGCTGCAACAAAGTGAATGTAGTTGGGATACAAAGCACTAATGGTACGAAGTTTGGAAAGGGGAGCTTTAAAACCAGCATCGGCGTCACCTTTATAGGCATCCGAAAAAGAGTCACCTAAAGAGATCGCGACTTCACCACGCCCTGCTTGAAGAAGATTGAGGTTTTCAACGCTGGCTTTGGTGGCTTGAACCGCTGTTTTAGAATCGGGAATTGCTTTAGCATACATTTGAGAAAGTGCAACACCGAGGGGATAGTAAATACCGCTTGTTCCACCTGTTAAAACGTTGATAAACTCTGCCCCATAGAGAGATGCCCCAAGACACACCGCTGCCGCACTTACTAAAAGTGATCTTCTCATTGATTGCTCCTTATGAAATTTTAATATTACAAAAATAAGTTATTAAGCCCTATTTGTCTTATCGTAACGATAGGAGCTTAATAAACTTCTTATAATTTTACTTTAATGCAAAATTTCTTGGAGAATCTAACAAAAATACCCGTTTACATGTAAAACGCTTCGTATAGAAACATTTTAATAGCCAAGCACTTCATCCACTAAAATAATCGTTGTACGACCTTCATCATCACCATTGATATATGTGAATTTTTTACCAATATTATTGATGTTATAGCGAGGTTCTTTTCCTAAGCTAATGGCCGCCTTATTCATTCGTTCAATATTTTTAGGACTAGCGACATCATGAATGCGCTTAAAGCCCTCTTCCACATTTTCAACCAATTTATTGATTCCTGCGATAATGAGCACCTTTTTAGGTCCAAAAATCTGTGCGGCAACCCTGTTTCCACTTCCATCGGCATTGACCAGCTCACCGTTTTTAGTCAGTGCATTGGTACTTGTAATATACAAGTCAGCCAATATTCCTTTGTGTCTACGATCGCTATTCTCTTCCATACTAATGCCAGATTCGTACTGATTAAAAAGCGTAATATCCTTACGAGAAGTAACATGATCGTATAAACCTATCTCTTTCACTGT
This sequence comes from Sulfurospirillum diekertiae, assembly GCF_002162315.1. NCBI lineage: Bacteria > Pseudomonadati > Campylobacterota > Epsilonproteobacteria > Campylobacterales > Sulfurospirillaceae > Sulfurospirillum > Sulfurospirillum diekertiae. The sequence continues at coordinate 907,842 of NZ_CP021416.1, read as the reverse complement.
CGTTGATCCACCCAAACCTATACTCATATGTGGTTTGATGAAACTCATCGCAACACTGAGTGCCTCCTCTTTTGTGGGGACACAAATGAGTTCAAACCCATGTTTTTTGTAAATTTTTTTTGAGATTTTCCATTCTACTATCCTTTGAATGCATGAAGTGCTAAAGTATTATAGAAAAAAACTCTTATTTTAAACAAGGTATAAACAAGCTATAATAATGCACTATTTAGAATATCATACAAGGAATTGACCCCTATGGGAAGAGCGTTTGAATACCGAAAAGCAGCGAAAATGAAACGATGGGGAAATATGTCACGCGTATTTCCAAGACTTGGCCGTACGATCATGATGGCAGCAAAAGAAGGTGGTGGTGACCCTGAGAGTAATGCAAAACTCCGCACGGCTATCCTCAATGCTAAAGCGGAAAATATGCCTAAAGACAACATTGATGCCGCGATTAAAAGAGCGCTTGGCAAAGATGCACAAACCCTGAATGAAGTTACGTTTGAAGGCAAAGGGCCTCATGGTTCACTCTTTTTTGTCGAGTGTGCTACCGATAATAATACCCGCTCAGTCGCCAACATCAAGAGTGCCTTTAAAAAAGCGGGCGGAGAGATGCTTAACAATGGTTCATTAGAGTTTATGTTCTCTCGTAAGGCTGTTTTTGAGTTTGCTAAGACTGCGGATATGGACATTGAAGAATTAGAACTTGAACTGATTGATGCAGGTCTTGAAGAGATTGAGGAAGAAGATGGCGTGGTGCTAGTTTATGCTGATTACACCAATTTCGGAACGCTTTCAGCCGCATTTGACCGTCTTGGCATTAGCTTAACTAAAGCAAACCTAGAGCGCATTGCAAACACACCTATCACTTTCACGGAAGAACAAATGGTTGATGTCGAAAAAATCATCGAAAAAATCGAAGATGACGACGACGTACAAGCCGTTTATACCAACATCGGATAACATTCCAAGGGCTTTACATGTAAAGCCCTATTCCTCTATATTTTTAAAAAAATCACGAATATCGACTTCCAATACATTGGCAATTTTGCATAAATGCTCAACATTAAATTTTTTATGCTGAATACCAAGCTCGGCCTTAGCATAAAATGCTGCTGAAGAATGTCCAATCGCCAAAGCCATCTCAAGTTGACTTTTACCTCTTTTTTCTCTCAATAGCTTTACATTGTGGCGTATTTGAGCATGAATTGCTTCAGCATCATATGAATTCATGACCTTCTTGCTCTTTCTAAACAGTTCCTGTCATAGGTAGACTTTTTTATGAGTTTACTTTGATAACTCTTTTGCATCAATGTCCCATGGGACATTGATGTATTTTTTTATATTGACTTACAATGCTAATAGTATTAATTTTTAATCAATTCTTATTCTATCATTGTTTAGTTATTTTTAATTTTCAAGGGAAAATAAATACAAATAGGAATTTTAGCAGCTTTTATAATTATTAGGTTTATTAGCAAGACATAAAGGGTTTTTAGCGTGAAAAGTATTGGTAAGAAATTATTATATGCCTTCATTATATTTTTAAAAACGCTCTTTTTGCAAAACCACACATTAGTATGAAAAATTAAAAAAAACTCACAAAGCCCTTAATACTTACACTAACAACTAAAAATACACTAAGCCAAAAAAGGAGTCGACTATGAGTATATCAAAACAGTTGATGGCGATATTAGCTATTGCCATTTTAGGTATTGGGGCAGTTTTTATCATAAGTATTCAAAAAATGGAACAAGTCTATGAAAAGACAAATACGTGCAATGTCAATTCGCTACCAAGTGTCCTATTAATGGGCAATATGTTGCAGGATTTTAGCACGATGCGCGTTACGATGTGGGAGCATCTAGCAACAGATGATAGAAATGAACAAAAAAAAACTTGAAGCCAAATTCAAAGAATATCATACCTCTTTTGATACCTATTTTAAGAAATACGAAGTCATGCTTTCTGATGATACAGACAAAGCGTTTTACAAAAAAGAACAAGAAATAATGGCTATTTATATTCCCGTGGTCGATAAAATTTTTAAACTTTCAGATGACGGCAAAAATACTGAAGCAAAAACATCTGCTTACGATCATGGCTCAATCGTTGGGGATATGGTAAAAACACTTGAAGAGCATATGGCATATAACCAAACATTAGCCAAAAATGATGCCAAAGAAGCGATGAGTGCCAAAAGTAGTGCAACGACCATCATGATAGGTTTATCCTTGATGGTGGCTCTTGCTGTGATTGTTCTTGTCATTATCATCCGCAACAACATTATGAACGGAGTCTTTTTGATTCGTGATGGCATCGCAGGCTTTGTTCAAAATAAAGAGCTTAAATTTCGTATCAACTATGGCAAAAAATGAGATTCAAGAGATCGTCAATAGCTTTAATAGTCTCGTTGATACCCTAGAAACCATCATTGATGATGTGAAGCACTCATCATCTGAAAATGCTTCTGTTTCTCATGAGCTGAGTACCACCAGTATGCAAATCGGGCGCAATGCTGAAAACAGCACCGTAATTGTCAATAACACGATTGAAGAGATTATCACCATTAAGAAGTTTGTCCAAGAAACGGCTATTCTCTCGGAAGAGATGAAAAAAAGTATTGAACTAGCGGGTGATAAACTTGAATCGGCTAAAAAAGAGGTCATAATGCTGAAAGAAGATGTGGAACTTGCCAGTGAAGCAGAAACGACTTTAGCAGGACAATTAGAGCAAATGAGTAAAGATGCGGAACAAGTGAAAGAGATTTTGACGGTCATATCCGATATTGCCGATCAAACCAATCTGCTCGCCCTTAATGCGGCGATTGAAGCTGCGCGTGCAGGTGAACATGGACGTGGTTTTGCTGTCGTCGCTGATGAAGTGCGCAAACTAGCCGAACGCACACAATCTTCCTTAACCGAGATCAATGCAACCATTAATGTGATTGTTCAATCCATTGTCAATTCATCCGAAAAGATGACCAAGAATGCTCAAAATATCAGGCGCCTCGCAGGAGTCTCTACCAATGTTGAAGAGACGATTATGAGCACCGCTTCGGTTATGAATGAGAGCGTGGAATCTGTCATGATTAGTGCCAACAATTCGCATCAAATTGCAAATGATACCGATAAAATTGTCGATCTTGTCACCAACATCAACTCTCTTACCAGCGAAAATGCAAGAAGTGTTGAAGAAATTGCCTCTGCTGCGGATCATCTCTCTAAATTGGCTGAAAATCTCAATCTAAAATTAGGACAGTTTCAGTAGAATTATATTTTTTACATGTAAAGGAAGGAAAGCCTCTTTACTTTACATGTAAACATGTTCGCAAACGATCGTTTGATCCTATTTGATTGCTTTCTATCTTTAATGTTTTATGAGGAATTTTTATGACAATTGACCTAAAATCAATTCCAAAGGAAGCCAATGTAGGCTCAATTCTTATCATTGATCATTCACGAATGTTTTCAAAAATGCTTCAAAAAGAGCTTAACGCTTTGGGTTATCCCATACGACATGCAAACACTTTACACGCGGCCATAGAACTTCTCACCTTTTTATCCTTTGACTTGATTGTTTTAGATCTAACGCTTCCTGATGGCGAAGGGGAGCTTATTTTGCAAAATCTTCATATTTTTGAAAAACATAAAATCCTTGTTTACACGTCAGACACCAAAACAAAACGATGCAATGATTGGTCACACTATGGCGTTTTAGGCTATCTATGCAAAACCTCTCCGCTCTCGTTTGTGGGACAAGAGATTGATAGAACCATGAAAGCCATTTTAAAAAATACAACCAACTCTATTTTAGTCATTGATGATTCACCCACAAGCGCACAGCACATTCGAGAACTTTTAGAACCGCTAAACTATCATGTTGAGATCGCGTATGATAGTCCTAGTGCACAAAGACTTCTTAATGACACACCTTTTGATCTTATTATCCTTGACTTTACCTCTTCCAATAACAAGGGTGAATCCTTTTTAGTGCAATTTCGCTCCATGAAACAGAGTATCCACATTCCTATTTTTGTCCTTACAGAACACTACAACGCAAATACCGTTAGAAAGCTTATCAAACAAGGAGCCAATGAGTTTTTTCATAAACCTTTTATTGGGGAAGAACTCTTGCAAAAAATCGCTTATTGGATTGATTTTGGACGAAAAACCAAAGAAAATTTCTATCAAAAAACGATGTTGCAAGAGTATAAAAATGCGGTTGATCGCAGTACCATCGTTTCAAAGACCAATAAAGAAGGCATCATCACCTATGCCAATGATAAATTTTGTCAAATCTCAGGTTATCGTTATGAAGAATTGATAGGACAACCACATAGCATTGTGCGCCACCCAAGTGTCCCCAAAGAGACATTTAAACAGATGTGGGAGACTATCTTAAAAGGCAAAAAATGGGAAGGTGTCATCAAAAATAGACGAAAAGATGGCACAGCGTATTGGGTGAATGCGGTGATTAATCCTATCGTAGACCACAATGGCAACATTGTTGAATTCATCAGCATTCGAACGGATATTAGTAATGTGCATAAAATTCATGATTCGCTTGAAAACCAACTCAAAATTTCGGAGCAGAACTTTGAAGATGCATACCATATGTCCAAACAATATGAAAATGCCATCAATAAAAGTACCATTCTGACCCGTACGGATTTGGAAGGCAATATCACCTTTGCCAATGAAAATTTCTATAAAACAACTGGCTTCAACGAAGCAGAAGTGATTGGGAAAAATCACAATATTACCCGTCATAAAGATACACCCGATGAAGTATTTGTTGATTTATGGGGATCGCTCAAAAAAGGTAAAGTCTGGAAAGGTGTTTTAAAAAACCAGAAGAAAAATGGTCAAGCGTATTGGGTTTATTCAACGATCTTACCTATTTTCAATAAGAACAATACTCCCCTCGAATATATGGCAATCCGGCGTGATGTCAGTGAAATTATTACTTTACATGTAGAGCTTGAAGCAACGCAACAAGAGGTTATTTACTGTATGGGAGAGATTGCCGAAAGCCGCAGTAAGGAGACGGGCAATCATGTCAGGCGTGTCGCGGCCTATTCTCACCTATTGGCTCAAAAATACGGCCTCGATAAAAAAGAATCGGACCTCATCGCGTCAGCTTCCCCCATGCATGATATAGGAAAAGTAGGGATTCCCGATGCGATTTTACACAAACCCGGTTCGTTAAGTGAAGAAGAGTGGACGGTTATGCGTACGCACTCGATGATTGGCTACACCATTTTGCAAAACTCTACGCGACCACTCCTCAAGGCAGCCGCGACCATTGCTAAAGAGCACCATGAAAAATACGATGGTTCAGGCTACCCCATGAATCTTAAAGGCACAGAGATTCATCTTTACGCACGTATTGTAAGCATTGCGGATGTGTTTGATGCTCTGAGTCATGACCGTTGTTATAAAAAAGCATGGGAAGATGCAACTATTTTTGAATTTTTTGAAAATGAGCGTGGAAAACATTTTGACCCACAAATTGTTGATCTCTTCCTTAATGCAAAAGAAGACTTTTTAGCCATCCGCGATAGCCTCAAAGATGCGCTTACCTATGCTATCTAATTAAGCATATGCCTCAAGAGGCATTGACCTCTTTGGAAAAAATCATCCAAAATTTTAAAGAGCTTTACATGTAAAGTTTTTCGTCACTTCTGTGTAGATGCAGCTAGTTGTATGCCAAGCCCCGCAAAGGTCAATGCAAAACCACGTCGTAGCCATGCTTGCACGCGGCGTGATTCCATCACACTTTGACGAAAACTATGTGCTAAAAGACCATAAATAACAAATACCACAAAGGTCATCAGCATAAACACCGCACTTAAAACCAACATATCACCCAACGGAGATACTGTTTCTGGTTTGACAAATTGCGGTAAAAACGCCAAAAAGAAAATGGTCAATTTGGGATTGAGGATATTGAGTAAAAATGCTTTGGTCGCTAAAGAGATTGCACTGGTGCGCATGGAAATCGTCTGCGTTTCAAAACCACCTTTGTCCCTCCATGTCATGACCGCAAGATAGAACAGATATAAAACACCTGCAAACTTCAGCACTTCAAACGCAAGTGCACTCGTGTGCATAATGGCGGCAAGTCCAAAAATCGTTGCTAAAAGGTGTGGCACAATTCCCGCTGTACACCCAAGAGCCGCGTAAATACTCGCTTTTTTCCCCTGAGCTAATCCCGTAGAGATCGTAAAAAGAACACCCGTCCCGGGAATCAGCACCACAATCAAAGAAGTCATCAAAAATTCAACGCTTATCATGACAAGACCTTTAAAGTAAAGAAGTAGAACAATTTTATCACAGATTCTCTGTGGCATTCACCAGCTTGAACGCTAATGGCTTCGATAATGTTGAACGAACAGAACTACACTCAAGTGCTGTTAACAGTTTTTGTTTCTCTTCAGGGGAAAATGCTTTTCCAAAAGAGACACCATATTCAAATGTTGGCTGTTCTGGGTCGTCTCGATTTAAAGAGACGTGAACATTCACCTCTGAAAGTGAGATAGAAAGTTTTTCAGCATGCATTCTAAGTGACATATTCATACAACACGCCAACGCCGCTTCCAACAACTCATGAGGCCTAAAGCCTTGCTCTGCACCTCCTTTGTTTTTCGTCGTATCGGCATAGGCACTGAACATGCCATTCGTAAAATGCGTGAGATACTTTTCGTGTTGACTTTCACTGATCATCATTGTTTCATCCTTTCGATAATTCACTTTACATGTAAACGTTTTTACTTGCTCAATTGCACTTCAAGGCGCATCATAGAAATATGCACTCTTCCTTCCTGATCGGGTGGGCAAAGGGCTAAGTAAGCCTCGATCCACGCCTCAATAAATGTCTCTTTGAGCGCGTGTGGCACAGGGTTAATAAATGGAAACCACGTGGTCTCAAGCCAACCGCGAAATGCTTTGAGATTTTCATGCACCATATCTTTAAACACCAAATGCGCTTGGTGCGTGCTAAAACCTATATCGCCCAGTAACGCCTCGTACGTAATGTCCGAATGAAAGGTATAAGGCGACTCAAATCCCCCGAAATAGGCTGCATAGTCTGGAAGAATGTGATGGAAGGCTTCAAACACTTTTTCGCCGTTCCCTGCTCCTCCCATCTGCAAAATCGCTCTGCCTTTGGGTTTGAGTGCTTTGTAAATGCCTTCCAACACTGCGTGATGGTCTTTCACCCAGTGCAACGCCGCATTGGAAAACACCACATCAAAGTGCTCGTTAAAGCTTAGAGCTTGTGCGTCCATCTGCATAAATGCAGGCTTTGAAAAAGCCGCTTTGGCATACGCAATCATTTCGCTACTAAAGTCGATGCCGACCACTTCACCACTGGTGCGGCGACTCAACGTATCCGTAATCTTTCCATCGCCACACCCAATGTCCAAAATGGATTCATTGCCTTTAAGCTCCATCTTTTCGATCAACTCGTTCGCCCAAACCGCCTGCCCTTTTGAATTTGCCGCATAGGCACCTGCTTTCCAGTATTCACTCATACTTTTTTCCTTTTTACATGTAAACGCTTAAAGCTTGCACATCTGGCGAAAGACTTTGAAAATTTCCTCCGCATTGACCTCAATACCCTTCTCATCGCACAACTTTTGAACTTCCAATGCAATTTCAATTTGCATATTTTTCGTCGTCTCAATGCCGTAAAATTCCTTCAGCACATACGCCACGCCACCTTTGCCTGACTGCGAGTTAATGCGCACCACATCGCGGTAATCCCGCTTGATATCCTTGGGGTCGATCACAAGGTACGGTACGTGCCAATAGCCATCTAACACCACCTTTTGGTACTCCATACCTTTCTTTATGGCGTCCTGATGCGTGCCCGAAAAAGCCGTATAGATCTGTGATCCTACATAAGGGTGACGGGGAGGAATACTGCTGTGCGTCAAAGTGATGATCTCCTGCAAAATCGTATCGATGTTATAAATATCCAACATCGGGTCAATCCCTTGTGAGTAAAGATTAAACGCCAACGTGACTAAGTCAACATTGCCCGCTCTCTCGCCATTACCCAAAAGTGTGCCCTCAACCCTTTGTGCCCCCGCTAAGATCGCCATCTCGGCACTCGCTACCGCGCAGCCTCTGTCATTGTGCGGGTGAACACTCAAAATAACCGCGTCACGTTCCAACATTTGTTTGCTCATCCACTCGATTCTATCGGCATAGATGTTGGGTGTGCATGCCTCCAAAGTGTTTGGCAAATTGATAACCATCGGTGCATTTTTCGTTGGCATCCACTCGCTAATAACCGCATTCACCACATCGCGTGCAAACTCCAACTCCGTTTGGGAAAAGCTCTCAGGTGAATACTGAAACAACACATCGCCTTTGAATTTTGCCGCCTCTTCTTTGATGATGCGCGTTCCTTCAACCGCTAAAGCGATAATCTCCGCTTTGCTTTTGTCAAACACAATTTTGCGTTGATTATCCGCGGTGGGATTGTAAAGGTGCATCGTTACTTTTTTTGCTCCTTTCATCGCTTCGAAAGTTTTTCTGATGTGTTTCTCGATGGAAGGCATTAAGACGGCAACCCTCACATCATCAGGGATCAAGTTTTGCTCAATCAACATGCGACAAAAGTCAAAGTCCATTTGAGAAGCGCTCGGATACGCGATCTCAATCTCTTTAAATCCCATCTCCACCAATTTTTGAAAATACGCCAATTTTTTGGTCGTATTCATCGGCTCAATAAGAGCTTGGTTGCCATCGCGTAAATCCGTACTAACCCAAATGGGAGCGCCTGTTATAACGTTACTTGCCCACTCACGGTGAGCTAAATGTACCAATGGGTACGGTTTGTATTTTTTAAAAGTTTGTGCAGTTTGCATAGAAATATCCTTAAGTTATATTTTATAACGCAACTTTGGCAAAGCTAAAGTTGCTACGCTAACGCTGAGTTTTCTTCGGCAGAAAGCCCACGCGCACTTTGCGCTTCAAATTAAAATCTTGCATCATTGCAAGAAAAACAACAATGAAAATGATAAAAATTGAGCTAATTAGATAGAGGTATCCTCAGGGCTAAAAAGCCAATTTAAAAATCAACAGTGAAAATAAATGGGGTTAAGAGTGAAGTATTAACGGAGCTTCAGGAGGAGGACGACGACGAGTGATGCGTTAGAAAATTGCGCAATGCTCTGAGGTTGGTGTATGGTTTGATGGGTGATAAAAGTTTCCATCTGTTCTCCTTTAAGAAAATTTGTAATGCGTAGTATAGCACAGAAGTTGAAAAATCGCAAAATACATTAAAAATAATTTTCATTGACACAATATTACTTACGTGCTATTTTTGAATGTGCTACTCTCATGCTATAAACTTGCTATAAAATTTTTAATATGAAATATAAAGGGCTTAGATTCCAGTTTGACTGGCTAAAAATGACTTAAAGTGTTACTGATTTATAACACTTCAGGCTATATGATTTCTTATAAAGGCAGCACATGTTATTAACCATCAAATCCAAAATGATATTTTTATTATTACTCTTCCTTCTCAGTACAGGAAGCCTCACCTATCTTCTCATTTCAAATACAACAGGCGCTAGAAAGACGGCAACTACGATAGAAACCATTGGTGCATTGCGTTCTTTGAGTGCTACGCTTGGAACCTACGCTAGAGGCTACCAACTTAACTATGACACAAAAAATTACGATGGCTATGATCAAACGTATAAAGAAATCATAAAAACCATTGATATTTTAAAGGAAGAAGTCAAAAATCCAGTGTATGTCAAAAATCTGGATACGATCAAAGAAAGCACTGTTGCCTATCATACAGGCAATGAAACACGTTTTCGTATTATCAAAGAGCATACGTATAAAATTCATGCACCAGAGTTTGTCGATTCCAAAGACGGTCAACTGCTTCAAAAGCTGAGTGAAGAAGGAGCGGGTCACTATTTTAAACTTCTAACGATGATCAAAGAATTAAGCAGTACCCTCCAAGAATCTGAATTTAAATCACTGGAAACCTCTAAAGTAATTGGCATTACTGCTTCCGTTATTTTAATGGTAGTGGTCACTTCACTCTTTTTATTTATTATCAGCAAAATTCGTCTTTCAATCCAAAAAGCATCCGATGGTTGTACCTACATCGCTCAGAATAAAGATCTCAATTATAAAATACAAACGGGTGAAAAAGATGAAATTGCACAAATGATGAACATTTTCAATGCACTGTTAGTCCAACTTGCCAAAGCGATTGATGAAGCAAAACAGAGTGCTCAAGAAAATGCCGCGGTTGCGGAAGAGCTTTCAAGCACGTCACTTCAAATTGGTCGAAGCACAGAAAATGCAGCACGTGAGATTGAAGAGACAACGCAAGAAACAGAATCGGTTGTCTCTATTTTAGAAGTAAGTTCCAATAGCTCTCAACAATCAGGTCAAGTCATTGCCACTGTTTCAAACGAACTTACCAATGCTTCAGAAGAGGTGCTTGCCGTTTCAGATGAACTCAAAAACGTCGTAGTCAATCAAACAGACCTCTCTTCAAGGCTGGATCATTTGGATCAAGACGTTGCGCAAGTAAAACAAGTGCTTTCTGTTATAGCCGATATTGCCGAGCAAACCAACCTTTTAGCGCTCAATGCCGCCATAGAAGCTGCACGCGCAGGTGAACATGGTCGTGGTTTTGCGGTTGTCGCGGATGAAGTCAGAAAATTGGCAGAACGTACCCAAAAAAGCCTCGTTGAGAGTAATGCAACCGTTGCGGTCATTGTCCAATCCGTCAGCGCCGCTTCAGAGATGATGCGTAAAAGTGCAACAGAGATCCAACAGTTAGGAGATCGTGCAGAAACAACACAAACGCTTATGAGAACAACTGTTACCAATATGGATAATGCCAAAACAGGAGCGATTCAAACAGCAAGTGATGCCAATATGGGTCGTGAAAAAGCCATTCATGTCATTGAGCGCATTCGACACATCAGTTCTATTTCAAACACGAATGCTAGAAGTGTTGAAGAAATTGCCGCAGCGGCAGAGCACCTTGCAAAACTCTCCGAAGAGCTAAACCTTTCTCTCGCTCAATTTAAAACGATCTAAGAGCGTTTCTGTTTTCCCCTCAAAGAGAGCTTTACATGTAAAACTCTCTTAGGGTAAAATTACGCTTTGAAAAGCTGATAGATCGAGCTAAAGTCTTCATCACCATAGCCGCTCATCTTCGCTTTGCAAAAAAGCTCTTTGGTAACACTTGCGGTGTACAGTGGACGATTCAAACTGTACGCCAAGTCTTGCAGACAATGCAAATCTTTCGTGATGGCAGCGGTGCTAAAATGCGGACTAAAGTCTTCATCGATGAGCTTTTGCGTTTTTGCTGCCAACACCAGTGACTTTCCGCCACCTGCTCCTAAAATGTCCAACAACTCTTTTTTATCAATGCCACACGCTTCTCCAAGCGCCGTACACTCAGCAATCGTCGCCATGAAAGAACCCAAACAAAGGTTATTGATGAGTTTCATCTTTGCTGCAAACCCAGCCTCTTTGAGATGGAAAATGGTAGAGGAAAATTTCTCGAGTAATGGTTTACATGTAAGATAAACACTCTCACGTCCAGCGCAGACTGCTGTGAGTTCACCTTTAGTTGCAGGCACAACGCTCCCTAATACAGGCGATTCAAGGTAACTTCCTCCATGTTTTTCAACCATAGCATGAAACTCAATCACATCGTTGAAATGATTCGTCGAAAGATCGATAATGGTTTTACCTTTGAGATTTGCGCTTAAAAGTCCATTTTCCATCGTGAGAACATTGCGTACACCTTCTGAGTCAAACAGACACATCAACACCGTGTCGCATTTCTCGATGAGCGCTTTTGGGGAACTCTCACACACAAAGCCTTTGGCTTCTGCTTTCGCTTTGGTGCGGTTCCATACCAAAACCTCTTCGTTCATACTCATTAACCGTTTTGCGATCGCCGTTCCTAAATTTCCAAGTCCTATAAAACCTATTGCCATGTTCATTCCTTGTGGTAATTTTTAGAATTATAGTCTAAATTAGACACTTTATCAAGACAATTTTTTAAAAGTTGTGTTATGATTTCTCTATGAAAAAAGAACTCAAACCTTATGTTGCACTTTGCGATGCCATCGGAAAACTGTTTTACCCTAACGTCGAAGTTGTGATGCACGACTTAGAAGCCAAAAAACTAGTGCATATCGTCAATGCATTTTCCAAACGTCGCATCGGTGATGCCATGCTGAGCGAACTCAAAGACTTAAATAGCATCAAAGAGAACTGGGTTGGACCGTACGATAAAACCAGCAGCGAGGGCAAACGCCTCAAAGCGGTGAGCATCATCGTGCGAGACGTCGATGAAAAACCCATTGGGATGATCTGCATCAACTACAACACAGAGCCTATTGCATCGCTGTTCGAGTCACTCAAAGGCTTTTTACATGTAAACGACTCCGAGCCAAAACCACCGGTACTTTTTTCACAAAGCTGGAGAGAGCATACCGATGAGACGATAGAGAAGTATTTGAGTAGCAAAAACATCGCCCTTTCAGGGCTTTCAAGTGACGATAAAAAAGAGTTGGTCATTTTCTTAGAGAGCGAAGGCATCTTCGCTATTCGCAACGTTGTGGGGTATATCTGCTCGGTTTTAAATGTTTCCAAGGCTACAATTTATAATTGGTTGAAAGTGGTGAGAGGTTAAAACACTTTTATTTTTTCTTCGACCCATTGGCAATACTCAGCATAGCCAATGGCATTATAATTCACCGACAATGGATTCATAAAGCCGTGTAAATACTCTGTTTTTACACAGGTGATATTCTCTTGTTTCGCAAGCTTAATTATCACCTCATCCACGTCAAAGTGTTTCTCAAATGTGGGGAAAATAAGTGTACACGGCACACGCGGTTTTGCATCTAAAAAATGGCGAATCTGCGAAGAGTAAAATCCAAAAAAACTTTTTACATTTGCACTTTTTCGCCCATCAAGTACGTTCCAAAATGCTGAAGCTCCCATGCTAAATCCAATTAAAATTAGCGTTTCATTAGCATGTGCATCGAGTGCTTTCATGCACATTTTGGCATAATTTTCAAGCCCACACAATCGGTTAAATGCCTCATACGCTTCATCTTCATTTTGAAAATCCATTTGCTTTGCATCGTAAGGATCAATGATATGCACTGCTTCACAGATAAACTCTAAACGGTATTTGAACGCTTCAGTGGCTTTTGTATCACCAAAAATGTCGGTAGCTATGAGAATATGCGGCATTTATCATCCCAACTTCCATATCTTAAACCGTCTATTTTTAATCGTCGTAGCACACAGTCCCTCAAACGCTTTATCAGCATATTCGCGCGCTATGGCAACATAAGAAAATTTCTCTAAGATGTCGATTTTACCGATAACGCCAGCTTCCAGTCCTAAGTCTTTGGTGAGGGTTCCCAAGATGTCACCTGCGCGCATTTTGTGTTTTTTGCCTGCGTCGATACACAGTGTGATGTACAGGGCTTTTTTAGGCTTTGAAAGGGTTGGATTTAGATCACTGATGCTTTTACATGTAAAGGCAAAATTGGACTCTTTAAGTTCTTCAAAGAAGCCCTCTTCTCGTGGCGTGACGAAGCTGACTGCCATGCCTTCTTTTTCCATGCGTCCTGTTCGTCCGATACGATGCGTGTAAATTTCCATCGTTTGAGGGAGTTCGTAGTTGATGACCATCTCGACATCTTTGACATCCAGTCCGCGTGAGGCGAGGTCGGTGGCAACGAGGATTTGCGCACTGCCGTTGGCAAAGAGAAGCAAGTGTTCATCTCTGTCTATCTGCTCTAAGTCACCATGTAAGGAAAGCGCGTCAAAACCTTCATCGAGTAGGTAGCCTTGAAGCTCGGCGACCCCGATTTTGGTTTTGCAAAAGATGATGACCGACTTAGCGTCACTTTCGAGTAAAACACCTTTAAGTGCTGCTTCTTTTTCGCGTGGCTCTACGGTGTAGCATACTTGCGTGATATTAGGAGACGTAGTGGCTTCTTCTTCAATGCTGACATGTAAAGCGTCATTTTGCACTTCATGGCACATGCGCTCGATCTCTTTGGGGAAGGTGGCGGAGAAGAGCAAGGTTTGGCGTTTTTGTGGCATCTTGGCGATGATTTTTTCGATATCTTCGTAAAAACCCATATCGAGCATGCGATCGGCTTCATCGAGGACGAGTGTTTTAATGTGCTCAAAGTTGATGGTCTTCTCTTGCAAATGCTGCAAAATGCGCCCTGGCGTTCCCACAACGATATGTGCGCCATGCTCTAGGTTGATGCACTGTGGTACAAAACGAGCACCGCCACAGAGTGTGACGATCTTGATATTATGGGCAAATCTGGCAAGTCGTCTGAGCTCTGCGCTGACTTGTTCAGCAAGCTCGCGAGTGGGACATAGCACGACAGATTGGATGCGCATGGAGTTTACATGTAACGCCATCAAAAGTGGTATTCCAAACGCTGCTGTTTTTCCACTGCCTGTTTTGGCTTTGGCAACAAGGTCACGGCCTGCAAGCGCTAAAGGAATGCACGCTTTTTGAATCGGAGTCATGGATACATAACCCAAATCATTGAGGTTTTGGAGCATTTTAGGCTCGGTGATAAACGCGTTAAACATGGAAACCTTTGTATAATTTTAAATAAAAATTTATTCTTTCTAAGATGTCAAATCGTAGCATAATTTTAGCCTGTATACTCTTTGAACAACAAAAAAGTTATTTCATTTGGTATAATCTATTCTTTTAAAAATTTCGTACTTTTTTTACCATTCTTAAAAGGTAAAAAGGGTCATATAAAAGGGTCATATGCAACGTTATCCTAACTTTAAAAGTTCTATTGCGTCTCGTCTTTTTGGTGTTTTTGCATCCAAAGAGTTTCCAAGTCCAATACAACGCATCATCAATCAAACCTATGTTTCCATGATGAAAGTTGATCTGATGGAATTTGAAGAAGTTTCTGCTTATAAAAGTTTAAATAAGCTCTTTACCCGAAAATTTAAAACCAGACGCCTTTTTAATATCAGTAAAGAAACCGTCATCTCACCATGCGATAGTCTTGTCAGTGCTTTTGGAACCATAGAAAATGCATTAGCCCTTCAAATCAAAGGTTTTAGCTACAGTGTAAGAAAATTGCTGGGTGATTACATCGCAAAACAGGAGAAAGACCGCTTAGAAGGTGGTGTTTATGTCAATTTTTACCTCTCTCCACGTGATTACCACCGTTACCATGCCCCGATCGATATGCGTGTTACAAAAGCGTTACATATTCCGGGTAAACTGTATCCTGTCAATTTTTGCTGGTTAAAAAAAGTACCGGGATTGTTTCTTGAAAATGAACGTGTTGTACTAGAATGCTACACCAAAGAAAATACTCTTTTTTACATGGTCTTTGTTGGCGCTTTAAATGTCGGTAAAATGGCATTTACCTTTGATAAGACCATCCAAACCAATGCTAAAGAAAGCCTTCAGCAATGCTATCTTTATGACAATCTTTTCCTCTCAAAAGGAGACGAACTTGGCCATTTTGAAATGGGTTCAACCATTGTTATGCTTTTTGAAAAAGAATCTATCAATCTCGAACTTAGTGGTGTCACACACGTCCAATTTGGGCAACCTATAGGAGGATTAATCAATGGAATTCATGCAAACAGCGCCTCTCAAACAGTCGAGTCAAGAGATGACGCTTCTTTACATTGAAGATAATGCCCAGGATAGAGAGACTGCAACAAACCTTTTTTCAGAGTTTTTTAGCAAGATAATCGTAGGCGTCGATGGAGAAAATGGTGTCCATTTATATGAACGCTACCACGAAACGATTGATCTTGTCATAACTAACATTACGATGCCTCGTATGAATGGCATTAAGATGATTCAGAGCATACGAAAACTGAATCCTGAAGTTGCCATTATTGTCCTTTCTTCGCAGGATGAGGCACATTATCTCACGCAAACCATTGAAATAGGTGTGGATGGATACTTGCTCAAACCTCTGCATACCGTGCAACTGACACAAACACTCAACAGTGTTCTTGAAAAACTGCATTTACGCTATGAAAACAAGAAAAATTCACTTTTACTCAAACAGTACGAAAACATTACCAACGTCAGTTCTATCATCTCTAAAACCGATCCTAAAGGCGTTATCACTTTTGTCAATGATAAATTTTGCCAAATTTCAGGGTATACCAAAGAAGAGCTACTTGGTAAATCTCATAATGTGATTCGTCATCCCGATATGCCTAAAGCTGCTTTTCGAGACCTTTGGAAAACGATTAAAGATGAGAAAAAAACATGGCAAGGTATTGTTAAAAACCGCGCTAAAAATGGTGATACATACTATGTTAAAACAACCGTCCAGCCCATTTTAAACCCAGAGGGTGAGGTTGAAGAGTACATCTCTTTACGCCATGATATTACTGCTATCATGAGCGATAAAAAACAGCTTTTTGATTTTTTGGAAGCCAACCGTCTTTCCGTTCTCATTTTAGTGCAAATTGAAGACTATCCCATTTTGGAAAAGTTTTATGACAGAGCCAGTGTTGGCAAAATAGAAGATACCTTTGGTCGGGTTATGCTTTATCTGATGCCCAATCGTTGGGGATTTCAGCGCGTCTACAATCTTGAAAATGGCCTTTATGCTTTTGCGATCGATAGGCGAAGTTGCCGCGCTAAAAAAGAAGAAATCCATGAGGTATTAGAGCAGTTTCTTCTTAATGTCAAAGAGCACATTGTTAAAATTGATTCTATCGAATATGATATTTCCGTTATTTGCAGTTTTACGTATGGTATTTTTAAAGTTTTTGAAGATGCAAAAATTGGTATCGACCATGCGATTCAAAGTAAACAATCTATCGTCTATGCCGATGGACTCTCTGGGATTGAGTATGACAATGCGCTGAAAAATATAGAGACCATTCACATGATCAAAACAGCGATTGATACGGGTAAAATCATCTCTTATTTTCAACCTATCATCAACAATGTAACTCAAAAAATTGAAAAATACGAATCTTTAGTGCGCCTGATTACCGAAGATGGGCAGCTTTTAACACCTGCTTATTTTTTAGAAACGGCCAAGAAGGGGCGTTACTATACCAAAATTACCAAAATCGTCTTAGACAACTCATTTGCTGCACTCTATAAAATACCCGAAGCTTCTATTTCTATCAATCTCTCCATGCACGACATCGAACGTGAAGAGATCACACAGTATATTTTAGCCCTCCTTCGTCAACACCATACGGAAGCACCTCGCATCATCTTTGAGCTCTTAGAGAGTGAAGATATCAAAGATTTTTTAATGATTAAGAAGTTCATTCAAACGGTTAAAGCACAAGGGGTAAAGATTGCTATTGATGACTTTGGTACAGGCTACTCAAACTTTGAGCGATTGCTCTCTTATGAGCCTGACATCCTAAAAATTGATGGAAGCATCATTAAAAATATTCAACACAACGAACTCAATCAACACATTGTTGAGACAATGGTACTCTTTGCGAAAAAGCAGCACCTCACGACGGTCGCTGAATTTGTTGAAAATGAAGCGATTTATGAGATTGTGCGTGAAATGGGCATTGATTATTCGCAAGGGTATTACTTCGGAAGACCAGAGATGTTTTAAAAGACTCTTTTACATGTAAAGCTTTACATGTAAAAGAGTGTATTGGTTTTAGAACTTATACACAGCACTAAATCTAAATTCATCTTTATCTTTAGCACCTGCATAATCACGATTTTCTTTATCGTACATCGCTAAGAAATTAAGCCCTTTTAGAGCACCATCAAAGGCATAATTACCTGTCAACGAAATGTAGGTTGCTTTGCCATACGAGAGGTCATCATCGTCTGTTACCGTATACGCAACATTTAGCGTCGTGGTTGGGCTAAACGCATAACCGAGGCCTATAGCATACGCTTCCGTATTGGCAGGATAGCTACTAGAAAGTATGATAGTACCCGTGTAAGCAAGATCAGCACCCCAACCAATACCAGGTGTGACGGTTGCGTCTTTACTGACATTGGTGTAGGCTACATAACCACTCACAGCGCCGTATCCTAGGCTTGCTTTAAGTCCGTACAAGTCAGAGCTTTTCGTACCCGTGATCTCTTTATCGTTGTAATAGTATTGCGCCGCTAAGCCGTAGGTAAACGCATTCATGGCAACACTGTACGCCGCTTCAGCATACGCCATGGATCCTTTAGTGTTAATGTCTTCAGCATACGCTGCGGTTAAGGTCAAGCCTGTAATGGATTTATTTACCGCTACGAGGGTATACGCGCCATCTTCTAAAAGAGGGGAAGTACCGTAAGGGTTGCTATAGGTCGTAAATTTGCCGACGTTTCCAGCCCCATCGGTTTGCGCTTGAAACTTTTGAACGTAGGCTGCGGTTAATGTGGTATTAGGAAGATCGGTATTGACGATGCTTGCACCCTCAAAGGACTCTTTGATGATACGGTTGCCTAATGAGGCGATGAGAGGTGTATCTAAGAACATTCGACCCACTTGAACGGTGGTTTTACCCGCATGGTAAGCGAGATATGCTTCTGAAAGCTGTGCGCCAGAGCCGTACTCATCCCAACCAAATTGTTGTTTTGCATTGGAACTCGCAAAGGGAGCATTATTGGATTGTCCTGTTAAGCCAAGGCTAAAGCCATTCAAAGAGCCTGTTTTATAATTGAGCATAACACCCATATTAAAAATTGAATCACTCGGAATGGAAGGATTGCGATCGCGATCCCAGTAAAATGCCTTTAACTCACCACTTATTTTACCTTCTTTAAAGGCATCAGCCAACGTATCTGCACCAAAAGAACAGGTACTAAGTCCTGCAACACAAAGAGCTGCCAAGCTAAGATTTGCCAATTTCATCCGTTTCTCCTTCATAGTAAAAACACTTTACATGTAAAGTATATGTGACGTTAATTTATGCCAAGAATGATGCGCTATTTTCAATCAGATCCGCATCCAGACAGACGCATAAACTCATCTGCCTATAACCTTTAATATGCCCGTTGTTTTAACAATTAATTTGAAGCTTCAAGGAAAATTTTAAATAAAAAAAAGAGCAAAATAATCGCAAGGAAAAAAGAGTTTTATTGACGAAAAAAAAATAGTAGATTTTTTGCAAAATTAAATTTAGAAGAAGTAAAAGCACCCAAGGTGCGTGGGCATTCTGCCGAAGAAAACACAGTGTTAGCGTAGCTTTTAGAGCTTGGCTTTAAAAGCGTGTTTAGAGTTCTGTAGGAACTCTAATGAGAAAACGAAGTAAAAAGGGGGTGGATTACTCCACCTCCTTCCAAATTTGAACTTTCCACAGGTACGCTATTAGGGTAAAAATAGCCATAAATCCAATGAGCTTCAAGCCAAGGCTTTCACGCTCAGCCTTTTTGCGATCTCCCACACTTTCCATGTAAGCGACCACTTGCTCTTGAGAGGCTTCGGTCAGTCCCACACGAGGCATGGCAATGCCTTCAACCATTTTGAGTGGTTCGTTGATAAACGTGCTTAGATACTCCGCTTTTTTAGAGCGAATCATCATCGACACATCAGGAGCTTCCGCACCTAGATAACTTTTGAGCGAAGAGGCAGGTGTTTGGGCTTTAAATCCATCGTACTTCATACTATGACATCTGCCACACGCCTCTTCAAACACCATTTTATTGGACGCTTTGGTAGAGACGATGTTGCCCAGATACGCTACGATATCGGCGATCTCTTGCTCGCTTAAGTAATTAAAACTTGGCATTGCATAGGGTTTGGTATCTCCAAATTTATGCGAAAGTTTGGTCGCACTCACAGGGTCTTTCAAAAAGCCTGCAAGGTAATTTTTATCGTAAATCACCCCGGCATGACTGAGATCGGGAGGCACGACACCATAGGCACTTGCAGCCGCTTCAAAACTCATAGGTGCTTCAAGTCCTAAACTCTTAATGCTATGACACGCAATGCAATTAGCTTCCACAAGGGCTTTCCCACTCTCCACATTGCCGTTTACATGTAAAGGTTCTATGTCTTTAAACCCAAAATCAGCAGGCGCCACATGTGGGTGCATTTGCGAATGCGCATAAGGCTCCACACCCCAATAGGTCACTGCTGTAAAGAAGAGCACAATGGCTAAAATTTTAAATTCTCTCATTGTGCATCTCCTTTGGCTTCGTGCTTGGTAATAAATGGAAGAGCGATAAACAGCCCTAAGAAAAGAACAGCAGCCACAAAGCCAACCCAAGCGTTTACGCCTGTGGGAGGCAGTTTGCCATACACCGTGAGCACGATCATATCGCACACCAAAAGCCAAAACCAGTATTTAAACACAGGTCGTTTGTGCGCAGGGCCTGTGTTCATCGGATTGCGATCTAAAAAGGGTAAGATCATAAAGACAATGTTCGCAATCACAAATGCGATCAACCCAATGTCCATCGCCGCCATGCCCTCGATGTCAAAGAAAAAGCCTCGAAGCACCTCATAATTCCACAAGAAATACCACTCAGGGTAGATGTGTGCAGGCGTTTTCATCGAATTGGCAGGTTCAAAATTGATCGGATCCATTGCAAAGTCAAACTGATAACAGACAAGAGCAAAGAAAAGGGTCATAAAAAAGCCCACCACAAAGAAATCTTTGGAGAGGAAAACAGGCCAAAATGGCACGACTTTGGACTCTTTTTTACGTCCTTCTAAAAACTTGTTAGACTCGATCTCAAAATCAAACACTTCCGATTCTTGGTTATTCACATGCGGAAAACGCAATGAGTAAAAATGCACCGCAATCACCACGATAATCACCAAAGGAAGCAACACAACATGAAGCATGAAAAAACGCGTCAACGTTGCATCTGCAACAACATAATCACCGCGTATCCAGATGACGACATCATCGCCAATAACAGGAATACCACTGAAAAGATTGGTAATCACTTGCGCCGCCCAGTAACTCATCTGCCCCCATGGAAGCATATAACCGCTAAACGCTTCAGCGGAAAAAGCGATGAAGAGCACCATGCCTGTGATCCAAATCATCTCACGCCCTTTTTTATACGAGCCGTAATAAATGCCTGTAAAAAGATGAATATAAATGATGAGAAACGTCGCCGATGCCGCAACACCGTGCATATGACGCCACAACCAACCGTACTCGACCTCTTGCATAATCGTGTAGTTCACACTATCAAATGCGAGGTTGATGTCAGGTTTGTAGTACATCAATAAAAGCAGTCCCGTCACCAACAACACGCCAAATAAAACGACCAAAACCACACCCATTGCCCAGAGGAAATTGATGTTTTTTGGTATCCAGTATTCGGTCATCATCACGCGTATAAACGCTTTTACCGCTAAACGTTGATCAAGCCAGTCTATAAAGCCTTCGCTTTTTCGTATTTCTGCCATGCCCTACTCCTACGCTTTTTTCGCGGTTAATTTTTTGTACTCTTCACCCTCTTCACCTAAAACAAGGGTTTCACCTGCAATTTTAAAGGGAGGAATGTCCAGTGGACGAGGTGGCGGTCCAAAGGTGTTGATGCCACTCGCATCAAAGACACCACCATGACAGGCACAGATAAAACTTTTCTTTTTTGCATCATACGAAGGAATGCAACCAAGATGCGTACACAGTCCGATAACGAGCGTAAAGACTTTTTCACCAATGACCACATCGCGCTTCGCATTTTTAGGAGTATCCGCACTTTTGCGTAACACAAAGATGGGCTTTCCACGCCATTGAAAACTGCGCGCTTCGCCCTCTTCTAGGGTTGAAACATCGACGGTGACGAAGCCAGCTGATTGGACACTCGGGAGGGGATCCCAACTCTTTTTCATAGCGCCCAATGCACAGACACCACCCACAGCGGTAACACCTGTGAGTGCCATGCCTATAAAATCACGTCTTTTTTGACAGGTTTCCATTGTTACTTGCCCAAACTATTTTTTAGTAATAAACGAAGCAATCTCTTCAATCTGAGCATCACTGAGTGGTGCAACTTGTGCTTTCATCAACGCTTTTTGATCTTTTCCGTAACTGCCATCTTTATAGCCCTTCATTGCGCTCACAAAATCTGCTTTACTCATATCTTTAATAATAAGACTTTTGTTTAAAGCGGATTTCTCACCCGCAGCGCCATGACACGCAACACATTTTGTGTACAATGGGGTTGCTTGCGCACTAATTCCACAGAATAAGGCAGCCACTACGATTGATTTAGTTAATGTTTTCATTTGATACTCCTTAATAATTTTGAAATGAATGATATTAAAAAAAAATGGCAAAAAATGTTAAGGAAACAAAATCAATAATTTTTGCGATTTTTTTGAGAATAAATTTATCTCAAGAAGAAGTAGCCTTATAAAAGGCTACTTAGTATAGAAATTATTTTCTTGCAATTTTTGGTTCATCAAAAATCGTGATGGCAGGAATTTCACCTGTGTATTTTTCGATCTCAGCCAAGGCAGTATTGGCAATATTGCCCTGTGCAAGGCTAGAGGTTCCTTTATCAAGTGTTAACTGATTGACATCACCATGCTTACACATTGTTCCAATTTTACCAGGCTCCATAGGGTCATACCATCCGCCCTCACACATTCGAAGGACACCTTGCGATACAGCCTGCGTTACAATAGCTCCTGCAAGTGTTGTGCCCCTTTCATTAAAGACTTTAACAACATCCCCATTTTTGATGCCTCTTTTTTTAGCATCCTCAGGGTTAATCCAAATAGGTTCTCTTCCACTCACTTCGTAAAGATCTCTCAGCCATGTATTGCTTAGTTGAGAGTGTAATCGATACTTTGGATGAGGAGAAAGCACATGTAATGATGTTTTTTTAGCTTTATGACTTCCTAACCATTCAATTGGCTCAAACCACATAGGATGACCTTTACAATCATCATATTTGAAACTATCAACCACCTTTGAGAAAATCTCTATTTTTCCAGAAGGTGTTCCTAATGGATTTAACATAGGATTTTCCCTAAAATCAGCATGTCTAACAAATTCTTTTGCCGATTGAGGTGTTGTAAATTTGATATAACCTTGCTTCCAAAATTCTTCAAATTTTGGAATGGTGATATTTTTTTCAAGACCTTGAGAAAGAGCTTCACTATAAAATTGCTCTAACCATTGCATTGGCGTTTTATCTTCCGTGAATTCTTTTTCATAACCCCATCGTTTACAGATTTCACGACAAATTTCAAAGTCATTTTTTGATTCGCCCACTGGCTCAATACCTTGTTGAAGTGCAAGGAAGTGCGTTGATGAGTAATCCCCAATTCTCTCAATATCGTTACGCTCTATTTCAGTCGTTGCGGGAAGAATGATATCTGCCATACGTGCTGTTGATGTCCAAAAAGGCTCATGAACAATGACCGTTTCTAATTTTTTCCATGCTTTAAGCATTGCATTTCGATCTTGATGATGATGAAAAGGATTTCCGCCCGCCCAATAAACCATTTTAATATCAGGATATACAATCTCTTTACCATTAAATGCAATTTTTTTACCAGGATTAGCAATCATATCAACGACTTTTGCGGCAGGGATATTAAAGGGTTTATACTTGGTCCAAGGTCCTTCTTTATCACTGACAATATTAGTAGAAATACCCGTAAGACCCGGAGCATCCGCTGTTGGTGTTCCACCGCCTGAATAATGGTAACTAAAGCCAAAGCCTCCACCAGGAAGCCCTATTTGTCCTAACATGGCACAAAGTGTCACCATCATCCAATGGAATTGTTCACCGTGATCGGCTCTTTGTGTTGCCCAACCTGCCATCAATAAAGAACGCTCTTTCATAAGTTTTTCAGCAAATTTTTTGATTGTACTGGCTGAAACACCACAAATTCGCTCTGCCCATTCAGGAGTTTTTGGAGTATTGTCTTTTTCGCCGATCAGGTACTGCTCAAATTGTTTAAATCCAACCGTGTATTTTTTGATAAATTCATGATCGTAAAGTTTATTACTATAAAGATGATACGCCATTCCCAACATCATAGCAACATCTGTATTGGGTCTAACACGAATATGTTCGCCCTCAAAATAACGCTGGGTATCATTTGCGACAGGATCAACAGACATAACATTAATTTTATTAGCATCACTGAGTTTTTTTAGTTCACTCATATAACTGTAGGATTCATGCGCTGGTATTTCCCATGCAATTTGGTTTGTTGTCATAGGATCAGCACCCCAAAAAATAACATTTTTAGCATGTTTAAGAACCATGTCCCATGATGTTTGTTGCTCATAGACTTCATTGGTTCCCAAAACATGAGGCATAATGACCTGAGCAGCACCGGTAGAATAATCACCCGCTCTCCCCACATATCCACCTGCAATTTTCATCATGCGGTTCATAAGGCGTTGTGGATTATTGAGTTTTCCAACACAAAACCAACCATAACTACCCGCATAAATGCTTTTATAACCGTAGGTACTTTGCACACGCATCACTTCTTTAGCCACAAGATCTAATGCTACATCCCAAGAAACACGTACAAATTTTTCACTGCCTCTTTTAGAAGTATCGCTTTGATGTCCTTTTTTGAGGAAACCTTCTCGCACATATGGGTATTTCACGCGTGTTGGAGCATAGGTACGTGAAGGGAGTGCTTGTATCATAGGCGTAGGGGAAGCATCATCCACAAAATCACTCACGCCTGTAAACTGATCACCTTTTATATAGGCTTTAAAAGCACCAAAGTGTGTTGCACTAAATTTTTGTGACTCATTTAAAATAGGTCCACTAGCAATATCAATAGCATTTAAACTCTTGACGCTACCAACAACAGCGGCACTACCCATAAGACTTGTTTTAAGAAAATCTCTTCTAGAATTATTTTTCATTTTCATCTCCTTACTTTGCATCTTTTGCATGAGCTTGCATATATTTCGTTAATTGCCATTGTTGCTCTGGTAAAAGTCCTGCTCGATCTTTCATTGCTTTGATAATATTAGGCCATTGATTGACGGTAAATTCATCGGATGGGTGCGCTTGGTGGCAAGAGCCACATCGTTCACCAAACAGTTTGGCACCTTCTTTCCAAACATCTTCTTGATTAGAGGCTAAGTCTGAATTCTTGACCCATCCTTTAATTTGGCTGGGTATCCATTCGGCATCATAGTCATCGGTTTTACTTTGACCTTTTTCAATATCTTTAAAAGCATTCGGTTTTAAAAGTGCATACACAACTCTTTGCCCAATATTTTGAAAGATAACACTCTCTTCCCCATATGCACTCCAACCACTTACCATAACGAAACTCTTATCGTTCTTTTCATCAAGTTTGGTAAGCTTTGTTCCTGGCGTTATGCTCCCTAGTGCTTCTCCAGAATCACTTGTCAACTCAAGTGTTGTTTTGGGAAAAACATCTGCCGCATTCATTGAAGAAACGATCAGTAAAGCACTCAAACAAAGTAGTGCTTTCAACCCTACATCTTTTTTCATACGCTATCTCCTTGTAATTGAATTTCAAGAAAAGTGTAAAAAAAAAGTGTAAAGAAAGTATAAATATTAGGGGAATAATCTGAAAGGAATCGAGTGATTGGAAAAAGAAGAATTATTTTTCTAAAGGAAGGTTTCCTTTGGGGAGAAGCTTATATCCATAGCCTTGTATATTTTCAATAAGTTCATAATACGTTTTAGAACGGAGTTTATTGATATGCATTCGGATGGTTTCAGGCGTAGCACTTTTATCGTACCAAACATTCCCCTCAATATTTTCAAAACTAACAGTTT
The DNA here is from genome assembly GCF_002162315.1 of Sulfurospirillum diekertiae. Lineage (NCBI taxonomy): Bacteria > Pseudomonadati > Campylobacterota > Epsilonproteobacteria > Campylobacterales > Sulfurospirillaceae > Sulfurospirillum > Sulfurospirillum diekertiae. The sequence goes on along the minus strand of NZ_CP021416.1, from coordinate 882,090 downwards.
TACCCACATGATCAATCAAAATAGACAATAATCGTGACTCATTTTTTGTAAGATGAATCTCTTTGTCCTCAAAAAAAAGCTCTTTGAGTTTAATGTTATAAGAGAAGCCTCGCGACAAATCAAGCCATTGATTGGTTGATACAATTTTTCCGACACACATGAGTAATGTGTTGTAAAGTTGTTCTAACTCAAATGGCTTATGTAAAAAAGCACATGCACAAATATCGATAGAAGCATATATATTATCAGAAGTATCATACGCCGTTAAAATAATGATGGAGATTTCTGAATTGACTTTGCGAATTTCTCGTGCCATAGCAAGTCCACTCATCTTAGGCAAATTAATATCCGTAATAATGACATTAAAATTTCCACTATGAAAACACGATAATCCCTCTTCGCCATCTCTTGCACATTTTACATCTTGGCAATAAAGGCTTAACGCATCAAAAACAATGCCTCGCAATAGATCGTCATCTTCAACTAACAAAATACGCAAATCGTTAAACCGCTTTAAGACACTCTTATCCATTAATTTCCTTTAAGAAAGTCAATTCAAATACAGTAGGATTGGCATAAGAAATGATCTTAATCGTACCATTTAACTTATTTTCAATCAACAATTTACACAAATAAAGACCATGCCCTGTACCTTTATGACCTTTCGTCGTTTGCATTTCTTTAAAAAGTTTTTCTTCAAATCCTTTTTGAATACCAACACCATCATCTTCAACTCGAATGACATAACATTCAGATGTTTCATCTAAAGTAATGATGATATGCCCCTCAGCTGATGTGCTGTTTTTTTCTAAAATGGCATCTTTTGCATTGGAAATGAGATTAACTAAAATTTGTTTCACATAATTAGAGTATGAAAACATTGGATAATCTTTTTTGTAATCATAAATAAAGGAAAGATCAATATTATGAATACGCGCTATGGGTTTCATGATACTGACGACTTCTTCAACAACAGTGGCGCTGTCAAAATACTCTTTTTCTTGCCCTGTTTTATAAAATGATTTAAATGCTTGTAGCGTTAGTTCCATAAACTTTACAATTTCAACGGCTTTATCAAAACTCTCTATCAATCTATCTTCACTGATAATTTTGTCTTTAACTTGAATTCTTAACATTCCCATCAAAACCAAAAGTGCTGCTAGTGGTTGCCGCCACTGATGCGTAATAGCTCCTACCATTTCGCCCATAGCAGCCATTTTACTGTGCTGAATCATAATTTGTTCATGCTCTTTTGCATGCGTTTCTAGGCGGTATTCATTGGTAATATCATTAATCGTTAAAATGCAACCTTCTATTTTTGAACCTTTTTCAATAATAGGCATGATTTGAACTAAAAGGCACTCAGTCGTATCATTATTAGGTATTTTAATAATTTTTGCATTAAATGTACAATCCATGACCTCATGTACTGCTTCAATAAGCGTTTGAAGTAATTCTATATTTCCCGCTATCTCTTTTAACTGGGTAATGGAATCACCCAGTTCTATGGATTCATTGATTGCTAATAATTTTCTCAGTGGGTCATTGATTAAAAGAACATTTTTGTGTTTATCAATAATTGCCATTGCATGACTACTGCTATGTGCAAAAGAATCTAAAAGCCGTTTATGCTCAAATATTTTTCGCGATAAAAAGAGAAACAAGAGTAGTCCTAAAATACCAAATACACTAAAGCTGACCGCCATAATGACATTTTGAAAGAGTTGCTCATTGAGTTCCCCAAAGATACTCTCCTCATTCAATACAGTCGCAAAAATCCAATCACTATTTTCCAAAGGTTCATAAAAGACCAAATATTTTTTTCCATTGTATCCATACGTTGTCGTTCCAACCATCTCATTATTTGAAAGGATAGCAGAGATTGCAGGCTCACAGCCATTACACTTTTGTTCGCTAAATCCATCAGGACTCACAAGAATTTTTCCGTTTTTACTGACAAGAAATGCAAACCCGTTAAAGGGTAAATTTATAGAAAGTATCTCTTTTTGAATAGAATCTAAAATCAAATCACTTGAGAGAACAGCCATTAACTCTCCATTATTGTGATTATAGATAGGAGAAACAATGGAAACCACTTCTTTTAAAAGGTCGGAATCAATATAAGGTAGTGTAATAGCAATACTTTGGCGCTCTTTTCCTACCTTATACCATGGTCGCTCGGTAGGAAAATAATTTAACGGCGCTATCCAATTAATACCCGTAATAAAAGAATCATTGGCATAACCAATATAAACACTTCGAAATTCCCCTGTTGTAATAGCACTTTGTAAAATTTGTCTAATGTCGTGGTAGTTTTTTTTAGGATCTAACTTTTCTAAAAAGGTCGAGGCAGAAGAGACAATACGCTTTTTAACAGAAAGCCATTCATCAATTTGACGCTTATAACCTTTGACAATATTCAATTGATTTGTCTTAACGAGTTCTTGCATCATCGTTTTGTTAGCATCATAGTTGATAAAAACAAGAACGATATAGGCAAAGGTTAAAAAGAAGAAAACAAGAATAAATAAAATAGTCGATAGGTATTTTCGTTTAAAATAATTCATGATTCAACTTGATTAAAAGTGTAAAAGCCCCTTAGTCTATCATACAATTTCAATTGTTTCACTCCTATGTTTTTTATCAAAACAAATCATTAACGATAAATCCAAATTTATACTCCTTGACTTACCTGATTAATATCTATATACCAAATACATATTTCTAAATTTTTTTTACAATGTATGAGAATTTATTTAGAACATCAATGATCCATTTTTCACTTTATAGTACCGTGAAAATACTAAATGAAAAGTATAAAAAAAGTATAAAGATTTTTATTTTGGTACACACTCCACAAAAACAATTTATGTTTAATGGTGCTTTATTTTGATTGTAAAGAGTGCACCATGCTCTGTGTTGCTAACGGTCACAATGCCATTCATATTGTTTTCAATGATCATTTTGGTCATATAAAGACCAATTCCCGTACCTTGCTTCGCGTGTTTGGTTGTAAAATATGGCTCAAAAATACGTTCCAAATACTCTTCAGCAATACCACCGCCATTGTCTTCGATTTTAATGAGCGTGTATTGTTCCCCATTTTTGACACTCATATGAATAAAAGGATTTTCGATCTGCCTGTCGGTTAAAACATCTTTTGCATTAGAAAGTATGTTTAACAGCGCTTGCGCAAATTCGTTAGGATAGCCAAGCACTTTTATCTCTTTGGTAGCATTAAACGAAAATTCTATCGAGTGATAACGAAGCGAGGCCTGAATGATGGAACTTGCTCGCTCACAGGCATTATTGATTTCAAAAATCTCTTTATCTTTGGAAGGTTTAAAGAAGTTTTGAAAGTCACTGATCGTGTTGGACATGTACGCGGTAATGCGGTTACATTCTTCGATTTTTTCCGTTAAAAAGGCTTCATTAAAGTCATCAAAATGTTGTCTCACTTGAATGATCATCAACAGTGCGTTGATTTCTCCAAGAGGTTGTCTCCACTGATGGGCAATATTGCCGATCATATTGCCCATGGCAGCGAGTTTACTTTGCTGAATTAAGAGCTGCTCTTGACGGGTGCGCTCATCGATCTCCTGCTGAATACGAAGCTCCAAATTATCCAGCATCTCATTCATCACGGCTTTGAGTAAGTTAAGCTGATCGGAATTGCCTGAAGCCACCAGCCTACGGTTCAGATTGCCTAATTTTAAATCTTCTACGACATGGGTCGCATCTTCAATGAGTTTGCTGTCTTGTTCCAAATTGGCTTGAATAATTTCAATATTTTGATTGATCTGGCGTGCCATATCACCCAACTCATCTTTGTTCATCAGTGGAATGTGAATACGCGTGGCTTCTTCGGTGGAAGGAGACTTGAGGTAGTCAAAAAACTCTCTTAATCCATGCCTTACATGTAAAATAGAATCAACAATATTTTTGGCAATGAAAAAGCCTACCATAAAGGTTAAAAGTACAATAATAATCAACCAAGTGGCAATAAAATAACGCGAATTGATCGCTTCTTTATTGGCTTTGGCATAGGTCTCTGAAGAGTGTGTCAGCTCGTTTTGCTGCAAGACTTCCAAAGAATCCATGAGGGCATAAAATTGGTCACGCTCAGAGGTATTGGCATTGATAAACGCCCCCTCTTCAAAGTCATCTTTGAGGTAGGCTTGGTTGGCTAAGATGAGTGTGACATAGTTTTTCCACTGATAATAGAGCGTCGCAGGCAGTTTGCTAAAGGGCTCTTCCATTTGTGTGTGCATCTCGTTGATTTTTTTGAGAATATCTTTACGCAAGTCTTCATTCGGCGCCATAATGAGTGAGAGAGATTGTTCGCGAAGCTTAAACAGCGGCAAAATGTAGGTTTGCTGAATCGTTTGAACCCGCTTGGAGCCTTCAAAGACATTGTTGACATTGACCACGCCTTTGTTGGTAATGTCAAACGCTAAAAAAGAGAGCGTGACAATCGCACAAATGCCTAAAGATGCCATCAGAAAAAATTTATAACGCATGGAAAGATACTTAATCATAATCAAACCTTAAAGGTAACATGGGTGCTTCGCGCTCTTTTGGATACGCCGCATTGCCTCTGATCGACCAGTGATATTTGGTCAGCTTTGCCTTCCACAGAGGCATCAATAAAACCGATGAAGGCTCATAACGTACTTCTTTATTGACCGCTAAAACAATATTGGGGGATGGAACAAAAAGCATATACGCTTTTTCATACGCACGCTTGACAATTTGTGCTACTACCTCATCAAAAGCCTTGCTTTGAAATTCAACATCAAAAAAATGTTCGATGTAGCCTTGCATCACATCGTCTTTATCAATCGCCGACCATTTATCGGAGATGCGGTACGCAAAGAAAGCCGTCCAAGGATTGTTACTGCTCCAGTCGTCATTACCCCATGTTAAAATATCCCATTTTTTGGGGGACTCTCTGTTGGTGAGGAGTTGCTCATAGATCTCTTTTTCATTGGGTGTTGTAGTGTAGTGAAGGGTTACGCCGTATTTTTTGAGCTGATACTCAATGCCTCGCCATAAAAACATAAAACGATCCATCGTAATGACATCCAGCTCCAACCCATTCAAAATCGCTTTAAGTTCCTTCTCCTCGTCTGGATTATGAAGTGCACGTTCACCCCAGGTTTGAAGGTTTGCCGTTGCCAGTTTCACAGAGCGATAATTCACCGAAGCTTCTGTGGGTGCGAGTTCACCCTCTTTTTTATAGACAAAATTGAGCAAATTAGCTTGATTGACCGCTTTATTGAGTGCAATGCGTATTTTTTGGTCTCTTAGCTTACTGTTGGGCTTAAGCAAGTTAAAATAGATCGAGATACTGTGCGTTGAAGGTTTCGTATAAAGTCTTGCATACTTAGAAAGAACGGTCTCTACTTTTTTATTAAAAGGAATCGGTGTTATATCTAAACGCTCTTCCTCCAACGCCATACTGACCGATTGGGCAGATGTCAGTTCTGTATAGATAGTTACATTCTCAATGTAAGGCAACCCCGCTTCATAATAGTTTGGATTGGCTTGAAGCTCTAAAATAGGCGTTTGAAACCGCCCTGTTGCGTAGCCTTGTTTTAAAATATACGGTCCCAGTCCATAAGGTCCAGGTGCTTGCATACTGTTACATGTAGAGCCCTCTTTCGTGCTCCACCCATAACGTTTGAGGTAGGCGGATGTGTACAGATTGATAGAAGTCAGATCGCTAAAGAGCAGTCCGTAAGGTTTATACAGGTGAATACGAATGGTATGATCATCCACTTTACTCACACCTTTAAGTCTCTTATGAATATCCGAATAAACCACAGGATCTTGCATAAAATAGGTAAAATTTTCCACTACAGAATCGGCGTTAAACGGCGTTCCATCTTGAAAAAGTACTCCTTTTCTCAAGGAAAATTCATAGGTGAGATCGTCTATCTTTTTATACGATGTTGCCATCATATACTCCCACCCTTCATGGTTGCCACTGGAGCGAACCAGTGTGCCATTGACCAGTTTTGAGACGTACAAGTAAGGCATCGTGGGTAAAAAGACTTTGATGTGAGAGCCTGCCACACGCTCATTAATGAGTACCGAAGTGGTATCATCACTACGGTAATAAAAAGGATTTTTCCACTCTTGTGCCCAACCAAAGGTGATACACACAAGCAGTAAAAGTAAGAGTCTAGCACATCTCAAATCGGTACCCAACCCCTGATAAATTGGTAATAAAATCTTTCGGTAACTTCTTGCGTAAATTACGCACCAGTGAACGAAGCGCACTATCGGTCATTACATCGTCCTGCCACACATGGGCTTGTAACTCGTCATAGGTGACAATGCGTTGTTTATTATGCAAGAGTAATTCTAAAAATCCCGCCTCTTTTTTATTGAGATGAATACTCTCCCCCTCATATGTCAATAGTTTATGATCGACATCATACAAGTATCCACAGGGAAGTTCATAGACAATCGTATGCGTTTGAGTAATGCGTTTGAGACAGCGCGCAAGCGCTTCTAAAAGACCATTGAGGGTCACCGGTTTGATGATGTACTGCTCTAAATGAAGATCCACGACTTTCAGCAGATACTCCCTATCTGTATGTGCTGAAATAATGACAAGCGGAGTCACTTCATCGTTTTTACGAATCTCACGTACCAGATCAACGCCATTCATCACAGGCATTAAAATATCGGTAATCACAATATCGGGTTTTTCACTTTTGTAGAGCTCTAAGGCAATTTTGCCATTTTCCGCTTCGATCACCTCTTTAGTATAGTAGCGAAGCGATGCGGCAATGTTTTTTCGTATGCCCTCTTCATCTTCAGCATAAAGAATTGTGAGCGTCTTCAATCGTTCTAAAAAGAGTTTATCCACGTTTGAGACTCCTTGAACATAGTGTTATTTAGATTTCTTTGCGGTAAAGCTAATCTTCGTATTTGCAAGACTTGCAACTAAAATACCGCCTCAACTTCCTTTATACATCAGGTTCACGCGAACTGACAACTCGTAAAATCCCTCTTTTAAAGGCTTGATATTCGTTTTTGGGTACCATCCTTGCACCTCAGGCTCACTCTTGGGTGATTTGATCGTATCGACAAAGACACTCACCATATATCCCGAAGGCAAATTGGGCTTCTCCAATTGTATTATAACGAAGTTTTCTTCGCCAACCACGTAGTTTTTGGGTTCGATCAAAACAGCTTTTTGATGGGACAATTCACTAAAAAGTGGGTCCTCAAAACTACAGGTGCTTGGGGCAATTTGTCCCCAAGCAAGTGAAAGAAAAACACCACATAGTCCTATCATCAATCGCAGTGTTGTTTTCATGAGACTATCCTTTAGGTTGTCTGTAAACCTCTTTTGGCATATGTGGAAGAATAAACCGCGTACTAGGGTGTGTCTCTGCATTGATCGCATAGTCAATACCTACGGGAGAAGCATTGGCATACTCTTTGTATTTAGGGTCATGTAAGTCAATAATCGCAATAGCCCCCACAGGACAAGCTTGCACGCACGCCGTTGTTTTGCCATCGGCTTGGCGCTCCCAACACATACTGCACTTCTCGGCTTGTCCCATTTTGGTATTAAACTTTGACGCACCAAATGGACACGCTTTGACACAACCACCACAGCCAATACAAATCGTTTGGTCGTGTTTACAAATGCCAGTCTCTGGGTCTTTCGTATGTGCGCCCACAGGACAAATCGCCACACACGCTGGATTTTCGCAGTGGTTACACGCCAAGGAGAAGTAAAAACGCTCCATCGGCATTTGCGCTTTGGGTGCTTTTTGATACGACGTTAAAGTTGGCAAGATATTGTTGTTGTCCATCAAATAATCTTCTGCCCCAATCTCTCTTACTTTGCGCCATAAAATTCCATCGTCTTGATGATACTGATTTTTACAGGCCATTGCACACGTATTACATCCTAGACAGATACTGCCATCGACTAAAAAAGCTTTTTGCATCACAATCTCCTGTTATAGTTTTCTAAAGTTGACAAAGGTATCATGAAGCGCAACACCAGGCGCTCCCGTTTTAAACGCACCCATGTCTGAACTGGTGTCATCAACAAGTTCATTGACGTTGTAAATATTGTTGTTATACCATTGCTCGTACATCAAAACAGTACCCGCTTGAACGTTGTCAGTGAGTTTGGCTTTGACTCTCAAAAGCCCTTGTTTGTTAAAGACCGCTACCGTATCGCCCTCTTTGACCATTTTCGCTTCCGCATCATCAGGGTTAATGTAAACGTATGGTTCAGGGTGCATATCTTCCATCCACTCTAAGTTTTGGAACTGTGAGTGTAAGCTCCATCTGCTGTGAGGCGATGTCATACGGAATTTATCGTACGGTTTACGCACTTCAACATAGGAAGGCAGTGCATTGCCAAAAAGCTCCAAGGCTTTGTCAGAATAAAACTCAAACTTACCACTTGGGGTTTTAAACTTTCCATCGGCATACGGAATGACCGCTTTGGCTTTGACTGGTCCGTTTTTAAGCTCTTCCCATGATTTGATGCCAAATTGCTCGTAGATGCCAGGGTTAAACTCTTTGATCGTCATGGCTTTGGTATCCACACTTTGTGGGAAAGTACATGAACCCGCCTCAAGTTTGTTCATATGTTTAGAAAGCAGTGCTGCAATTTCAACATCGGATTTGACTTCAAAAAGAGGTTTGATGGCTTGCTCATTCAGTGTCATCCAATAATGCCAGTAAGAGACATTGACATCGTACTCTTCAAATTGTGTGGCAACAGGAAGGACAATGTCTGCCCATTTAGCCGTTTCATTAAAGAACTGATCGGCAACCACCACAAGGTCAAGTTGTTGAAACATACGAATGAGTTGATTGCGGTCAAAATCTTGAGAGAAGACATTTTTACATGCCACCCACAACAATCTTACTTTTGGCTCTTTTGCATTGATAAGTTCACGCGCTGTTTTATTGATGTTTAAAGAACGATCGGTATAGGCTGCTTTTGCACCACTCTCTTTCGCAAATTCACCTTTGATGGCGCTAACACCGGTGTAACCCACACTGCCTTCTGGCTTAGTTTGAGACAGTGCCGCATAGTTAAAGCCCCATGTGCTCAGGTGACCATAACGCGCACCACCTGCGTATTTGCCGATGTTTCCAGAAACTGCTACCAATGCGTCAATCGCACGGATCATTGAGCCACCATTGGTGTGACGTTGCATACCATACCCCATCCAAATCGTTGCAGGTTTTGCTTTTGCAAACGATAAAGCCAACTCTTTAATCATTGCAAGAGGAATACCTGTGATTTTGGAAACGTTCTCTAGTTTGATCTCTTTATCCAGATACGCTTTGTACTCTTTGTACCCTTTTGAGTTTGCATCAAGCCATTTTTGATCGTGTAAATTAGCCTCAATGATAATTTTTGCCATTCCCAGTGCTAAAAGACCATCTGTTCCTGTTTTAATCTGAATGTACTGACTCGCTTTGGAAGCCGCTTCGGTAAAAATGGGATCAATGACCACAACTTTTGCCCCTTTACTCTTTGCTTCGTAAATGTATTTCATCGAGTGAACGGAGTTACTCGCAGGATTGACACCCCAAAGTATAATAAATTTGCTGTCTTTCATCTCTTCAGGATCATTACACCACATATCGCCCATGTCAAGGTTTTGCGCGTCAATGCCTGCTGGCCAACACGGCGTTCCCGCAAGTCTGGTGGTATAACCAATAGAGCTAAACATTCCCTCAACACCGTAATGCGTGATGCCGAAGTTTCCAGAATACTTGGTAAGTGCAGCACCCAGCAAGGTTCCATCTTCTTTTTTCATCTCTAAGAGTTTTTTGGCAATCGTCTCCATCGCATAATCCCAAGAGATGCGTTTCCAGTTACCTGAACCTTTGCCGCCCACTTGCATCATCGGAAATTTAAGACGACGTGCTGAGTAAACACGTTTTACGTAAGAATTTCCTTTGACACAACAACCACCTCTCGTATAGGTAGATTCGGTTGCGCCTTCGATAAACTGCATGACACCATCTTTGACGTAGGTTTTGATACTACAGGTGTCGTAACAGTTTCGAGGACACGCATTGCGAAACGTTTGGTAATTTTTTTGCCCAAGGTAGGGGATTTTAGTATTGAGGTCTTCATTGGCGTGAAGAATACCGCCTGGAAGCGATGTCAATACACCACTGGCTGCTAAGCCTTTTAGAAAACTTCTTCGGCTGATGCCGTTGTTGAGAATGCTCTCAACTTTTTCTTTGGAATAACTCATTCAAGAACTCCTTGTTGTCGTGGTTTCTCTTATCAGTAACGATTTGAGCTGCATTAAAATAAAAATCATCGCAGGAGAGGCATGTTCACTCTGCGCTAAACCACGCTCTAAAAAGCGCGGTATCCAAAGGGCTAAATGTTCGTGTAAAAAATAGTGACGAAGGTCACTCAAATAGGTTATCTCTTTAGCCTCTTCTAAAAAAAGTAGTTGGTAATACGCGTCCAGTTCAACGCCTAAATGATCCTCAGGTACGACGTTTTTAAGCGAATAGGTAAAGCCCATCGTTTCGTACAACTCTCTTACATGTAACGTGGTTTTGGACATAAAAACATCGGGATTGTCAAGGTAAACGGAGGCAAAGGGATCGGCAACGGTTTCCATGGGGCCTACAAAGTAGCGATTAAACTGCACTTCCAAATCCTCTTCTGAAATGCTTATCGAAGAATCCAGTGCATCAAACGCCTTTTTAAGCTCTTTGGAGTTTTGGGCATTAAAAATATCGCGAAGATGTTTGATGTCATCGAGTCTGGAAGTCGTTTGGGGTTGAAGCGTTTGCATCTTAAACTCTTTTTTTAATTTATTTTTTTAACAAACCAAGGAAATAGTAAAGCAAAAAAAGAGCAAAAAAATCGCAAAAAAGATTTTACATGTAAGAATTTGACATTTTTAGAGGAAAGGGATAACTGAGTCAAAAAGGAACACAATCGTTTTACATGTAAAGCGTAACCCCTACTCTTTCTTGATGCTTTACATGTAAAACCTTTCTTTAATTTTTTTCCAATGCAAACTCTTTATAATGGTGCATATAAAAATAAATAAAAGGAATATCTTTGATAACTAAAATAGATATGAACTCTCCCGAATTTTTAGCAGAATTTGAAAAAACAGAAGCGTTTACCGATAAAGTCTGTGCACAATTTGGCTTTGCGTACACACCCCTTGATGAAGTCAAAGAGTCCATCCAACAAGGCTTAACACGCAATAAAATGATTTATGGCAAACGCTACTGCCCCTGTTTTATGGTCATAGGTAGCACACCCGAAGAGCAAGCTAGCGCAGATAACCGTTTGTGCCCCTGCACCCCTGCACTCACCGTTGAAATTCCCCAAACAGGCAAATGCCACTGCACGATCTTCTGCACACCCGAACATGCACGAGAGCTCGCAAAAGAAGAAAACATGGAAGAAGTAGCGCATACACATACCAGAGGACTCAGCAAAGAAGAGTGTGAAGCGTTAATGAAGAAAAAGCAGATTGATGGCAATGAACTTGAAGCGTTGCTCGAAGCTAGAAAGCATGGCATTGTGAATTTTAATCTTGTGGATACACGTGAATGGATGGAATGGATCAGCAATCGCATCACAGGAACGGACTTCCTCATTCCAACCACCAGTTTTCATGATGCACTCTCACAACTCAATGGCAAAGAGAACATCCCTGTCATTTTATACTGTTACAGCGGAAGTCGAAGTGCGTACTGTCAACGCATTTTATTGCACATGGGGTATAAAACCGTGCTCAACCTTGAACACGGCATTATGTCGTATGATGGAGAATGTGAAAGCGGAGAATAACAGATAGGAAGAAGTTACTTTGTAGCTTCTTCCTGATTTGATACTTCCTTTGTAGCTTCCAAAAGTTCTTCGCGGCTCAATTCAAGTTTAGTCCCTTGATCGTTATAGTCATAGCCTTTGACGATGTTGCCCTCTTTAAACTCAATTGTGCGGATCAACTTACCTGCTGGGTTGAAAAGCTTCGTGATGCCATTAGGTTGATTCTTTTTAAAGGGTGTTTCCCCTTGAAGTTTACCGGTTGGGTAGTAAAACTTACCGACACCTTCGGCTTGATCATTGACAAAAGTAACTTCGGTTCGAAGCACGCCTGATTCGTAATACTCTTTTTTGAGTCCTTCAATTTTATCGTTTTTAAATGGTGTTTCACTTTGGAGCTTTCCTGATTCGTAATACATCTTACCAAGCCCCTCTCGTAACCCTTCTTTGAACGGAGTTTCACTCTTAATTTTTCCAGATTCATAGAAAAATTGACCAATACCATTGGCAAGTTTTTGTGTTTTAACCTCTACAAGGATGCCATCTTCACGAACATCCAAATCTTCAATCGCATAATAGTTTTCAGCGGCAAAAAGTGTTGCTGAACAAAAAAGTAAAACAGCCCATAATTTCATGAATGACTCCCTAAAAAATTTTTGAAATAGAAACGAAGAATGTTTACATGTAAACGCTTACATGTAAACATTTAAAGCGGACTAAACGTTAAATCTAAAGTGCATTACATCGCCATCTTGAACGACGTACTCTTTACCTTCGAGGCGCATTTTACCTGCCTCTTTGGAGCCAGTCTCACCTTTGTACGCGATAAAATCGTTGTAACCAATGACTTCGGCACGGATGAATCCTTTTTCAAAATCGTTGTGAATCACAGAGGCAGCCTTAGGTGCTTTCCACCCTTTTTCAATCGTCCACGCGCGAACTTCTTTCACACCTGCGGTGAAGTATGAAGCAAGCCCTAGTTTGTCAAACGCCAAGCGGATGATCTGTTTAAGTCCTGATTCTTCAATGCCAAGCTCTTTTAAGAACTCTTCGGCTTCATCATCCTCAAGGGCGATCATCTCTTCTTCAACTTTAGCACAGAGAACAACAACGTCTGCACCCACTGCTTTGGCATGTTCTTTGACCGCTTTGACAAAATCATTCTCTTCTAAAAGCCCTGCTTCATCAACGTTTGCGCCGTAAATGATGGTTTTATTGGAGAGAAAACGTAGCTCTTTATCTAGGATTTGGAAATTTTCATCCTCACGACGTGCAAACGTACTGACCGGTTTGATCTCATCAAGGTGCGCGCGAAGTGCTTCGGCGATCTCAGCAATACCTGCGGCAGATTTGTCCACTTTCGCTTGGCGTTTCAGACGATCGAGTTTTTTATCGAGTTGTTGAACGTCCGCAAAAATGAGTTCGCTTTCGATGATTTCGATGTCACGAAGCGGATTGATACTGTTTTCAACGTGCGTGATGTTTTCATCTTCAAAACAACGTACCATGTGTAAAATAACTTCGACTTCACGAATGTTCGATAAGAATTGATTGCCAAGCCCCTCGCCTGCACTCGCACCTTTTACAAGTCCTGCGATGTCGACAAAATCGACCGTTGAGTGCTGAATACGTTCAGGGTTGACGATCTTTGCCAGCTCTTCAAGTCTTGGATCTGGAACTGGAACAACGGCTTTATTAGGCTCGATGGTACAAAAAGGATAGTTTGCAGATTCTGCATTTTGCGCTTTAGTCAGCGCATTAAACGTGGTTGATTTTCCGACATTGGGGAGTCCTACGATACCGACACCTAAACCCATAGATTGACCTTTTTAATTAACTTTTAAGGGGGATTTTACCTTAAATCGTCTTAAAAACTGACATATGTCCTCAATCTACAAGTATAGGATTTGAGCTTTACATGTAAAGGTTATTTGTCTTTCAAATACGCTTCAAAATGGTCAATATTAAGCGCAATAAAGCGATACGAGACGTAAATAATAACAGGCCATGTGCAGAGCCACAAAAACCCTGAGGTATAGTTGATTGCTTCCATGATGACTCCTAATAATGATGTGAATCAGCTTCGATTTCGGCTGATGTCATTTTGGTTTTATCCATAGCGCGCCATACCACATAGATATACCCCAAAACAAAGGGAACACCCAAAGAGACGTAACTCATGGCACTGAGCGTATAGTGGGATGAGGAGCTGTTTTCAATGGTCAACGAACTTGCCACATCAGAGAGCGAAGGATAAATAGGTGTGGCGTTAAACCCAAGCAGACAGAGCAGGCTCGTTACGACTAAAATCACGCCAAAACCACTGAACCAAATGCCGCGTCTGCTTCCTTTAAAAAGCGTACTAAAGATGGCATACAATACCAAAAGTGTACCGCTAAGAAAGGTAACGATGAGCAGTGGCGTGGCTAAAAAGTTGTTCAAAAACTTATGCGATTCGAGAAAGACAACGCCCATATGGTAGGTAAAGCCGTTCATGACCAAGAGCATCACCACAAGCAGTACAAAAAAGCCCACAAACAAAAGAGCGTCTTTAAAAAGCTGTTGTTTGGCATGGGCGATGATGGGAACATCCTCAATGTTATTGATAAAATAAAGCGCTGCTTGTACGCGCGCTAAGAAAAAGAGGCTCAAGCCAAATGCCACATTAAAGGGATTGAGTGCGCCTTCAAGCCCGTAACTTGGCAGTGTCCAAGCCGAAAAATTCATGCTGTTGCGCATAAAATTTCCACCTGTAAAGAGTGTACCAAGCGCAATTCCGATGAGGATAATACCCACACTTCCGTTGATGTACAAAAAGGCTTCATACGTGCGTTTGCCTAAAAAGTTGTTGGGTTTTACACGGTATTCATAGGAAACTGCTTGCAGGATAAAACAGAACAAAATCGCCATCCAGACATAATAAGCTCCTCCAAAACTGACCGCATAAAACAGAGGAAATGCCGCAAAAAGCGCACCTCCAAAAAGAACCAATGAGGTAAAGGAGAGTTCCCATTTACGCCCCAGTGAGGCGATGAGCATGTTGCGTTGTTTGTCATCTTTGGCGATGGCATACAAAAGGGTTTGTCCGCCTTGCACAAAGGTAATAAACACAAAAAAATGCCCCAATCAGGCTCACCAAAAACCACCAATACTGTTGAAGCGTTAAAAGAGATAAAGTTCCAAACATCTTATGCCTCCTCAGGTCCGATTGTAATTTGTTTCAGCATGATTTTCACTTCCGCAATTAAAAGTGCAGTAAAGATAATCGCAAAAAGTCCTAGTGTGATCATGACTGAGACTTCATCAATGTGCGAACTCGCCATGCCCACAGGCAGCATGCCCTGAATCGCCCACGGCTGTCTGCCGACTTCTGCCACAATCCAACCCGCTTCGCCTGCGATGTAACCCAAAGGAATGGAGAAAAGACCCGCATAAAGGAGGAGTTTTTTGCTCCCAATCTTGCCGATCATACTAAAGTAGAGTACGAAAAAGAAGAGTGCCAAAAACCAACTGCCTAAGCCTACCATGATGTGAAAGCTGTAAAAAGTCAATGCAATGGGAGGAATAATTTTTTCGGGTTTATCTAAGTAGCCATAGCCCAAATAAGCCTCATTGGTACGAAACAGTGCTAAAGCTTCTTCTTGAGTTGGAACATTATTCATCTGCTGCGCTTCTTTGTAGGTACGCAACGCCTCTAACGCCAGTTTGCCTTTGTCCAGTTTGCTTTGAGCAGACTCAATACCCAGTATTGTGTTTCCAAGTACGAGATCATCAATGCCCGGTACAAACGCGTTGATGTTGTGAAACCCTAGAAAAGAGAGTGCGTAAGGAATCTCAATCGACCAGATAAATTCATCTTGCGTATCGCCAATTTTTTTGTTTGTATTCAACTGACCGATCGCCACGATGCCTGCTCGATGTTTTCCATCGTAAAGCCCTTCCATCGCAGCCAGTTTGGTCGGTTGACTAAGGGCAACTTGATGCGCGGACTCATCGCCTGTAACCAGCAAGAAAATGGAAGCCAAAAATCCAAAAGAAGCGCCCACAATGATGCTGCGTTTGGCGAAAAGCGTATGGCGATTTTTGAGTAAGAACCAACTGCTTACCCCCACGACAAAGAGGGAGCCCATCACATAACCACTGCCAATCGTGTGTAAAAATTTGGAAACGGCGTTGGGGTTAAAGAGAACGTCGGCAAAGCTTTTCATCTCAAAACGCGCTCTCTCAAGGTTAAATTCCATTCCCACAGGATGTTGCATCCAACCATTGGCTACAAGTATCCAAAGTGCTGAGAGGTTCGAGCCAATGGCGACGAGCCATGTGGAGAAGAGGTGCATTTTAGGGGAAACTTTATCCCAGCCAAAAAACATCACGGCAAAAAAAGTCGACTCTAAGAAGAACGCCATAATGCCTTCAATCGCCAAAGGTGCTCCAAAAAGATCACCCACGATCCACGAGTAATTCGACCAGTTTGTACCAAATTCAAACTCTAAGATAATGCCCGTAGCAAGACCGATCGCAAAATTGATTGCAAAGAGCGTCATCCAAAATTTGGTCAACTTTTTCCACTCAGGATTTTTTGTTTTGACATAGATGCTCTCCATCATAGCAATGATAAATGAAAGTCCTAGTGTAAGCGGGACAAAAAGCCAGTGATACAACGCCGTAAGCGCAAATTGCGCACGCGATAACTCAACAAGAAGGGTGTGATCCATCGGTAATGCCTTTTATTTTTGCATCAAATGTTCCAGCACAGAGTCTGCTCTTTGTGTGTCATTTGAAAAGTGTGTTTGGAGGATATTGGGGAAAAAGAAGAGCTTTAGAACAACAAAAAAAAGGAAAAACTTAATGGCAATAATGAGCCAGAGCTGTTTGCCAACGCGCATCTGTTTAAAACCATCACGGTAGAAAAAAACGATCTGTTTAACCCACTGCATTTTAAATCAACCTTTTCAAAATTATAACTAAATAATAATAAATATTAATTAAAAATACACATTGTTATCTGGTTATAAAGTGTGATCAAAAAAATTTCTGCAAGAACACTTCCTTGCAGAAATTCAAAAATAATTAATGGTGAGCACACGTATGGTTTGGGTCAATTTTAGCTGTTTTTCCGGCTAGAAAATCTCTTAACGAATCTTCTACCGTTTCATTTTTATCATCAAAATAGACAGAAACATTCACCGCTAAAAACTTTTTTAAAGGCTCTCCACCGATGCCTGAAACTACCAATGTATCAGCACCTAAAGCTTGTATGTTTGCCACAGCATTCGCACATCCTCCCGTTACATGACCAGGGTTTTTATGCACCTTGACCTCTTTCACCACACCATCTTCAACCGTAACGGCTGTATAAAAAGTTGCCTTACCAAAATGTGCGCCTCTCTTTGCTCCAATCCCTTCGTCTTTCATGGTTGGAAATATAATTGTCATTTGCGATCCTTTTTTATGTTAATAGAGTTTTGTATTTTATGGTTTAGTGCCCACAGCCACAACCACCACTATCATGATGATCTCCGTCATCGCCTAGAAGCTTCATATAATTCATAACTGTCACTTTTTCAAGTGTGCCCTTATGCAATTGATCCAAAGCCTCTTTGAGCATAATTCGCTCTTTCCCGACATAATAAATATCGATGCCTGCACCCAAAAGTGCATGAAAAGGTTTTTCGCCTACGTGATTGAGTAAAACCGTTTTAACGCCCAAATTTTGTAACCAAGGGACAACATTCATGCCTCCTTGAACACTGCATTCGCGTGTTGCTATATGACCTTGCGCATCGATCAAACTAAAATAGTTTGCTTTTCCAAAAAGAGGTGCTATCACATCGCCTTTTTCTGTTTTAACAGGTACTGCTATCATTGAAACTCCTTAATGAGCATATGTTCAAAATAATACTCTCATAATGGACATATGTCAAGTATTTTTAAATCATGTTATAATGTGCATATTAGACTTTTTGTATGCCCCTTGAAAAGATAAAGAGTTTGCTGAGAGTGCGTTAATTTTTAAAACTCAAAATTGAGTCATAGCCAAAGCTATGGCGATGTTTTTAGTTTTAAAAAGTGATGTGCTATAAGCGATACTCTTTTTTCAATGGGTTATACAAAAAGTCTATACATGTAAAGGAGAATTATGCCACGGTAAAAATGCAAACGGTTTACTTCATTCAGACCGCCGTGTTGCCAATTTAACCCTCGTGAAATTCAAACACATCAAGAGACGATCACACTTTTATCCGAAGAGGTGGAAGCGCTTTATCTTATGGATTTATTGGAGTTGTATCAAGAAGAAGCCGCACAAAAGATGGAAGTTTCTCGCCCTACGTTTGCACGTATTATTAAATCTGCTCGAAATAAGGTGGCTTTAGCACTACTGGGTGGACATACGTTACATCTGGAAAATACGAAAGAGCGTTATGTGGTTGCACTCTGCAGTGAAAATGAAACCTCCCCTTATAGCTCTTTGAGCCCTAAAAGCAGATACATTCATTTTTTTACACTTGAAAATCATCACATTAGTGAGCACCAGATGATTCCAAATCCTCTGACATCCAACCAGATGAAACCCCCTTTAGTCTTAACAGAGCTTTTTGTCAATCAACGTGTCAATGTATTTGTCACGGGAACCATTGGGCAAGGATTTAAAAGCATGCTTTCCACAAAAGGAATACCCGTGCTTTTAAAAGAAGAAATTACAGACGAAGAGATTACGGCACTTTGGTAGTTTAAGCTACCAAGGCTTTTATCCACAGTTGCATAATCGTATGAATCTCCTCTTTGGGTGCTTCCATAAATTCAATCACAAAGCGATCTTCAAACTCACAGATTCCGATACTTCGTGGACGGACTGCTACGATTTTGGTATTTTGGATAGTCTTTCCAAAACAAAAAATAACATTTTGAACATCTTTGAGCCCTTCCATCATCTCTCCACCCAGTGCTTTGGTGTGGGCATAATGGTCAAAAATTGCGATAAAGTGCGCCACAGGATCAGCGTTGATCTTCTCTTTAAAATAATCAACGATTTGGGACATATGCTGATAACGAAATCCTTCTTTCTTCAGGGTTAGTGAATGAATAGGATATTGATCTAAAAAGAGTGTTTTTTCCATCTAATTTTCCTTGTAAAGTGTTGTTTACTCTTGTACGCAGATTTCACCTTTGAGCACATGCGATACCGTTTGATACATCACAACAGAGATGACCATTGTTGTCACACCAACCATCACATACGAGAGTGATAAAAGTATAACATCTTTAGTTTCATGATACATTAACATCGCGCTGATACTCATAGCTGCAAGGGGAAAAACAAAGGCCCACCAAGAGATGAAAAATTTGATTTTAATGAAATTTTTGTACATGAAAGCGACTAAAAGCGTAAAGAAAAGGGCAAGATTGAACAACATCGTGGCAAAAACATCAATCACACCGTACATTTTGTAGTATGCCAGAAAGCCAACCGCGGGTGGAGCGATAAGAATAAACATCGTTGGCATAAACTTTACGGCTAATTGATGGTGAAAAATAATACGATTGAGTAAAATGGCAAACAGAATTACCCAAAAAAAGATACCACAGCTAAAAAAGTACATCAGAACCCCTTGGCTTGCAAACCCTACACCGCCCACAGGAACAAGGACATTGCCCACCACAGGAATAAACCATGCAGGATTAGAGTGGTCTAGTTCTTGATTATTATTGATCCAAAAAGAGATCGTGTACATGGTAAGGTAAAAATGCAAAACCGTTCCTGTATACCAAAACATAGAAGCGACATTGACATTGACCTCTTTATAAATAATCGCTAGCATTAACATCGAAATCGAAATCGCTGCAAAAAAATTGAGTCTAATGGGGTGTGAAAACTCTTTTTTTACCATGGGTGTATATTTGATGTATTTACTAAGATAGATGAGAGAAATAACAACAAATAATGTGGTTGAAACCATCATTAAGAGATGACCAATCATATCTGTAAAGCCTAACCAAAGGGCAGCTTTTTGGTACATAATCGTTAAACCACTCATTCCCATAACCATCGCATACATCATGATAGGGAAAAATTTTACTCTACTGTTCTCGCACGTAAGAACCTCATCCATTGACACTCCTAATTATAATTTATACTAAATATAATTATAAGAATATACTTTTATTAATTATAAAATCATAAATAAAAATGGCTAGGATTTAGTCTTAATGAAATCATGGGGAGGATTGAAGGGTCAACTTCAACCCAGAGGGAGGAATTAAAAGAGGGAATCGCTTAAAATGTCATTCATGATCGTATCGCCTAAACAGGCTTTTTCACGTGCAAGTGTTTCAACTTTATGAACAATATCGCTTTTCAAATAGACAACAACTCGGCTTTTTCCCTCTTCTTGTTCACATTTTTCATCATATTCGCGCTGCATCTTAATTTTCGTCTCTTCTTCTATAGGTGCTCGCAATGATTTGTATTCAACCAATACGCCATCTTTATAGACACCTGAAACTTCGGCGTAAACCCAGTAGTAACCGCCATCTTTTCGCAGATTTTTGACATACCCTTTCCACATCTGCTCTTGCTTCAAAGTCTGCCAGAGTGTCCTGAAAACGGAATGAGGCATATCGGGATGACGAACGATGTTATGGGGTTTTCCAATGAGTTCATCAATCTCATAGCCCGAAATATGGGCAAACGTTTCATTGGCGTAGGTTATGTTTCCATGCAAATCGGTACGAGAGACAATAAGCTCATCACTTGGCACAATAGTTTCAATAAACATCTGATACATCGTTTGCATAACCCTTCCTTAGTTGATTTTCTTTTTCAAATCACCCTTATAGACAATATCTTTGAGGGCAACCGTTTCATCGTTGAGAATATCTGGTACACTAGGGGATTGCGCTAGCTTTTCTCTTTCCACATCGAGCTCATCTTCACTGTAAGCCATCATCATATCAGCGCAAATGACATGAGGAATCTGCTCAATTTTTTTCATTTTTGCCATCTCTTCGTCAAGGTCTGCACCCTCAATCGTGACAATAATTTTGCCAGTTTGCTCGTCATGAAAATGGTAGTCACAAAAATCACTCGCCTCACAAATCGCAATAATCTCTTTTACATGTAAAGGCTTTGTTTGTATCACAATACTTGAAATATTCATGGGATTCTCCAAATCATAATAAATTGATCGTCACTGCTACTGACAAGCTCTTTCTCCGTCGCAAAGATGATGGTATTGAGCGTACTTTTTTGCCCTTTAAGCGTATGAACTTTCGCTTTTGTGGCAAGATCAAACACAACAATATCATTCTGTTCATTAAAGGCAAACGCACCCAACGTTACGCTAGGACTCAGTGCTCCCGCATAAATGAGAAACGAGCCATCAAATCGTTCATACGTGCTATTTTGAAGAGTGTAAACAATGCCACGTCTGTCTTGACCCGCACAGAGCACTTTATCTTTTTTAAAATCCACAGTATAAACATTGTCCACATTACCGCCTTTGAGCACTTGAGTAATTTTGCCACTTAAAACATCAAAGAGAGTGATTTCACCCGACTCACATGCACTTGCGACCCTACTTTTTGTTTCATTCAATGCAAAATCGCTAAAGTGTGAAGAGGAAGGTTGAATGCGGTAAATCTCTTTTTTCGTTTGAATGTCCCACAAAAAAATCTCATTACTGAGAAGTGCCACCAAAATGTGCTTTTTATCGACAAATTGTGCTTTGGAGATGAAAAGATTAGCCGTAGCGTCTATGAGCACTTTAGGCTTACCCTCTTCTATAAGGTATAACTCACGCGCACCGTTACTGGCTTGAACGACAGCAAGAAGCGTGTTGCCTAGCATATCAACTGAAAAAACTTTAGGAGCAACCTCATCGCCTGTAAAATCTTTTATATTCGGAAATTTGGTTTGAGAAAGTTTGGTCGCATCACTCAGTTGATACACCTCAAGAGTTCCTGCGCTTGTTCCTGCGATGATCTTTCCCTCAACCAAAGCTATATGTTGTACCGTTCCAGCCGTTTCTATTGTTCGTTCTGGTACTAACGCTGCACTTAACAGCACACTTGTCAAGAGATTTAGAAACAGAAATAATTTCATGCCTTTTTCTCCTCTTGGATTATAATCGCATTACTAGGACAGATGCCGACGCACATGCCACATCCATTACAGACATCCATCTCTATTTGCGGTTTCCAAAGCCCTAAAAATTGAATGGCTCTAGGTTCACACGCATCCAAACAGCTATTGCACAGACTTTGATGCCATGCCATACAGGCTATTATATCAATCTTCGCTTTTACATGTAAATCTTTTTCATCGTTACATGTAAGACTTAAAACACCACTTGGGCACGCCCTTGCGCACGCTTCACAAAAGGTACATCCACCTTTGGTAAAGTCTAAGTAAGGGGTATGGGTGGCAGCAGAGAGGACGATAATCTTTTCTTCACACGCATTCATGCAAGGCGTATCTTTACATGTAACGCAATGATCCAAAAATTCATACCCCACATGATGGTAAGGAGGGCGCACACACAACTCATTTTGATTTTTTTGCGCCTTTTTGTTACCAAAAAGAGAGGTAAAAACCCCTCTTCTGCTACCATTTGTCATGGCTACTTCACACCTTCATTAAGGTTATCAATGAGGTTTGAACGACTTTTCTCACTCTCTTTACGATAGTCTGGTTTAAAATTATTTTGAACCAAAGGCTCGTTGGCAGATTGAGGCACATGACATGCTGAACAGTTATAGCGTGCAGAACTCATCTCTGTAAGCACTTTTTGCGTTCTCATATCGAAAAAGTGAGACTTCGGAATCGGAGTCGCTTTCACTGCCTCAGCAACTTCAGGCATGTGGCAACCCGTACACGCATTGTTCTCTTTCGTCATATCGAGCATTCCTTCCACATCATGTGGAATCAACGGAGGTGCATTTTCAAACGACCTTTGAATCGTTTTTGACTCACCAGCAGACACTGTTGAGTATGATGTTGGCTCACCCACAACGGTTTTTTCGCTGTAGAGATCCACCTTTCTAAGCCCTAAATCCTCTTCATTGTATGATTGCGACACCGCACATCCGCTTGCCACAATAATACTTATCAAAGAACCCATTATCAACGTTTTTATACTAGTCATTCTTTTTCTCCTACATTTGTGTTAATGTAATTCCGCACACCAAAAGAGAGTGCATCACTCTCACACACTTCAACACATCGTCCACAATTAGTACACTCTCCTGAAGTTATGGCACCGCTCCTTTTGGAGATAATGCCAAGAACCTGCTTCTCAGGACAAATCTCTTTACACTTCATGCACAAGGTACACTTCGTGTGGTCGTGTTTAATACGTACCAGACTTAAACGCCCAACAAGAGAGTAAAACCCGCCCAAAGGGCAAATGTGTCCGCACCAGCCATTTTTTACGGCAAAAAGATCAAACAGATAAATGCAAAGTATAGGAGCCGCGCTCATGCCCATCCCAAAGATGATACCCCGATTTAAAATCCCAATAGGACTGACCATTTCAAATGCAGCCACGCCTGTCAGAAACGATAATATAAGGCTAAGAGCCAAAACCCAATACCTTACATTACGACTCATCCACACCTTCTTTTCAACGGTTTTATCCAAAAGAAGGACTCTTCGTGTTCCATTTGCAGCATCGGTTACCATATTGAGAGGACAAACCCATGAACAAAATGCGCGCCCACCGACAACCATGTAAAACAGTAGGATCAAAGCTGCACCCGTAAGTACATCTATGCCTACAATCGCACCCGTCGCTAATATCTGCAATAAGGCAAAAGGATCGGCTAAAGGAAGTTTTTTCATCACCAAAGAGGCGCTTAAATCACCATTGAGTAGCCTAAACCCATAACCATTGGCAGCCACAAACAAACCAAGAATGCTCAGTTGAGTGAAGCGTCGTGCCATCATAAAACGGTGGCTTCTGATCCATTCTCTCATTTGAACATCTCCTCATTCGAATTCAAGTAGTCTGTCGCAGACTTCTCGCTACGTTTGGTATGCGTTGTAACATCACCACTCGCTTTTTCTAAGCGTTGCTCATCCCCCTGCTCCCAGCCTTTAATATAGTGTGAGCCGATATTTCCTGTGGCGATTTCCAAAGGCAACACATGGATTGCTGCTTTTTCAGTGACACAGGCTCTCTCGCACAAACCACATCCCGTACAGGTAAGACTGTTGACTATCGGTGTCAAATAGGCATGTTTGCCCGTTCGCTCATTGCGTCTATACTCTAACTTAATCGCACTGTCCATAATAGGACATGCTCGGTAACACGCGTCGCACTGAATTCCCCAAAATGCGATGCAGGACTGGACATCAACGACGGCAAGTCCCATGCGCGCTTTGGTGATGTCCAGTTCAAAGACACCTTCAGTGATTTTAGAAACACTCTTCTCATCCAATGCTCCCGTGGGACAGACAGGTACACACGGTATATCCGTACACATGTGACACGGTACTTCACGAGGAATAAAAAACGGTGTTCCCAACGGCTTTGTGTCACCCGGTTTGGCAAGGCTAAGCGTATGGTAAGGACATGCGACAACACACTGCCCACACTTGATGCACAAGCGCATAAAGTCCTTTTCCAAGACTGCAGCAGGTGGTCGTAAAACCAACGGAGCGCTTTTTGCCTCTTCCAAATACCCTGTCCAAACCATGCCACCCAACGCCATGAATCCACCACTTTGAGCCATCAAAGCGAGGAATTTACGGCGGTCTGAGATTGCGATTTTATCTGTTGTTTCCATTTTATTACTTATGCTTTATAAAGTTTGACCGCACACTTTTTATAGTCCGTCTGTTTAGAAAGAGGACATGTTGCATCAAGACATACTTTGTTGATGAAAACTTTCTCATCAAACCAAGGAACAAATACAAGCCCACGCGGTGTTCGATTACGTCCCCTGGTTTCCACACGTGCTTTACATGATCCACGGCGACTCTCTATCCAAATCAATTCGCCTTGGATAAAGCCTTTCACTTTCGCATCTTCTGGGTGCATATAACAAAGTGCCTCAGGAACAGCACGGTAAAGCTCAGGAACCCTCATCGTCATCGTACCACTATGCCAGTGCTCTAGCACACGCCCTGTACACAACCATGTATCATACTGCGCATCTGGCATTTCGCATGGATCCATATACGGTCTAAAGAAAATTTTCGCTTTATTTTTAAGCGGGTATGTCTCTTCGGTGGTTGGTTTGAGTAAGTTACCTTTTTTGATCGCTTTTGCAAATGTTCCATAAAATGCGAACTCACCATTGTTTTCTTTTGCAGCATACGGATCATACTTAGCGTTAAATCTCCATTGTGTCTCTTTACCATCGACAACAGGCCATTTCAGTCCTCTTACTTTGTGGTAGGTGTCAAAGTCAGCCAAGTCATGTCCATGACCAGCCCCAAACTTGCGGTACTCTTCCCAAATCGCTTTTTGCAAGAAGAAGCCATACCCTTTCCACTCTTTACCGTCACTGCCCATGACACCACGTTTATCGCCGTTGACTTCGGTGTTATCAAAGCCTTCACCAATAGGGTCTTGTGCTTTGAAAGATTTGAAAAATTCATTAGCAAACAAAACATCATACAAAGTATCGGTCTCTTTATAGCCCATCGCTTTTGCCGCTTCGATAACATTTGGTAATTTGCCACCCTTGATTGGTTGTTCACCCCAAACATCTGCAATCGTAAAGCGTTTTGAAAGCTCAACCCATTGCCATGTATCACTCATCGCTTCGCCAACGGGGAGAACTTGTTGTTTCCATTGTTGTGTTCTTCGCTCAGCGTTACCGTATCCGCCCCATTTCTCATAAATCATCGCAGAAGGTAAGATCAGATCAGACACTTTGGCAGAAATTCCTGGATACGCGTCAGAACAGACGATAAAGTTGTCAGCTTTACGAGCCGCTTTGATCCAGTGTTCAGCGTTCGCTGTGTCTTGGTATGGATTACAGACATTGACCCATGCAAATTTGATCTTGCCACTCTCAATTTGTCTGTGAATATTCATAATATGTTGGTAACCCATTGGATTGAGTGTGCCCTCTGGTAATTTCCATATTTTCTCACTCACGGCTCTGTGTGCAGGAATCGAAACGTCCATATCGGCAGGTAAACGGTGTGTAAAGGTACCGACTTCACGCGCTGTTCCACACGCACTCGGTTGTCCTGTCAAAGAAAATGCTCCAGAACCGGGTTTGGCTTGTTTGCCAAGGAGAAAGTGAACCATATACGCTTGTTCATTTACCCATGTACCTCGTTGATGTTGGTTAAAGCCCATTGTCCAGAAGCTGACAACTTTACGCTCTTTTTCAATGTAAAGGCTTACAAGTGTTTGCAGTTTTGCTTTAAAGCTCTCGATGGTCTCATCAGGATTGCCTTTAGCAATTTTTGCAACATAATCAAGGGTATAAGGCTCTAAACCTTTTTTAAAATCTTCAAAGCTAATTTCCCAGTGAAGCATCGCAGCATCTGCTTTATCCATTTTCATAGTATCGCCCGCTTTAACACCTAAGTGTGCAAGACCTGGAGCTTCTTTCTCAGAAATAACTTTCGCTTCTTCTTTTTTAATAATCTCAAGTTCTTTATCGGAGTAGCCTAATTTTTTAGCCTCAGCTTCCGTTCTCATACCATAACCGATATTCGAAAAACCGGTTGCAAAAATGGTATTTTTCTTCACAAAATCCCAATCAATCGCTTCTGGATGATTGTAAACAATCTCACGTGCAATGTAGTTCCAAATCGCAAGATCGGTACTTGGAGAGAAGATAATCTCCGTGTCCGCAAGGTCAGAACAACGGTGCGTATATGTAGAGAGGTTCACCACTTTGACTTTATCGGGAGAGGTCAGTTTTCGATCACTCACCCTTGACCACAAAATCGGATGCATCTCCGCCATGTTGGCACCCCAAGTAACAATGGTATCGGTCAGTTCAATGTCATCGTAACAGCCTGCCGGCTCATCGATACCAAAGGTTTGCATAAAGCCAACAACGGCTGAAGCCATACAGTGACGCGCATTAGGATCGATGGCATTGGAGCGAAAGCCCGCTTTCATCAATTTTGCGGCGACATAACCTTCATGAATCGTGTATTGACCTGAACCAAACACACCAATGGCTTCTGGACCGCCCGCTTTCATCGCGGCTTTCATGTGTTTTTCCATCTCGTCAAACGCACGTTTCCATGAGACAGGTTTGAATTGACCGTGTTTGTCAAATTCGCCTTTGTCGTTCATGCGTAAAAGTGGTTCTTTAAGACGATCGGCGCCATACATGATTTTGGCATTAAAATAGCCCTT
Organism: Sulfurospirillum diekertiae; assembly: GCF_002162315.1. Taxonomy (NCBI): domain Bacteria; kingdom Pseudomonadati; phylum Campylobacterota; class Epsilonproteobacteria; order Campylobacterales; family Sulfurospirillaceae; genus Sulfurospirillum; species Sulfurospirillum diekertiae. The sequence goes on along the minus strand of NZ_CP021416.1, from coordinate 854,940 downwards.
GATACAGTTAAGTCCACGGTTGACGGGAGCCGCTGGATCACCTTTGACCGCGACAATTTTACCCTCTTTGGTCGCCACCATAATACCACAACCGGTACCACAGAATCGACACACAGATTTGTCCCAGCGCCAATCTTTTTCGGCGTGTTCCCCTGCAGCCTTGAGCTCGGAAGGCACGCTAATGCCCACCGCAGCAGCAGCGCTCACAGCGGCAGATGTTTTTAAAAAGTCTCTTCTTGAAAGCGACATATTGAAACCTCCTATTTTGAGTTACGAGGTCATTCTATCACTAAGCAAAAATCCAATCTATGACTTAAGTCAATACTTTAGTTTTGTAAATTTAATTTTGTGGGGATTTGGGGTTTACATGTAAAAAAAGGGGGCAAAGCAGAAGAAAGCAACCATTCTCACCTTTTATTTAACTAAACGCAAGCACAGCAGTATATAATGGTTATTAAATAATAGACATCTTGCAAAACTCATTTGTATTCCACAGCAAAACCACGGTCAAAGTTGATTAATCCACATATCAAATTAAAGCGTAGATTGAATCGTTTTCTTCTATTTCGGTATTTTTGAGTAAGTATCTGAAATGTTTTGATTTTAGCATTCACATGTTCAACGCATATTCTAGCACGTGCTTTTTGTCTGTTTTTCTTTTTTTGCTCATCACTCAAAGGATGAAGTTTTGAGGCTTTATATGGAATCTGACAATGGCTATGCTCTTTTGCAATACCCAGATATCCTAAATCAACATAAGCACAGGTACAGGGCATCAAGGGAAGATTAGATTCTTGAAACAGTCTAAAATCATGTGTAGTACCTTTAGCGGTATGCACACAAATAATCCTCTCCTCTTTATCAATCACAATCTGTCCTTTTAGAGTATGACTCTTTTTCTTGCCTGAGTAGTACTCTCTTTGCTTTTTTTGGGTCTTTGGCATGGAACTTCTGTCGCATCAATGACAACAAAGGAAAGTTCAACATTACTTTTATAAAGTTCTCTCTTACTTGGCAATGAAAATCTACCAGATTTAATCAAAATATCTTCTACTTCACACACAATCCTCGAAGCTGTCGATTCACTCACACCATAATCAAATCCAATATGTTCAAGGGTGCGATACTCACGATAATAGCCAAGCATCAAAAGTACTTTATTTTCTGGCGAAAGAGATCTCCTCCCTCCCACACCTAATCCTTTTTTACGATTCTCATCGTATTGCCTAAACACCTCTATCATTGCGTTAAATGTCTCTTCATTAACGCCAATATGGCGCTTAAAATCTTTGGGTTTATGCTTTTGCATTTGTTCATATTTTTTCATCTCTTTTGCCAAGCATTTTTAGTGCCTTTTATTTGAGTTTTGCAAGATGTCTAATATAGTTTAATATATAAAGGAATATATATGCCAGATATTGATTTATTTAAAAAAGATGGCCAAGAAAATTTTGCAGTAACTCTACCATGTAATCCAAATGATTTCGGAGCATTTATTTCTGGATTACTTGGAAAACCGCAAACAATTGAAAAAGCCTTTAGAGGAACTTTTGAAGTTTCAAAGGATGATATTATTAATACTTTTTATTTAATTGAACAAAGAATTCAACAACAGAATGATGCTCAACTAGTTCAATTTACAGTAAAAATATTGTATAACGATGACACATCCGTATTATTAAATAGTATTGCAGATTTTGAGCATTATACTGAAGTCAGGCCGTTAGAATCAATAGGCGTAGCCTTATCATGGACATATTTAATAAAATTTAAAAAATAAATCTGTTTCAGAAAAACAAGAAATAAATTTAATATTTGATGCAGATACTGAATTGGTTTTAGAAGATGAAGACTCAATATTATTTAGACAATTAAGATACTTCAAACAAACGGGAATATTTTGTAGAATTAATCATACAGAGAGGACATGGGGAATCGATATTGAATCTTTATTAACAGGGCATGTTAAATCATTAACAAAAATGCCAAGTAAACTTGAGCAATTTTTATACAAAAATAGTTCATTTATTGGATTCTTATCAGGATTATTATTTTTTGCAAGTATGCTATTTGGAGCTTGGAATACATATTCCATATATCGAAATATGTACTTAGAAAATATAAATGTCAAGGCAAAGGAAATTATTGAACCTATAGAATTTCTTACATACAAAATAAATAATTTACTAGATTTTGTTATAGGTGGTACAGAAACTCAGTTATCATATATATTTTCAGCAGTTTTATTTGCTTCTTTTATAATATCAATAATTTTAGGAGGCTTTATAGGTAGTAATGCTAACAATAGGCCAAAAAGTTTTGTATTATTATCATCATTAGCGATAAGTAGAAAAACTAAAACTAAAAACTAAAAGACAAAGGAATTGGTTTTATTTTATCATATCAATAATTATGGGCATAACAACAAGTATTATTGGTAGCATTTTATTTAAAAAATTTATTGAGAATTCAATATGACGAATTTAGGAAACAAGCCACTTTGTTTTTACATGTAAAAGCAATTCTGCATTTTTCAAAAAACTGAGTGTAGAAAATAGGGACAGGCTACTTTTTATTTACATGTAAAAGATTTAGTGCTTAATTGTATTAAAGTAGCCTACCATCATTTATCTGTCTCCATTTATTTAGGCATTAAATATTTAGCTTTTAATACGGTATCTTCTTTACATGTAAAAATAAAAATCACCTCTTCCTTTCGATTTTTTATATAATATTCATGTATTAAACTATGGAGAACGTTATGTTAGATAAGCTTTTTTGGAATGACCCTTATGCGAGCGAAATTCAAGCAAAAATTGAAGCGGTTGAGGGTGATTGTATTTACTTAGATCAAACCATTTTTTATGCCTTTTCAGGCGGTCAAGAGAGTGATTTTGGAACTATTGGAGGCGTTGAAGTCTTAGATGCGACGAAAGAAGGCACCAATATACGCTACACCCTAGCAAGCGGTCACACACTTCATGTGGATCAAAACGTCACAGTCAAGATCGACTGGCAGAGGCGTTATAGCTTGATGCAACACCATTTTGCCGCAGAATTAATCTTGGAACTCCTCTATCAAGAACTAGGTTCTGTGGAAAAAATCGGCGCGCACATCGCCCAAGATAAAGCACGCATTGATTTTTTTTGGCATGAAAATATTAGTACCTTATTTCCCCTCTTGCTTCGTAAAGCAACGGAATTGATCGAGAAAAACCTACCCATCAAAAGTGATTACAGCGATCTTGTAAACCAAAGACGTTACTGGGAAATCGATGGTTTCGCACAAGTTCCTTGCGGTGGCACACATTTAAAACGCACAGGTGAAATTGGTAAACTTTCCTTAAAACGAAAAAATATAGGCAAAGGTAAAGAGCGCATTGAAATTTATTTAGATAAATAACTAAATACCCAAAAAACAGCTTATTCGTATTTATAAATTTAGGCTTTGCCCATGCTGTGTGTATGGGCAAAACTTCTGAAAAAATGCTGACTTAAAATTTCATACCAAGCGTCAAATAGACACCAAATGGCATGCCTGACAAATACGTTGGTTGCGTTGTATCGGCGGCAAGTGCATTATCCGGTGTTACAATCGAAGCAATATAGTGTTTATCCAAAAGATTAACAAAGCTTAATTGTACATCACCCTCTTTTATGCCTTGTATTTTAGGCAATTTATAATCGACATTAAAATCCACCGTTGTAAACGAAGGAATCTCTTGCGTATGTTCCACATTACCGTACCTGCTAGCCGTATAGCGAACGATTGGCGTGAATTTCCAGCTACCCATTTTATACGTCATAGAACCTTTAAGCCCTTGCCTTGGGGCATCAGGCACTTGATTGTTTTTTGTCGATGTTGTCGCTAGTGCACTGGTCTGAAAGTCCTCTGTGTAATAGTAGCGATTGTAAAAAGCGCTGGCAAGAAAATCTATAGACTCCGTAGCTGCACCACTAATGGCAAACTCAGCACCGTAACTTTCAGCGTCAAGGTTATTGGTCGGATAATTTATACCGTATTGGGTATCATAAATGGTGGCTTGTTTACCCGATACTTTGGTATAAAAGAGATTTGGAGACAAAACAATGCTTCCAATGCTATACTTTAGACCAATATCGTAGTTATCGGAAATCTCTAGGTTTTGCTTATCCCATAATTTCTGAAGAGAGACCCCTTTGCTCACATACGTCGCTCGATTGGAAATGTACGTTGGGAAAAGATTGACATCATAACCGTAACTTCTACCGTAATCAAAATAGACTTCCGTATTGGAGGTTATCTTATAGCCTAAATAGGCACTTGGTAACCATTCAGTAAAGGTTTTAGAAGCAACACTGGACCATGGATCAAGCGCAACTTGGCTAAGTGCTGTATCGTAATCTGAACTTACAGCAGCACTATTCGCACCTGCTGTGTGGCTGTTAATTCCTGCAAGTTTAAAGTCAAGGTATCGTATGCCAAAAGCGTAGCTAAAATCTTTAATGTCACCGCTGAATTGTACAAACGGTGAGCTAAACGTGTGCGTTGACTCTTCTGCTAACGTATTCCAACCATTGTATTTTAATTGTCCTGTGTTACTGACCGTATACATTCTTCGACTTGTTGGTGGTCCTGGAAGATCTTGCTCTCCATACCAATAGCCAATTTTCATCGCCATCTCTTCGATGATTGGTATCTCATAGGCCAATACCGCGCCATACCTATCATGATCAACGAGCCATTGGGTCACAGGCGATGTGGCTGGAGTTGCGGGCATATTGGTGAACCAATATTCACCTCTGTCCTTTGAATAGTACGGTTTAAAACTTAAAACAGAGTCATTCGCAAAACGGTACTCTAGATTTGCCGTTACGACGTCATCGGTAAAAGATTGCTTATTCCAATCGTAATAGTTAGCATTTTTTGTTGTAGGATACGCTGTATTCCAGTCTTTTTTATAATTCGTGTCCAAATCTTTAGCTTCTGCGTATGAAAGCCCATAATAGTTATTATGATCGTCTTCGCTGTGCGCAAAAAATAGCTCACTTTTAAAGTTATCATTCGGTCTGTAGGTCATGCCTAACATAACGTTGGTTCGATCCAGATCACCTTCGCCTTTCCATTTATCGCCACTGGTTTTAGAAACCGATCCAAACGCTGAAACATCACCCATTTGCCCCGTATCAAAACGCAAAAAGGTTCGTAATGCATGATCTGAACCGACAGTTTGAGACACCGTTGTTTCCATCTCTTTTTTGGGTCGATCGACCATCATATCGACTTTTCCAATGAGGTTGGAGAAGCCAAGACTTTTTTCAGCAGGCATATACCCTTTGTAAAGGTCGATCCATGAGATATTTTCCAGATCAAATATGGTTTTTCCTCCCCCTGGATTGCCACTAATGGGGAGTGACTCTAACATGTAAACGCCGCCAGGCCCTGACTGACTTTTACCGCGAATACGTAGCGGATCGTGAAACGATGTTTCATTTGAGCCAAAAACTTCGGCAGGTTGATAATCTACTGAAGGCGACATACCAACAACTTTCAGCGCTGAAATACCAATGGGTCCACTGTAAAGATCGATGGCGTCTTTATTGTATCCTTGTGAATTGATATTTTCTTTGCCACCCGTTTCAAAAGCTGTGGCACTCCCTGTTTTTCCCGTTGCAACGACCTCTTCTAATTGATAAGAATCTTGCCCATACAGATTGCACAGTGCAATAAGACTAAACACTAATGCTCTTTTCCCAGTTACATTCATCCCTGCCCCTCTTTTTAAGTTGTAGTATTTTTTTTATATATAACGATATATCTGATTAAAATATTTTATGAATTCTTTAGTATCAATAAATCATAACATCAAGCAGAGGCTTTAAAAAAATATTTGTACCTTAACAATGTAGAATGAAAAAAATTTGCATAATGTATTCATTGTATAAAAATTTATATAATTAATACATTATAATGATTATAACTTAAAATTTAAATAATTTAGAGAACATTCATGCACATATAAAAGGAATATCTCCCTATTTAGAGCAATTGAGGGGAAAACTCCGCCTCAAAAGAGACGGAGTTTCAATTAGAATTTGTAATTAGCTCTAAATCTCATTTCATTAAAGTCTGTTGAACTAGCAGCTGTCGCACCCAATGCTGCAACATCTTTTGTAGCATTTTCATACTCAAGAGATAACGTTAACCCTTTAAGTGAAGGGATGTCATAAGCAATTTGTCCTTCCCAGTATTTTGTTTTTGTATCACTAGAGGCCTTATTCAATATATCGCCTACAGCGACAGATGAAGCGTCTTGATTGATTTTTACATATTGTCCTAAGACTTTAAGACCTGTAACACCCACTTTTGTAAAATCATAACCAACTTCAACTTTATAAGCATCTGTATTAGCACCTGAAGTGACTTCGGCACCTTTGATCAATGGAGCGGTATACGTTGTTGGTCCATTTCCTGCACCTAGGAGAACACTTTGCCCACTTGATACGGTACTATAGGCCAAAGATCCATTAAAGCCTGCTAGCTCTTTAAAGCCAACACGTCCTTGGTACATATCACCTTCAACATGGAAACTATCAAATGTCTCATTTGATGTTCTAGAACCACGATATGTCGCATCAAAGAGTAATTTCATAGTGCTTAGAGGTACTACATAGTTACCCTCTGCATAGAAAACATTGGCATCACCACCATTGGTTAATTCAACATCATTGACAAATAAGTATTGACCAATTAATGTCAAGTTTGTGATAGATGTGTTAATCGCAGCAGCTGTGTACGCTCCATCAAATCCAAAAACGTTTGATCCACCATTAGCTGTGCCCGTTCCGTAGAATACAGCCTCTTTTTTAAAGTTAGGCATCCCTGAATCACCACCTACCACACTTTTATCATAATCGGATGTTCTACCTTGGAATTTGTCAGAATATCCTGCTATTAATGTTGTATTTGGAAGGTCCGTGTTGATAAGAACCGCTGCTTGGAAGGCTTCTTTAATCATACGTGAACCAGAACTACTCACAAGGGGGCTTGTAATAAATTGACGACCCACTTTTGCCGTTGTTTTTCCAAGAGTATACGTTACATACGCCTCTGAAAGCACTGCCCCTGAACCATACATATCTGATGCATAAAGATTTTTTGCATCGTTGTCAGCAAATGGAGCATAGCTTGACTGGAATGTTGTACCAAGAGATAAACCATGCAATGAATCTGTTACATAACTCAACATAACACCTGTTGAAAAAAGGTCAGCGTTACCTTTACCAATTGTTCCTGTTGTAGCCGTAGTTGGGTTAGAAGTACCTGTATCCCTATCAAAGTACCAAGCTCTTAATTCACCCGTTACTTTACCGTTTTTGAATGCGTCAGCAAGTGTATCTGATGCCGCAAAAGAGCTAGATGCAAGACCCGCAACTACTATAGCTACCAAGCTAAGTTTTGCTAATTTCATATTGCCTCCTGAATGCAGATTAGACTTCATTACCTATCGCAATGGGATTATGCAAAATTATGTAAGAAATCTGTCAAAATATTACATTAAATGTATAGCATAGAAATAGCATTAACTTATAAAATTAATTATAAATTAAATAAGTGCCTATTTTTCCAATGGTTTAAAAGGTGAAAAAGCCCTGCTATAACAAAATAACTATGAGAACATATATAAAATAGACTTTGACTTACGCATAAAAGTGTATTACTATTTTGATTGCATTATTAATTTTAAATTAAATATTTAATGTAATATATTTACCTTAAGGAGAAGGCTATGTTGAAGTTATTTTCTAAAATTACATCGGTTGTATTGTTAAACCTTGTACTGACATTAGGCGTACATGCTGCGACCATTGACGTTATTAGTTCAGGAGCTTTTTATGCCACGATGGAAGAACTCAAACCCGCATTTGAAGAAAAAACTGGTCACAAGATTAATCTACAATCTGGTTCGTCTATGGGCGCTTCTACAACTTCCATTCCTAATCGCCTAAGGCGCGGCGAAACTTTCGATCTGATTATACTGGCTAGCAATCAATTAGACAAAATGATCGACGATGGTTTTGCAGTCAAAGGCAGCCGTGTTGATCTCGTTCACTCTTCCATCGGCATGATGGTTCGCAAAGGCCAACCAAAACCAGATATCAGCACCAAAGCCGCATTTGACAAAGTTTTAATGGATGCCAAATCAATTGGTTATTCTGCTAGTGCTAGTGGTACACATCTTGCGGAAAAAGTATTTCCAAATTTTGGCGAGAGTGTCATGAACAAAGCCAAGCTCATCGTAGGGGATCGTGTCGCTACGTGGATTGGACGAGGTGATTTGGAGATCGGTTTCCAACAAGTGAGTGAAATCGTACCTTTTACGGGTGAAAAAGGCAGTGTGGATCTCGTTGGTCCGATCCCAGCACCGTATCAGAAAGTAACTATCTTCTCCATCGGTGTTGCCAAAGGTAGCAAAGAACCCGTAGCAGCCCAAGAACTAGTCAAGTTCCTCACCAGTAAAGAAAACTACCCTCGTTTAACTGAGCAAGGTCTTATCCCTGCTGCAGTTGCAACAGAAAAAGCTAAATAGCCGTTAGCACTCGAAGTAAAAGCGCGGCGAATACGTCGGGCTTTTGTTATACCTCTTACTGCTGCGCTAAAACCCACAGCTCAACTTTTTCATGCTCTCTGGCATCGGTTCGTTTTGTTTTTTTCGAGGATGCACTTACATCATGTCTGAGGTGTAACTCTTTTCTAAAACGCTCGTTAGTACGCAACTCTTCGATGATAGGATGAGCGCTTTGCTCGTCAATGACTTGCGCTAGATTGGAGAAAAGGAGCACTATTTTTCCATTACATGTAAGGTGCTTTTGCGCTTGTTCAAAAAAGCGTGGAAAGAGTTCTTTTTCATAATAAATCGCTTTATCAAGCCCCTCTTCCAAGGTATGTTTGGCTAGTAACCACGGAGGATTAAACACAATTACATCCGCCTTCACATCACAGTTTTCAAATAAATCGCCATGATTGAGAGTGATCTTTTCGTCATAGCCTAGTCTTTTACATTCTTGCGCAACGCCGATAATCGCATTTTTATTGGTGTCGGTGGCAAAAATAGTTTCAAAACCATTTTGAATAAGTTGAAATGACAAAATGCCACTTCCTACCCCAATTTCTATCGCTTTTTCTTTGGAGCCAACGTATTTTTTAAGCCACCGATCAAAGAGGGTTAAATGCTCAAACCGTGTGGGAAAGTATGTGCCATAAAACGGGTGAAGGGTGATGCCTAGCGTTTTCACTTCAATGCCTTTTTGATACCACTGCCACGCACTATTCATGCCCTGAATTTCAGGAAAAGAGATATAAAATTCTGAAATTTCAGGGTATAACACCTCTAACCAACCAATCTTGGGAGCTTTTTTCACAAGCAGTTTATGACCTTTGACTTCTACTAATAAACGATGCGATACTTCCCTAAACGCACTACGATAATCGCGTTGTCCTTGAAATTTTGTGTCGGTATAGTAAACCAAAAGCGTTCGTTTAAGTTCCGCCAAAATCCCCAAGCCATCGCTATACAACTCTTCGACCAAAACATACGTCCCTGCTATCATCTGCTCTACTGCCGCCTTTACATTCGTGTCATGATAAAAACGTATCAGTTCGATTTCTGAGGTAATAATTGGCGGTCTATCGGGTTGGAGAGATGAAAAATCGTGTTTCATGAATGATGCCTTTATAGTGTGGTGCAGTTTAGTGTATAAAGGCTTTGGTATGGATTGGGTTTTCACTAAAGAGGAAAATTGAGGATTAAAAGGTTTGACGTTGGATATCTTCTTTACATGTAAATATGATTCAAAATTTTAAAATTATAAATTAATAATATAGAATTTGAAATATGCTATTATCCAATATAAAAGATGCTAGAAAATAGTCCAATTGTCTTTGAAAGATTACATAAAGTAGTCAGAATTGTGAAAACAAAGGAGAGATATTATGATAAATAAAGTATTCATTTCCGGTGCGAATAAAGGGATAGGTTTTGAAACTGCCCGTCAATTAGGTCAACAAGGTTGGTCAATCTTATTGGGAGCACGTAGTGAAAAACGTGGCTTAGCAGCCGTGGAGGAACTTAAAGCTAGTGGCGTCAATGCGGAATGGATCAAAGTAGATTTGAATGATGTGTCAACTATTCATACTGCTGCAAAATATATTAAAGACAATCATGCTGACTTAAATGTTTTGATTAACAATGCCGGTATTCCTGGCGACATGCATAAGGATGCTTTAGATTTTACTACCGATGAATTGCGGGAAGTTTTTGATGTGAATTTCTTTGGAAATTTTGAAATGATTAAAGCCTTTACACCCATATTAGCGGCGAATAATGGGCGTATCTTGAATTTAAGTATCCCAACAGTTGCCAATGATTTCTTTTCACCTTTCGCTTATATGACCAGTAAAGCGCCATTAAACTCAATGATTGCAGCTTTTGGTGCGTACTATACAAAAAATAAAATCTCAGTTGAAATATTTGGCGTGATGCCGGGTGGGATTACGACTGACTTGAACGGAAATATGACCGGATCATTCATGAAAACTCTTCCTCAAGGTGGCAAGGTCATTGTTGACCTTTTAACTGATGGAAAGTATCATCAAGGCAAGGTATTGAACGAATATGGCGTGGCTATGGATTATGAAGCTAATTACTTACTAAAAGCGTAAAATCCAAAGAATAGGAATCAGGGCTTGACGTTTAACTTTCTTTACATGTAAAGCTAAAAGTAGCCCACACTCCATTAACTTATCTCAAAATCCACTCTTTAATCTTCTCAATATGCTCCATAAAAGTGGACTCATGGTCACTCTCTTCGCTATCAGGTGGAAGGATATGCTCATAATAGGTATCTTTCAGTAGTTTACGCAAAATGCCTTCTCCGATAAAAGGTTGGTCATCATTGAGGGCTTTGATGGCTTTGAGCAGTTGGCGTATGTCGTACTGAAGCGGATTGATGTCGGGAACTTGTTTGTTGAGATCAAGAAGCGTATAAACCGCAATTCTTGCCGTTCTTACGGACGATTCCATCGTAAAGACGATGTCATTGTTTGTCTCGACAAATTGACCGATTAAGCCTAGATTTTTGCACCCTTTTGGGACAATTCGAGGGCGATCTCCTTTGGCTCGTGGCATAAACATGGAGGTAATATAGGGCATAAACGCGATACGAACGATGGTGTTTTTCAACACATTCTCCAATTCATCCATGATACCTAAGTGATAACATAGCTCCGTCAGTATCTCATCACCGCTACACTCTGGCATCGGTTTTTTGACACAATTTCCCTCTTTGTCCATAAACAACGCATAAAGCCAAATCACCAAAATGTCATCCGGTTGATCGATAAAATGAGGCTGTCTGTTGCACGTAAAGCTCATCAACCACTTAGAATCGGTGATGGTAATGATGCCTCCCGTCACCGTTTTGCCTGAATAGGGGTCATTCACAGAAAGTTTTTTTAATTTTTCCACAAAGGCTGAGGGTTTACATGTAAGCGTCGCTGACTCCCAAGAGGATTGCTCTATGGTGCTGCAAAATTTCTCTGGTTTGCCAAAAACTTCCGATTTTTTCGCTAAATTTCTCCACAATTTCCAACCCGAACTTTGCCCACTCGTTGTGTTGTCGATGCTTATGATGGGAGCGGTATGATTGTCTCCATAAAATGTATCTTCGGTCATAGAGCCCGTCGTTACGATGACATAATCATCTCTGCCAACGGCGATTTTAGCGCTTGTTTCATTGTGAATCGTCACGATATTCTCTACTATTTTTTCATTGTTTGCCATCGTGATTTCTAAATCTTCTACCAACGTATCAAACTGAAACTGCACCCCTTTTTCCTGTAAAAATTTTCGCAAAGGAGCTATAAAGGTGTCGTATTGGTTGTATTTGGGGAAAACTAGTGCCGATAAATCTTTCATGCCATCGAGTACATGTAAAAAACGGTGCATGTAGAGTTTACACTCTAATACGCTATGCCAATTCTCAAACGCAAACATCGTACGCCACAATGTCCAAAAATCACTGGCTAAAAAAGATTCTGAAAAATAATCTTGCACTGTTACATCATCCAAGTCCTCTTTTTTCTTCAATAACAGTTTAATAATCGCTAATTGGTCTTTTTTAGACAATCCAAACTTACTAAAATCGGTGATGTGCCCTTTATTATGAATGAAGCGCGCTTTGGAGTAGTTCGAGTCGTTGTCATTGAGGAGTCTGTATTCATCGAGCACGCTGTAAGGCTTTGGTAATTCAACTGCGGGAACATCTTGGAACAGATCCCAAAGATTTTCATAGGTCATATCCATTTCGCGTCCACCGCGAATGATATAACCCTCTTTGGCGTCACCCGCCCCATCCATAGAGCCACCCTCAACCGAGAGCTTTTCTAAAAATGTAATGTTTTGAGCAGGAACGCGCCCATCGCGTATCAAATAAAAAGCAGCACTCAATCCTGCGATGCCACTGCCAACGATATAGACTTTGGACTCAGCGTAAGAGTATGCAGGAATGCCTTTGTTTCGTTGATAATTTCCAATTTGATCCGAAAAGGGCATCGTTTTTTGGGGAGTGTTTTGCTGTATCTCTTTGCTCGAATCAGGCTCATGGTTGACGTGAGTATACTGCTTTGAGGTATCAAGCACTTTGTCAAATTTTGATGTGTCTAGTGTACTTTTTTTGGTTATGCATAGTTTGCTCCTGTATGCTCCATTATGCAACGGCGAAGTCACGATATGGTGATTAAGCAGATAAATGTAACATGAGAGGTATGTTACTGTTTACAAAGTATGATAGATAAGCCTTAATTCTTATTTTTGTAAAATACCTAAACTAAAATAATTGAAGGAACTACTATGGATTTTCAAACTACCCATCATCAAGCCGTTACAGATAAACCAGGGGAAAATGCGCTTTTTATCGTTTATGGATTACTCGACACGCCAAACACTGAGGACAAAGTCAAAGAGGTCTGTGGAAGCTTTAGTGCGATTGTACGAAGTATGAAAGGCCGATATCCTGAGCTTGAGATCAGCGGTGTTATGGGTTTTGGCTCAGATGCTTGGGACACCCTTTTTGGAGAAGAGGAAAAACCCAAAGAGTTATCAACATTTCAGGAGATCAAAGGCGATAAGCATACTGCTGTTTCCACGAAAGGCGATCTCTTTTTTCATCTTCGCGCCAAAAAGATGGCTCCATGTTTTGAAATTGCCTCTATCATTAGTCAAAAATTGCAAGGTGTCGTTGAATCCATCGATGAAGTGCATGGGTTTCGCTATTTTGAGGGCAGAGCCATGATAGGCTTTGTGGATGGAACGGAAAATCCTGAAGATCAAGAGGCTTATGAAGCAGCGATCATCCATGATGAAGAGGCATTTAATGGGGGAAGTTATGCGTTTGTACAAAAATACCTGCACGACATGAACCAATGGAATGGCCTCTCAACTGAAGAGCAAGAAAAAGTGATTGGCAGACGAAAATTTAACGATGTTGAGCTCAGCGATGACGAAAAACCAAGCAATGCGCACAACGTTGTGACGAACATTGAGGATGAAGAAGGCAATGAACTCAAAATCATTCGCGCCAATATGCCCTTTGCCAATGTCAGTAAACATGAGTTTGGGACTTATTTTATAGGCTATGCAAGTACTTTTAGTACCACACGCAAAATGCTTGAAGCGATGTTTATCGGTACAGAAGAAGGCAATTACGATCGATTGCTCGATTTTAGTACCGCCGTGACAGGAACGCTGTTTTTTATCCCAACGTTTGATATGCTTGAAGCCTTGGGCGAAGCGTAACCTAATCATCTAAAAAATGGTTCTGGGCGAACTGTTTACATGTAAAGAGAAAAAGAGAAAGTCACCCTTTCCTTTTTCTCCGCTTAATCAGAATACTTTAGCGACTCTTTTTGAATAAAAACTCCCGTCCTACTTTGCCCCTTCCACCATAAGCGATGATGTCAGTGGTGGCGTTAATTTCGCTCCTTTTTTCAGGTAAAAACGAACCAGTGCCGATAAAGTCTATTTCTAGCTTTAGAGATGCGTATTTTCCCTCTTACAGACGAACCTGAAGTTCGCTCAATGGGGTCAAGTCCTACTAAAGATATTATTTGTTTTTGATTGGCAATAGAGTATTTTCAAAAGAATGGATTAAAACAATGGTTGTAATATCTTCAAGACCTTTAATGGGTTATACCGTAATATAAAAAGGAAATCCCTTTTAAAAAAGAATCTTTTAGTTCTTCATCTTTTATATCTCCTGTACACCAAAATGTTATATTTCCTCTAAAGCATAACGCTATTTGTGAACTTAGTTCTTTTTTTTAATCTGTCCCCTCCTTTAAGCTCATCTGTATTTTCTAATGCAGCTTTCCATAAGTGTTCAGAATCTTCTTTTATATTTAGTGATTCTTTTCTTGGAATATTTAAAGAACCTATAATAAATTTATTAAGTATTGGGTTTTTCAAAAGAACTTCTACCGCAATTTCTCCCATTGTCATCAAATTACTTATACTATCATTGTGTTTATCTTTTTTGTCAAAACAATTTTTCATTTCATTTATCAATCTAGAAGATAGTTCTTGTAAAATAGAATTTTTATCCCCAAAATAATTAAATGGCGTAGCAAAACTCACTTCAGCTTTTTTCGCTAATTCTCGCATTGAAAAATCTATATTTTCATTTTCACGTAAAAGTATTTCTGCTGCATTAAGAATCTTTTCTTTAATAATCAATTTATTTTTTTCTCTCAATGAAAGTTCTTTTTTCTAACATCTTTTCTCCAATTTATATAATTTAACCATTCTATTGACATTTTGTCTGCCGTTATTGTATCATTTCATATCATGATATAAACTTAAGTCACGATATAAAATAAAAGGAGATTATTAAAATGGCTGAAAAAAAAAACTATCTTAATCACAGGAGTAAGTTCTGGACTAGGAAATGCTTTTGCCAAAAAAGCAATTGAAGAGGGACATAAGGTAATAGGTACAGTGCGTAATCAAAAATCTGCACAAGACTTTTCAAATTTAAATACTCAGTTAGCCTATCCAGTATTATTGGATATCAATAATTTTGATGAAATACCAAAGGTTGTAGAAAATATTTTAAATACTCATGGGAGTATTGATGTACTGATTAATAATGCAGGATATGGTCATGAAGGTATATTGGAAGAATCACCTTTACAAGAGTTAATTGACCAGTTCAATACAAATGTTTTTGGGGTAGTTGCTATGATAAAAGCCGTTCTTCCGTCAATGAGAAAAAATAGAAATGGTCATATTATTAATGTTACCTCAATGGGTGGTTTTATAACTATGCCTGGCATAAGTTATTATTGTGGAAGTAAATTTGCTTTAGAAGGTATTTCTGAGTCTTTAGGAAAAGAAGTTAAAGACTTTAACATTCATGTTACCACTCTAGCTCCAGGACAATTTAGAACGGATTGGGCAGGAAGATCTATGAAACGCTCTAATAGAGTGATTAATGACTACGACGAAATTATGAATCCAATAAGAGAGGCTAGAGAAAAAAAAAGTGGTTTTCAACCAGGTGATCCAGATAAAGCTGCACAAGCCGTAATGAAAATAATACAAACACAAAATCCGCCAACACGATTATATTTAGGAGATGATGCTCTATTATTTGTAAATGATAAGCTAAATTCAATGAAAAATGAAATATCAAAATGGGAAGAGCTATCTAGATCCACAAATTTCGTAGAAAAGGGAAATTAGCAAAATAACTATATCTTCCCTATTAAAAAACTTCTTGATTAGAAGTTTTCTATGGATTGTGTAAATTGACAACAGTTAAAGCAGTTAAAGGAACCAAACTTTTAACTTTTTGATTTTTTATATGTAAAGGATAAAAAGGTGCTATAACGTTTCCTTTTTATCCTAATTGTATGGCATAAGAATCAGTTAATACTCTTTTTTCAGCAAAAATTCCCGTCCAACTTTAACCCTTGGCACTCCACCATAAGCGATGATGTCAGCAGTCGCATTGGTTTCACTCCAGCGATCGGGAAGAAAGGAGCCCGTACCGATGATGTCGATGGGCGCTTTTGCCCACGCCATCGAACGGCACTTTTGCGATGTAAAACCCGAAGAGGCGATAATGCGTACTTTGGAAAAGCCTGCGTTGTCCAAAGTTTCGCGCATACTCCAGATCGCAGCAGCCGAAACACCCGTACCGATCAAGTCATGCAGTTCCGCTTCCGTGCGGTAGTCACGTACCGCGTCAGGTGCGTGGCGTTCGAGTACGTGGTAACTTTTTTGCGTATCAAGTCCCTCTAAAAAGCGTCCGCCGTGGGTATCGAGCCGAACGGCAACCTTTCCATCGTGCGCTAAATCAGCAAAAGCGTTACAGACTTCTAATGTATCGGTCACTTCTCGACCGAAATAATCGGACAAAATAGGAATATTTTCTTGTGGAAAACATTCGTGGAACATTTGAGCCGCTTTAAGCGTTGAGCTAGCGTATCCGATGAGGGCGTGCGGAACCGTACCCAACCCTTTTTCACGACCAAAGAAGTGAGCTGTTGCATCGGTTGCGTTGCCGATGAATCCTACAGCTCCCAGTTTCCGCTGTGCTACGTTTGAGCCAACCGATGCACCATACGCCATCATTTCAGCCATTTCCGTTCCTGCGCAGTGACGTGCGTCCATTGCTAAAAATGCAACGTGTGGAAGTATTTGACACATCTCATAGGCATTGTAAGCGGCGACGCACGCTGAGCCTAACTTTTGTAAAATGAGCGTTTCCAGTTCTGTTAAAAAAGCAAAAGAACCGCTGAGATAAAACAAAGGCTCACCCGCGCCTACCCACTCGCCCTCCTCGTGCATCACTTCGATAGTAACGCTCATGCCGCTATTTTTTGCTTGCGTTTGAACCCATTGCGTGGCTAAACGTGTTGCGCAAAGCACTGGTCGACGTAAAAAGAAAGCATACGTAACTTCCTTGTCACCAAAATGTTCAATGATTGCTTTGGTATTAGAAAAATATTTATCGGTCCATGCGGTCACGTCATTGACGTCCGGCCAGTTACTGTTTTGCATACAGCTCCTTATCTTTTCATCCTGCCTTTATAGTCTCATTTTGCTATACTATTGCTTAGAAAATAGGAATAGGCTCTGAGAATTCTTTGAAAGAGTGAGCCTCTAAAAAGGTTAAACGATGACACAGCAGACACACCAAAGCGCAGGAATGAAATGGTGGCGAATGACTCGACCACACACTTTAACCGCTTCGTTTGTCCCCGTCATCTTAGGCACAGCCTTGACGTTGGAATACACCTACACGGTACGATGGAACCTCTTTTGGGCAATGCTCACAGCCTCCATGCTGATTCAAATCGCTACCAATCTTTTCAATGAATATTTTGACTATAAACGCGGGCTCGATACGAAAGATTCCATCGGCATTGGCGGTAGCATCGTGCGCGATGGCTTTGAGCCTAAAACCATTTCCAATTTAGCCAAACTCTTATGTCTGATTTCTCTGTTTATCGGGCTTTACATCTGCATCCATAGCAGTTGGTGGGTTGGACTCTCTGGCATTGGCTGTATGGCGGTTGGGTATTTGTATTCGGGTGGGTCTAAACCTATCGCGTATACGCCTTTTGGAGAAATCGCCTCTGGGCTTTTTATGGGGCTGTTTATTCTCTGGATCGCCTTTTTTATTCAAGCGGACACCCTCACGATGCGCGCGGTGCTCATCTCACTGCCCATCGGCTTTTTAGTGGGTGCGATCAATATGGCAAACAACCTTCGAGACTTAGACAACGATCAAGAAAAAGGACGACACACCTTACCCATCGTTTTAGGATACGAACGAGCGGTTAAAGTCTTTAGCTACGTCATCGCCACCGCGTATCTGTGGATGGTCGGTTTGGTTTTGGCACATGTCATCTCGTTTTGGGCACTGCTGGTTTTCTTGAGCCTCCCCAAAGCCTTGCGAGCCATCCTTGGCTTTAAAATCAAAAGAACCGCTCTTGAGCTAATGCCCGCCATGCAAGCAACCGCACAACTCTCAACCCTCTTTGGACTGCTTTTGTTTGTAGGGATTATTTTGGAGCATGTGGTTTAAGAATGAATCCGTACTAGCTTCAATTAGTACCCTAAAATTCCCTCAAAAGCAAGCATTTCTTTTTATTCTCTTAATGTTTTTATATCAAATATTTATCAATAATAGGTCTTAAGTAATCTTTATCAAAAGTTCTATTCTTGAATAGAGATATTTGTTCTTTTCCTGTAATTGTTTGATATGATTGAGCCGCTTCAAAGAATATTGTTTTTGCTTCTTGATAAATAGCATCTAAAAAAAGTTTCATTATCTAATTCTTCAAATAATTGAACCTTTCTTTTTGAAAATGGATTGTTTCTAGTAGGAGTATTTATTATTAAATTGGAAGTTAATTTTTGAACTTCTTCGTCTTTAACAACCACTCTTGACATCATCAAGGAACTCACAATATGTAAAAAAATCAAGCCTCCTTTTGAAATCAAGCTTCTAATACTATCAGTATAAGTGTTAACTCTTAAATCTGAATTTTTCATTGTCCAAATTTTTTGATATAGAATAGTTGTATATTTATATATGTCAAAATCTGCTGAATCATTAAAAATAGAATCATATTTAGTTTGAGTTTCAAAGAGTGTAGATGTATCATTCATTGCAATTATAGACTCCTTGTTTATAACTGTATGTACTATTTGTGCCATTTTTAACAAACCAATTACTTTATTGCCTGTAAACCCTTGTCTTTTATAAAAATTTTCTCGTCTTTCATAGTATATACCAACATCTTTAAGAAATTTTTCTATATTTCGTTGAATATTATCATTAGCTTTTAAACTAATTGATTTTACTTGATTTTGAGAATTTGTCGCACTGATAATATCAGTTTGAATGTCCAATTTATTAGTTTTTACAATTTTCACAAAAACTTTTAAAGTCTCTGGTAATCTTTTAATTTCGTTAAAGGCATAATGAAGACAATGAACAGTTTGACATCCATTAACAATTTGTGGATTAAGTATGCTATATTCGTTATTGCCTAAAGGCTCTATTGAATCTCCAATAATAGTTAAACCATTATTCATAGCCCAAAAATTTTCAGCACCTCTTTGGCTTTTTGCAGTTTCAATAATTGAATTATTTATTTTTTTATCTTCTCCTAAAAAATATCTAACATTTCCCTCGGTTAAATGACTTTTAAAATTATTTTCTTCATCTAATAAGGAGTTTATTAAATCATTTCCAGCAACTAACCCTGTATAACCACTTAATTCAATACCTCTTTCTTTTATTTCAAGTGGCTGAGAACTAAACTTTATTTCAATAGCTTCCTCATGTTTTTCAGTCAAGTCTAAAAGTCTTTGAGCCCCCCAATATTCAAATTCAAAAGGAATATGTAAAGAATTATTTTTTAATTCATCTTGTAAATGTAATATTTTTGCTGAAATATTTAGTTCTGTGGATATAGTTGCATAATACACTTCACAGCTAAAGCTAGCCCGTTCTCTACTTGATTTTCTAAATATTGTGCGTATTAACTCAGCCATCTCTATAATATCTTGATTTGCACCTATTACACGAAGTTTATCTAAAGGTAGTTCTAAATTAAAGATTTCTTCAATCCCTTCTTTCAAATTTTTAAATCCAGTAGTTGAAAATCCTGTTTCTTTTTTAGCTTGAAAAAATTTTACTTTAATACTACTTTCTTTGTTAATGGGATGATTTTCATCTTTTACGAGCATCCCATTACAAAATACATAGCAATGATCAATACCTTCATCACCAGATTGCCCCATAATTCCATCAATTAAATCATCGATTTCTAATCCATATAAATATTTTAAGTTTGCAAATGAAGCAACAGCAATTTCAAAAACATTCTTTTTTATTGACTTTAATTCAGGGTTGTCATCAAATAGTTTATCAATTTGATCATCAAGTAATATTTTTAAACTCATTTTGTTCCTTATTAAATAATTTTTTATATTACTCCCTTCAAAAAGAATATGAAATAAAACAATAAATATTAAAGCTTACCTTTCAATTTTTTTTCAAAAAGTGCTACAAAAGAACTCTTTTATAATATGTAATACTTTAAAACAAAGAACAAAAATGAGCTAAACTTTTAACTTATTACTCTCTGTCTTTCTTTACATGTAAACCTAAAAAATATCTTCTCACCTTTAGTCTCCCCAATTCTTTTCTTTAAATCTAATTCTCCCCATGCTATAGTAACACCTTCATTTTCACAAGGATTCACATGCGATATTTGATTTTAATGACGCTAATTTGGGCATTTTCATTTAGTTTTATTGGCGAAGTTTTGGCAGGTCAGGTTGATAGCTATTTTGCAGTGTTGGTGCGTATTGGCCTCTCGTCACTGGTTTTTTTGCCTTTTACAAAATTTCGAGGTGTTCCCACAAAATTAAAGCTTAAAATCATGCTGATTGGCAGTGTGCAAATTGGCTTCATGTATATCTTTTTCTATCAATCCTTTTTATTTCTTACCGTTCCTGAGGTCATTCTTTTCACCATTTTTACACCTATCTATGTGACGCTGATTTATGATGGACTAAAGGGGCAGTTTAAACCGCTGTATCTTATCAGCACAGGTGTGGCGGTTTTGGGGGCGTATATTATTCGTTATCAAAACGTCAATTCTGAGTTTATTACAGGCTTTTTGATGGTTCAAGGGGCGAATATCTGTTTTGCTCTTGGGCAAAGTGCCTATAAAAAAGTAATGGAATCCAACACAAATATTGTACAACGTGATGTATTTGGTTACTTTCACTTTGGAGCACTGCTTGTCAGCATCGTTGCGTTTGGACTGTTTGCCAACACCGATAAACTCTCACCTACTTTGATACAATGGGGCGTTTTAGTGTGGCTAGGGGTTGTCGCTTCGGGTCTTGGGTATTTTCTGTGGAACAAAGGCGCATGCGAAGTCGATGCAGGAGTGCTTGCCATCATGAACAATGTACACGTTCCCGCAGGGTTGATTATAAACCTTCTCATCTGGGGAACGCCGACTAATTATCCCTTACTGACTTTGGGAAGCGGTGTTATTGCCTTTTCGTGGTGGTTACATCATCTTTTTATGAAGCACTATCATACGACATAATCGTAGCGGTAAGTTGGATTTGGACGTCCGGGTTGCAGGCATTTGGAAGCTTCGATTTTTTGAGCAATCTCATTGCCACATACCTTAGAAATGACCTCAGCTACGATACGATCTAACGCTGCTGGATTCATTTCAACACGTGCATTCAACGTCATTTGAGCCTGATTTCCGCTTCCTGCACTACCTCTTACGCTAAGAGTCTCACTCTTTCCTGTCACATTGCCTATGTTATACTTTTTGTCTGCTTCGAGTAACACTTTGACATGCCCAACGGTTAAGTTTAAAGCATCAAACCGCTCTGCCAAGCTTTTTAACACTTTTTGCGTGAACGTGTCCCAATTCACAGAGTGACCTTTAAGCGTTACTGTCGTGTTAAGCCATCCAAGTACAGCCTCTCCTTGTGCGTAAATATCATAATCAACTTCGGCTAAGTGCGTTCCTGCTACTGTAGAATGGGTCACTTCATCAAGCCACAGATCCAAGCCTTCACCACTTTTAGCGCTTAAAGAGAAGATTTTAGCCAATGGCCACCTCTTGGCAACGCACCTTTTTAAGGTTTCAAGCTCATCCGATGTCAGTAAATCTATTTTTGTGATGACAATCATATCGGCTTCATCAAGCTGTTTTTGAAGAATATACGCCGAACTTTCATGAAGCCCCGATGCACCACCTTTGAGTATAGCGTTCAATCGTTCGGGATCGACTAAAACACTCAGCGGCGAAACGATCAAATCCTCTTCAAATTTTTGTTTTAAGGGCTGCATAATCGTGGCAGAAAGATCCGTGCAACTGCCTACAGGTTCAGCAATAATCATCTCCATAGCACCTTTTGCTTTGAGGTGAGAGATAGCCTCTACAAAACCATTAAAATTACAGCAAAAGCAGCTACCACTGACCTCTGTAACGCAACTGAGAGAGCGCTCAAGAAATGCTGTATCGACCAGTCCCGATGCTTGATCATTGGTGATTAGACCAACGTGTTTGCCTTGTTCGCTTAGCATTCGTGCTGACTCACACAGCAGCGTTGTTTTACCCGCTCCCAAAAATCCACCTACTAAAATAATACGTGTTTTCATCATCATCCTTTTTATTGGCAGTCACATTTTTCACATTTGTTACGCATTAGAGGCTCAATGAGGTGTGTAAATAAAAATCCCGCACTCATTCCTCCAAGTAAAGGAGCAAGAATGTAGACCCAAAAGAAACCTCCAACTTGATCGGGAAAAGATGCTTGTTTCCAGCCAAATATCCATGCAACCATGCGGGGACTAAAATCCCGTGCGGGGTTCAGACCTGCTTGCGTTAAAGGGGCGATAAGACAGATGATGGAAGTGACGGCTAGCCCTATGAGAATGGGGGCTATATTATCATCGGGTCGTCCCAAATTACAGCTCTCTGTCAAACAGAAGATGATGAGCACAAGGCAGAACGTCCCAAATCCTTCTGCGATCATCGCCAAGGGCATCGAGACGATAGCGGTACTGTTAGGGAGTTGATAATATTCACCAAACATTTTTGCGATCGCAATGGATTCTTGCGTACCACGAACCATGTGATGCGCATTTTCAAAGGCCACAATAGAAGGATTAAAGAGCGCATACACCATCATGCCTGCACTAAAAGCGCCAAGAAACTGCCCTATCAGATAAACAGGCATTTTTTTGATCGTCATTCTTTGGCTCGTCACCATTGCCAACGTCACGGCTGGGTTGAGATGTGCGCACGATAAATGACGTGCTGCGTAAATGGCAAGACTAACACCCATACCCCAAATCGTCGCTATTTGGAACAATCCTTGATGGGCATTAAACAACACCGATACGGCAACAGAGCCACATCCAAACATCACCATCATAAACGTCCCTAAGAATTCGCCAATAAATTCACGTTTATATTTCAGCATTCGCTCTTACCTACTTTTAAAATATCGGGCACTCTTTTCCGTAGCAATATTGGTTAAATTTCTTTTGGTCGCATTTGACTTCTGTTTGTGCCAGAAGCTTTACATGTAAAAAGGTTTCGGACAACGATGACGCGATATTTAGGGCTGTCCAGACTTCTCTATGACAACAACGCGCCGCTTCGTACTCAGCGATTTTACCGAGCACAGCATACGTTACTTTTTGAGCAGCAGAACGTGCTTTTTTGGCAACGGGTGAAGCCTCCAATACAATCGCAAAGCCGATACCAACTCCCGAAGCCGCACCGCAAATCCCTAAAAATCCACACGCGCCACCCATAATACTAGAACCGCGTAAAATCGCTGTTTTAAGTGCATTTTCGGGGAGTTTCCCACCGCTATTTTTATACGCTGTCACGATGATGGCAGGCACCATGGCATGATGTTCAGGTCCGTGTTTTGGGATGCTGGGGTGCTCTCGTATCTGCGCAAAAAGTTTAAGCATATCACGCTCTTTAGACGTAGCGCAGATGTGTTCGATGACGGCTAACGCTTCTTTTGCATGACACGCATCGCACACATAATGCCCCTCTTTACATGTAACGCTTTGAACGCTCATATTTCCACAGTAGTAACATGTCACTTCGTGCGGTGAGGTAGTGTAAACAAGCGCTGATGAGCAGACCATACAGTTATGGTTTTTCTTAGACGTTACATGAGAAGAAACTTTTGCTGTAGGATTGAGTAAAAGGCTTGGTTTGGACTCAGGTGGTGTCGCACAACAACAGCTTTGCCCCTCTTGGTTGATCACACTGCCTTTGTCATCCAAAATAAATAGCTCACTTTCTAACTTCTTTGCCAAAGACTCATTGATACGTGTTTTGATGCCTTTAAGAAGCACAACTCCATTTTCAAAAACAAGGCTTTCAGCAATCCCTTTATAGATAACATCAACCTGTCTTTGCACGTTTGATTTATGTGCAACAAACGTAAGTGAGTAAAACATATGCCCTTGTACTTCGCGGTAAACAAAGCGCTTGATAAGCTCCACGTTTTCAAAACCACTCTCGCGAAGCAGTCCTAAAAGATGCACTTGTGTCAGTGCTCCACCGATGCACTCGCCACTCAGTTTTGCGTCATTGCGGATGATGGCGCTTGCCTCTTCATCGCATACAACATCCGAAACTACGAGCCTTCCACCCTTTTTAAGTACCCGAAATATTTCTGCAAACAGTTTACGTTTGTGACTAGAGAGATTCAGCACACAGTTGGAAGTGATGACATCAAAACTCCCCTCTTCCTCTGGCAATGCTTCAAGATAGCCTTTGGCAAACGTGAGGTTGTTGTAGCCCAGACTTTGCGCCACCTCTTCTGCCCCGCTTCGCGCGATTTTCAGCATGGAGTCGAGCATATCAACACCCACGACGCGTCCCGTTTGACCCACCAATTTAGAGGCAATAAAACACTCAATGCCTCTGCCAGAACCCAAATCGAGCATGGATTCACCCTGCTTGAGCTTTGCATCTAAGATAGGACTGCCACAGCCATACCCACGAAAGCGCAAATGCGCAGGAATATGCGAGAGGTACTGCTCTTCGTAGCACGCAGGATTGAGTATGTCTTCTTTGTCCTCCAATGCTGCATCATGGTAAAAAGCTTTCACAAGGCGCAACGACTCGCTCTCGCCTGTGGCAAGTAGACAGTTGGCATGGGTATGCGCCACACCCTCATTCGCACCACAACTGTACAAGATGTCACCCATTTCCAAACACAAAGCAGGCTTTACATGTAAAAGCTCAAACCGCTTCGCCTCTTGCATGATCAGCCACAAGGCAAGCTTTTCCAAAAGTGGCTCATACGGATCATCGCCCATCAACGTTTTGGCATGAGAAAAGCTGTGGTCTAAGTCACCGCCACCGAGTAAAAAACGAAAAGGAGAAGTGAGAGACGTAATAGAATGCGATGCAATCGCTTTAGCCACCCTACTTTCAAGCGCTTCAGCGATGCTTTTGCCTTCCATTAAAAGTTCATTTTCGCCTACCATCGCCGCACTCGGGTAAAAGTGCCCATCGTAGCCTAAAGCGATGGAACTGCGCCCTGAACTAGAGCCGTCGTGTACCGTGCCTTTAGGGGCGAAGATTTGCGTTTTCAGGGCTTCAAAATTGTCGATGACCAAGCCTAATTGTTGCGCTTTTTCATAGGCATGTATCAGCGCCTTAAAGAGTATATCTTGGTCTATCAAGCCCTCATTTTCACCACGTCCACGTGAAAAATACCACAAGAAATGCAGATGCCCTGCTTTAAGTTCACTTGCCAATGCCACAATGGCTTCTAAACTGTGAATATTCAGCGGATGCAAACACACCGATAAAGAGAACGAATAACCCGCCTTTTGAAGCCAAAGAATATTATGTTCAAGCTTGTCAAAACTTCCCTGCCCACGAATGGCATCATGCTCTTTGGACAGACCATCAAGACTGATTTGAAAATGCAAACGAGAGGTTGGAAACTCTTTACATGTAAAGATTTTTTCAAGCAACATACCATTGGTCAAGATGACCACTTCGGTGTCGCTGAGTGCTAAAATCAACTCCACCAACGCCAACAACTCAGGATGCACCAACGGTTCACCACCACTGATGATAAAAAGCCGACAGCCCAGTGCGTACGCCTCTTTTACATGTAAAGCAATGGTCTCAAAATTCAGCGTATCTTTTTCGGTGGGAGAAGAGCTAAAAAGGCAATGCGTACAGGAGAGATTGCAACGATTGGTCAGATGGATCCAAAACTCTTGTAGCGATGTTTGAGAAGTTGATTTTGGTATATAAACCAAAGGGTTTGGCTCAGAAATACGACGTTTTAACGCCTCATGCGCAAGGCTTTTTGCTTCACTTTGTAACAAAGCATCCGCACTTGCATTGGGTACAAACCAGTCCGCACTGTAACGATGCACATAAAGGGGTCTCTCCTCAAAAACAATGCGTTGCCAATTACTTTTCATACGTTTCCAACCTTTTTTTTACACGTTGTTTTAAAACCATCGAAACGACCACAAGCACAACCAATAAGCTCACTGAGATGTAAAACTCTCTGCTTCCAAAACTCAGCGATTGCGCGCCGATGTTCGCATACACCAGTACACCTGGCATCATACCCAAAAGCGTTGCAAAGAAAAAATCACGGTAGCGAATCGTTGAAAAGCCAGCGCTGTAACTGATGATGTTAAACGGCACAAGCGGGACTAAACGAAGCAGTAAAATCATCACAAAACCATGCTTTTGAACGCTTTTTTGAAAGTTGATGAGTTTTTCATGCGCCAATTTTTCACGCATTTTTTTGCCATAAAGCCGTGCAAGGTAAAACGACAACGTACCGCCGCACAGTGCGCCTAAAACGATGTAAACACTCCCCCATACAAACCCAAAGATAAGTCCACCTGCAAGAGCCAAAATACCATCGGGAAAGAAGATAAGCGGTGCGAGTGTGAAGAGAGCTATGAAAATAAGCGGTGCGTAAATGCCAAAGCCCAGCACAAACGTTTTGATTGATTCGACTTGCGCGTAAGAGAGCACGCCATTTTTATAAAAGACAAACATCAAAATGCCAAAGGCTAAAAAAAGTATGACCTTTTTTATGTGTTATCCTTTAAAGCGCTGATCATTTGACGTGCGCTAAAACGGTTGTACCATTTTTTTAAAGTTCCTTGCTCTTTTTGCTTCATCTCAAATGTTGGGTTAAAGATGAGATCGAGTAGATGCACCCCATTTTTCCCCCCTTTGTTCATCGACTCCGCGCAACTTTGACAGTAACTGACGATGCTTTCACACTCAGTTTGGCTGGCACGCGTGCGCATTTGCTCATGCGCTAAAGCAGAATTGGTCAACTCCAACATACCGCCACTTCCGCAACACAGCGTCTTCTCACGATTTTGTTTAAACTCTTCATACGGCAGACCAATCTGCGCTAAAAGGGTACGGACATCGTGATGAATCTTTTTTTCATACCGTGTGGGACAGGGGTCATGCAATGCCATTTTCAAAGTATTTTTATGGCGCTCCTTGGCGCTTTCGGGAAGCCCAATTTCCACTAATAGTGAATAAAGTGAGACAATTTTAATGTGTGGTGCATAGGTTTTGATGCTCATAAAGCAGTTCTCACATGCTGTAACCACGGTGGTTGCGCCCATTGTGTCAAGATCGCGCTCAAGTTGTGAGTGGTAGATTTTAAACTGCTCCATGTCACCCATAACACGTGTCGGAGTGCCACAGCACTGTTGAATGATACCTATGCCTGAGCATTTGGATTGTAAATAATTAAAAACGGTGTGAACGAGGCTCGGAGAGTACGAGCTTAGCGCACATCCAGCATAAATGCCATATGGGTGTACTCTCCTTGTGTAAACTTTTTTGTAGTAGAAAAAAGTTTTGAAAAACTACTTTTTTGATGGAAGATGACTCCACCGTATCCATACTTTTTCAACACTTTTTTATCTTCAGCGTAGTTCTTTTTAGACGCTGTGAAGATCGCCCCAAAGTCGATGTCACGAGGACACATATGCGCACATAAACCACAATTGGCGCATGAAAATGCCATTTGAGAGCTGGGAATCTCCGTGGTAAATTTTGTGAGCAATTTTTTGGGTGAGATGGTGAAGCTGTACAACATCGGGCAACCCTTCATACAACTTCGACAGTCCACACACTCGCTCTCGTAGGTTTTTATTTTACTTTCCACGATACACTCGCTTAATCAGATAAATCAAAATTGAGAGGGAGAATAAAATCAAAAGTCCATACACAATCGTTTGAGTACCACCTGTGAGCATCTCTCCCGCATACGAGTACACAAGCGTTGCAGGCAGTTGCCCCACACCTGTGGCGATCAAAAAAGAGCGAAGACTCATTGACGTCAGTCCTGCGGCGTAACTCACCACATCAAAGGAGATAAAAGGTAAAAGGCGTGCTATCAAAATAGCATAGGTGCCATGCTTCTCAAAAAAAGCATCAACACTCTCTAACGCCATCTTACTGGTCAGCTTTTCAACCACTTCACGCCCTAAAAATTTGGCGATGTAAAAGCACAAAAGTGCTCCCACCATGGCACTCACCCATGAAAGTGCAGCTCCGTACACCCAACCAAACAGCGCCGCATTCGCAAACGTAATAAGAAATGCGGGCAAAGGAGCAACAACAGCTTGGAAAACCATCAGGGCAAAGGAGATCAAAGGCGCTAAGATGCCAAAGGAGAGAATGTACGCTTTAATCTTTTCAATATCAAGCCCTTCGAACAACCCCACCACATCAAAAAAATAGTTTCTGCTTTGAGGGCAGGTAAAAAGAAGGGTAAGCGCGACACCGACAAAGAGCAGTATCGCGATTTTGCGTGGTTTGAGCATTATTTACTGACGGCTAAAACATCTTTGACTTTATCGCGCGGCCAACCGTATTGTCCATCTTTGAGGGTTAAAAGGTTGTCTTTTTTAACACCTTTGGAGAGATAAAAATCATAAGCGCGATCCGCTCCTCCACCACCCCTTGGACAAACAATAATCACTTTTTGACCCTCTTTGATTTCGGGGAGCAGTGCGGCAAGTCTTGCTTTTTCATCTTCTGTTTTCACAGGGTACGCATACGTCGCCAATGCACCTTTTAAATGTTCCTCATCAAAATCAGGCTTTTCTTGAATATCAACAAGAACGATTTTAGAAGCATCTTCACGTATCAATTTTGCCGTCTCATCTGCTGTAATGTAGTTGTATTTTGAGTTTTCTTTGACCTTTCCACCACAACCAATCAATAATAAAGCCGCAATTGGCAACACAAAAAATGAAGCAAGTTTCATCTGTTCTCCTAAAGGGAATTTTTACATGTAAGGATTTTGGAAAGTATCAAAAAGAGCAGTTTCATGTCACTTTTGATGTACGCTTAAACCTTAAGCCATTACATGAGTTATACGACATGATAAACTGTTACGACTTAGAAAAAGGTTAACACGGTCAATGTTTGTTGACTGTTTTGCTATAATGGCGCTTTTACATGTAAGGATTTGAGACATGCAAACCGAAAACGAGATTATTGACTATATCAAGAAGACAACAGCTTTAAACACATTTTTTAACCCTACGCCTTTGCATGTCAGTGAAATTGGAGATGGTAACTTAAATTTTATCTTTCGTGTCAGCGATGAGAGAAAAAAAACACTCATCCTCAAATATGCAGCACCCTATCTTAGGCTTCTTGGTAAAGATTTTCCTTTGCCACAAGAACGCATTTGTGTGGAGATGCACACGCTCTCTTACTTTAAAACTATCGCGCCATCATTCATTCCGAACATTTACCATTGTGATGAAGAAGCATTTTGCTTTGCGATGGAAGATCTTGTGGAGTATAAACTCTTACAAAGTGCTCAGTTTGAGCAGTTTATTCCGCTTTCCATTTACACAAAACTGGGCTTATTTTTAGCAACACTTTATGCTAAAACACCACCGAAAAAAGATGAGCGTTACTACGAAAATGCTACGCTAAAACGTATCAGCGAAGAGTATATTTTTATTTTTCCCTACATTTCCAATCACCCTGCTTTAGTCTTGCCATCTTTCTTTTGCTCCAAATCAAAAAGTGCGCTTTTTTTACAAAATATCAATCTGCTTTTAAACCTCTTTCAACAGGAGAAAGAGTGTTTGATTCACGGTGATTTGCACACAGGCTCTATCATGATAAAAAATGAAAACATCGCCATCATTGATGCAGAGTTCTCTTTTTTTGGTCCTTTAGGATTTGATGTAGGAACACTTTTAGCACACATCCTTTTGGGTGAAATCTACACCCTTTTTGAGAAAAAACCTCTCCAATTCAAACCCACCATTTCCGCTTTTTGGAAAGCCTTTGAAAAAAAAGTGGGTGGCGTACCTGAGCACATTTTACAGCAGAGTGTCGGCTTTTGTGGAGCAGAACTTTCACGCCGTTTGGTCGTACCTGCCAAAGCTAAACCCCTTGAGGCGATTCGTTCTAAGAAAGCCAAAACAAAAGCCTATGTGCTGTGCGAAAATCTGAGCATTGAGCTGGTTGAACACTTTTTACATGTAAAGAGTGTGGAAGCGTTTATCGCTATTGTGGAGCGCCATTTATGTGTCAAAACGCACTGATTCTTTTTTTAAAAGCGCCCCTTGTTGGTCGAGTAAAAACACGTCTTGCACAGCACCTTGGTGACGAAAATGCTACCGCGCTTTATCGCCTTATGTGTGAGCAACTGCTTTGCCTAACAGCGCCACACGATGTCGATGTTATCGTGGCATATGACGATGAAGCACATTCGCCTTTACCTGCTTATTTGGAAAACAAATCTCTCTTTTATCAAAGAGGCAAGGACTTGGGTGAGCGTATGAAAAATGCCTTTGAAATAGTGTTTGAACAAGGATATACGAGTGCTATTTTGGTGGGTTCGGATATTCCCGAAGTGGATGAGCATATTTTACAAGAAACGTTTACGCTACTTTCTCACAACGATGCCCTACTCTCTCCTACGCTGGATGGGGGTTACTATTGCATTGGTTTTCACGCACACACCTTTTGCCAAGAGGCGTTTTGGGGTATCACGTACAGCCAAAAGGATGTCTATGTCAAAACGCTTTCAAAGATGGAACATCTTCGCGTTGCCAAAGGTGCGATGCTCCGTGACATCGACACCTTGGATGACCTACGCGCTTTTACATGTAAAGATTTCACGACACCGCTAGCACACTTTGCACGGAGTGTTTTAAGCACATTATCCCACATCAGTGTCATCATTCCCGTCTTCCATGAAAACGAAACACTGCTTAAAACCCTAGCACATTTACGGAAGATGGCACAAAGTCAAAACTATGAGATCATCGTGGTCGACACGCATGAAAAAACAACGGTGGAATGTTTAGCCTTACAAGATGTTCACATCATCCTCGCCCCAAAAGGAAGAGCCTCACAGATGAACGAAGGTGCACGCAAAGCACGTGGTGAGATTTTGCTTTTTTTACATGCCGACACATTGCTTCCAAACGCATGGGATACTCTCATCAAAGAGTCTTTACATATAAACAAAGCGGGGGCTTTTTCACTGGGAATTGACGATGCGCGCTATGCTTTTCGCTTTATCGAAACCATGGCAAATCTTCGCACCTCTTTCACTCAAATTCCTTATGGCGACCAAGCCCAGTTTTTTCAATCATCGTTCTTTAGAGAGCTAGATGGTTATGCCAAAATACCGCTGATGGAAGATGTGGAGATCATGAAACGCATTAAAAAACAAGGCGAGAAGATCGACCTTTTAAAGCCCAAAGCCTTAACATCATCCAGAAGGTGGCAGAAAGAAGGCATCCTTTACACGACGCTTCGTAACCGCATTTTGAGTTGTTTGTATTGGATCGGTATTTCACCAAAACACTTAGTTAAACACTATAAAACACACCAAAAATAAATTGAGTATAATTGACTGATATTTTTATTGATAGGAGGTGATCTATGTTAGGGACGCATGACCTTTGGCTTTTCATCCTTTCAGGCTTGCTTTTAAACATTACACCGGGGGTTGATACGCTATATATTGTCGGGCGTTCAAGTACACAAGGATTTCGTGCAGGATTTTTTGCAGCCCTTGGTATTGGTACGGGGTGTCTGGTACATATCTTGGCAACAACGATTGGACTCTCAGCTTTGCTTGCAACCTCGGCAGTGGCATTTAGCATCATTAAAAGCATCGGTGCAGCTTATTTGATTTACATTGGTATCACGATATTGCGCTCACCTCAAACCCCTTTACATGTAAAGACAAAAACTGCCCATCAAACATTAAGAAACATCTTTTGGCAAGGCTTTCTTACCAATATTCTCAACCCAAAAGTAGCACTTTTTTTCCTTGCATTTTTACCACAGTTTGTAGATATTACCGCCGATAACAAAGCAATGAGTATGCTGTTTTTAGGTATTTTATTTGACATCAATGGAACAATCTGGAATATCATTGTCGCATGGTTAGCCATGGTGTTTATCTCAAAATTACACGCGCATCATACCTTTGCACTTTGGTTTAACAGAAGTATCGGTGCACTTTTTTTTAGCGCTTGGTATCAAACTTTTACACGAAGAACTTTGAGTTTAAGTTATCTTTTTGCCAACATCATTTTAAAAATTTCATACAGTTCAGGGAACGTTTCAAACCCTTCGATGCCTAAAAAAATGTCCGCCACGTGGGATTTCAAGAAGAGCACTGTCAAGTTTGACACCTATGTTTTTGCTTACAAATGGCGGTACATACATATCGTTGTCCGAGAAGATGACATACTTCTGAGCAATACTACGTGAAAGCTTGGCAAAATCCAGCGTAACATCAACGAACGAATTGAGATTGGGGAAAACTTCGAGAGGTTTATCAAAAGGTGAAACCAAGATCATACCACCAAGGGCAAAGCTCTCTTGAAGGCTATCAAGGTAACGCAAAAGGGTGATGCAGCCTAAACTGTGTGCGATAATAAACGTTTCGTTGCTCGGCATGCCAATTTTATCGTGAAGTTTTTCAAGCCACGTATCCATATCAGGGGTTTCAGGTGTTGGCATATGCAACACTGCAACTTCGATGTCATAATCGGCATGAACTTTTTCGACAAACCAAGGAAACCAATGATCCGTTGGCGAAGCAAAATAACCATGAATAATATAAACTTTTTTCATTCAAGCCTCTTATGCAATCTTTTAAATATAATACATTAAGAGTTTAAATAAATTGTTACACGTCTTTTTTTTTCGTCCACTTGATTGCTGCTATCGACCATCGCATTGAGGCTTTTTTTTCAGCTTTTGCAACATACGATTGACATGAATGAGATTTTCAGCGGACTGAATCGCAATGTCTTCCGTGGCATTGACATTTTTGTCAAATGTCTTTTTATCATGCTCATCAATTCCCATATCTTCAATGACATCTTCCACATCTTCCGCAAGTTGCTGGAGTTGAGAGACCGCATTTTCAGCTTTTTTGAGCGCATCTTCGGAATCTTTCATCGCGAGATTGACTTTATGGACAAAAAGTGAAATGTGCGAAGAAGCTTCTTGCAACTCATCTTCGCTGTTGGAGGAGAGCGTGACAGGTAGCGTTGAAAACTTACTTACATCGCCATGTGCTAGCTCTTTGGCCTTTTGAACAAATCCCTCTAAATGCTCAATAATCTCTTTTGACATGACGAAGGCATAGACGATAATAATGAGTCCAACCAAAAGTGCAATGTACTGAAATTTGAGGAACATATCGTTCTTTGCTTCGCTATGGGCAGTGTAAAGCCAAACCGCCTCGTCCATCGCGTTGAGCAGCTGCACATTTTTTTCATACACATACGCCATATGCTTGTTAATCCCATTTTCCACAGCAATCACATGCTCTAAATAAACAATGTACTCTTCCCAATACGCGTTGTTCTCTTTGACAATAGCATACACTTCAGGAGAATTTTTTACCGCAGGGTCATCTAAAAAGCTTTTAATCGTTTTGTTATACAGTGCTCTCGCATCAGAGAAAACCAGTAAATCTTGAGCATTTGCCAAGCGCAAATAGCGGTTTACATAGAGTCCCATACGTTGAGAAAGCATGCGTTGACGACCTGAGAGATCGATGTGAATGTTGCTCAGATTGGCTTTGACCATGCGTTGCACGACCGTATCTGAAAGCATCAGCAGTTTTTCGATGCGAGGGGTCAGCACTTCCATATCGGGGCGCACCTCTTCAATCCCACTTTTAAGCGCTTCGACTTCTGAACGAAACGGAAGCCACAGTGCCATGACCTCTTCGAGTTTGGCTTTAATGCGTTCATTTTGCGGGGCATAAATACCTTTGGCATCATTGCCATACAGCAGGTCTTTCAGACTGCTTTCAAAAAGACCCACCGCGGTATTGAGCTCACGAAAGTCATTGGTATGGCGATGTACGATGAAAAACGTCTCTTTACTGATCTTTTGCGAAAGCATACGCTGTTTACCCGCAATGTTGATGATATAGGAGTCTTTTTTGCTCATCTGATTCATCATCACGGTTAAAGAGATAATGAAAATAATCACGAAAGAGAGCAGTCCACCTGCTAATTTCATTTTGGTACTAATCGTTGTTGGCTTAATCATAATGTCCTACTCATAAATCTCTTTTAATTCTTGAATATTCAAGATGACCACACTGTTTTTTTCGATTTCAATCGTTCCATTACGGGTGAGTTTGTTTAAAATACGTGAAAGTGTCTCGGGTTGAATGTGTAGCATATAGGCAATTTCATGTTTTTTTAGGCGGTTAAAGGTTTCAAGCTCATTAACGAGCATATGCGCCACTTTTGCTGTTCCATCGAACACAACATCACGGCTAATAATACACTGCATCTGCTGAATCATTTTAAACGACTCTTCCAAAATCTTCGTCATCAAACGATGATTCGCATAGATCATCGTACGAAACGGCTCACTCTGGATGGAAAGCACCATACTGTCTTCCAAAAATTCCGCATTCGCGTAACAGCTGATGAAAAAACTGTCGATCAGCTTGGAGACGTTGAAAATGAGCGAGTTTGAATAGAGTTTGTAGAGAAAGATTTCATTGTCGAAACGATCCACCTTGTAAAACTTGACTGAACCGTTGATGATATAATAGATCGAATCTTTGGTGTCTTTCTCATAAAAAAGTACGTCACCTGCTTTGTGATGACGTACCGTGCAAAAGGAGGCGATCTTTTCGATATCTTCATGTTCTAGCGCATCGAACAGTGGCAATGAAGCGATCAGAGATAAAGAATCATTTGCCATTGAACTCTCTTTAAAATAATTTATTTAGTAAATGTAGCATTTTCAACAATAATTTTATAAAAATAACCCGAGCCAAAGTCCTTATCAATGGTAACAACACCCGTTGCCGTTACAATATCTCCCACTTTTGGGAGTTCTTTTGAGGTAAAGACGATGCGCCCTACTTCACTTCCCTCACCCGTACCATCTTGAATATGAATCCAGTTACGTGAAATGATGTTCTGTGAAGCTTTGACAACCTTACCGCGAATTGTAATTGTTTTGTCTTTCAAACTGGCACGTTTTTCCCATGCCTCTTTGACACTTATTGTATCCTTTTGTTTGTAAGGAGACTCTTTCACTTGCTCTGTAATTAAAGCAAGATTACCAGCTTCTGGAACGTTGGTGCGGTGTTGAAGGTTGGATGCAAACACGACCTCATCAAAGGTACGATTTAACGCCTTACTTTGAAAATTTTTAACTCTCATCTCTTCGGTAAAACGGACTTCTGTCCCTTTTTCGATTTTCACGCCCTCAACGGCAACCCAGTATTTTTTCTTCGTGTCATCAATCTGCAAGTACGTGTATCCACCGCCATCAATCGTATCGACCACAATGCCTTCATAGACATCGCCTGCGTAAAGATTGCCGATGAGCGCTAGTGAAAGTGCTAGTAATTTAATTTTATTCATTTTTCTTCCTTTAAATTTTTATTTTTATACGACAGTACAATCAAACAAGCAACCACGCCACTGCACACATACACCCACGTAGGAATGGGCACAGGATCTCCCGTAGCATAAGAGTGCATGCCTGCTAGGTAAAAATTCACGCCAAAGTAGGTCATCAAGATGGACGCAAAGCCTAAAAGTGAGAGCACGGCAAAAAGATAGTGTGAATAAAACCGTGGCACAAGTCTTACATGTAAAATGAAAGTGTACACTAAAATAGAAATATACGCCCACGTCTCTTTAGGGTCCCAACCCCAATAGCGTCCCCACGATTCATTCGCCCAAATACCGCCCAAAAAGTTACCGATGACCAAAAGACTCAAGCCCAAAATAAGGGTGATTTCATTAATCGACGTGAGGTGTTTGATGGTCGCAATAATTTGCGTGGAGCGTTTACATGTAAAGAGAATCAGCGTGAAAAATCCCAGCGCACAGCCGAGTGCTAAAAAACCATAACTGGCGGTAATGATGGAAACATGCACCGAAAGCCAAAAGGATTTGAGCACAGGCACAAGGTTGGTGATCTCTGGGTCAATGTGCCCCAAATGTGCGACAAACATAAAAATGCCCGCCATCATGACCGAGCCTGAGAGCGCAAAAAGGGAACGACGCATAAAAAGCATGCAAAAAAGCAGACACGACCATGCGATGTACACAATGGACTCATACGTGTCGCTCAGTGGTGCATGACCGCTCACATACCACCTCAAAGCCAATCCACAGGTATGCACGACAAACAGCGCTGCAACAATAAAAAACAGCGGTCGAGTGAGTTTACATGTAAAGGTTTGTGGCGCAAAAACACGCCCAAATGCAACGCCTAAAAGCACCAAACCTAAGAGCACATACGCCATAGTTAAACGCTCAAAAAGCATCAGTTTATTAAAAAGTATTTCCATGTTGATGTGTGTGGGTGAAGGCATAATATCGGCGCCATAGTGGGTTTGAAACTGTGAAAATGTCTTTACATGTAAAAGTGCTTTGTCATAGTCTCGCTCAAACAGTGCCTCGATAAAGGCGGTGGAACTCTCTTTAAGTGTTTCAGCTTCCTCTCCCTCTAATTGCGCAAACATCTGCTCAAAGGCAAGCCATGTGTGGTGTGTATCATTAGGCAGTGGGAAGATTTTAAAGAGAACGCCTTGGTAGAGCATAAACGCAATGCTCAGGCGCTCATCGACTTTGATGAGATCGTTTTCAAACGTCCCACGCTGGCTGGGTTTGATCGCCAGTGCTTTTTGAAGTTCAGCCTCTAACTTGTAGCGATGTCCATCAAAAAAATCATTGAAGGAAGCGAGCTTTTGATCGTTTCGCACGCCAATGAACGCTCGAAGTTTCGGCGTTTTGGTCTGAATCATCGGAAGGTTTTTCCACAGCGTTGGATGGGAAAGCATGCCAAGTGCGATTTGCATGGCATCCATATCGTACAGACTATTGTGACCGCTGAGTTTATACAGTACCTCTTGGGAAAGTGTATCAAAGGGCTTCATGCGTCCCATACGCGACTGCACGACCAGTTTGCCAAACGCGTCACTGACCACTTTACTCTTAACCTGATGCTCACTCAAATAGTTTTGTACATACTCGCTCTCACACCACAACGGTGTTTGCACCACCAAAACAAGCAGCACCAGAAGCGAACTGCTTTTGACCTCAGCAATAAGTTTTCGAAAACGTGATTTGGGGTCTAAAAGGTTAAAGATCAGCCCTAAAAAAAGCAATGCATACCCCACATACGTCACCTCAACGCCAGGGTCTTTGGTGACGGAGAGAATCGTGCCTTTTTCATCGGGATCGTAAAAGGTTTGAAAAAATTTATACCCTTTGTAGGTGAGTGTATGGTTCATAAATATCTGAGCATCCAGCGTCATGTTGCCATCAAGCACACGAACGTCACTGGTATACGCTGAAGGCGAACGACTGCCATAGTAACGCTCTAGCTCAAAATGGTTAAGATGCACGGCAAAAGGAAGGGTGATTTCTACATTTTTATCGTTTGAAAAGATGACATTGGAGCTTGAGCCTTCGCGGATTTTCATCACGCCATCCACGCCCAAAAAATGGGTTAAACCTGCGCCAATGAGGATGAGAATAAATGTGGCATGAAAGACAAAACGGCTTACATGTAAAAACATTTTAGATCGGTAAAGGACAATGGCAAGATTAAGCGCGCCCAGAGTTAAAAATGCTTCGTACCAAATGGCATTGTAAACATAATGACGCGCTACCGCTGTGCCAAAATCATTTTCAACAAAGGTTGCTACCGCGGCACCTACAGCTAAAATGAAAAGTAAAAACAGTGTCGTTTTGTAAGAGCCGAAAACTTTGAGCAACACGTTTGTCCTTGGAAGAAGAGTGTGACACACTAAAAGTGCCTTTGGAAGTTTTAGTATATCACAAGGCAAGAGAGAGATACCTCTCTCTCTTGTTTAGAATTTACTTCTTAGTTTTGTCGAAGTAAGAAGATTTAACATCAACAGAAGGATCAAGAGCAACGGAATTTGGAGCGAGTCTGCCTTTAGCAGCTGCCTCTTTTTTCCACTCTTTCTCAAGCGTTTCTTTAAATTTCAACTTTGCATCAATCTCAGCTTGGAGATTGACTTTTGCGATTTTTTGTGCTTTTTCTTTCGTATCAAAATCAGGTGCTATATAATCCATCACACCATGTTTGGCAAGAACACTGACCAATTTAAGGCGTGCTTGTTGGGCTTGCTCATTCGCAGATCCCAAAAGCCTTAAGACCTCTTCAGGAGCATGGAAGAATGCACCATGACCTGCAATGGCCATATCACCTCTCCATTGAGCATGACGGATGAGTGTACGGATCTCTTTAAGTTCATCATCACTTGCGCCTACTTCCATCGCTTTGCCTGTTTCAAGATGCGCTTTTGCAATATTATCAAACGCGATATCCATCATGAAATCTTTTCGCTCTACTTTTTGTTGTACGATACCTTTGAGTTTATTTTCACTCTCTCTATGGCAGTTCATACAACTTTTATCCATATTTTTAAGAGGATTTCCAATGTTGTGATCAGAA
Organism: Sulfurospirillum diekertiae; assembly: GCF_002162315.1. Lineage (NCBI taxonomy): Bacteria > Pseudomonadati > Campylobacterota > Epsilonproteobacteria > Campylobacterales > Sulfurospirillaceae > Sulfurospirillum > Sulfurospirillum diekertiae. Next base: position 816,302 of record NZ_CP021416.1, on the reverse strand, counting down.
TATTTAACAGCACCTTCTTGCGTATAAGGCATGTGACAATCGGCACATGAAACACCTTTTTGTCCGTGAATTCCCGTTCTCCAAAGCTCCCAATCAGGGTGTTGCGCTTTAATCATTGGTGTCTTAGAAATACCATGTACCCAGTCAGAGAAGTTAATCTCATCATAGTATTTTTCCATCGCTTCTACGGTTAAACCTTTGCCATAAGGAAGGGTCACCACCATGGCTGTTTTATCAACGCCTTTGGCATCTTTCCATTCTGTCTTTTTAAAGTAGTATTCTACGTGACATTGCGCACAGACTAAAGAGCGTTTCTCTTGGTGAGTAGACTCTTCGAATGTTTTAAGCCCTGCTGCTTGCAAGCCACGATTAAGATGAGGAACACGAACGCTTAACTGCGCTGTTTTGTCATCATGACAGGTTGCACAGCCAATTGGATTAACCACTTGCGCGCCGTATTTTGCCCATTTACCTGTAAAGTATTCTAATTCACCATCTTCTTCAATCAAACGAGGAACATCAGGTGATTTACATGTCCAACATGCGGTTGGCAAAGGACCTGTCTTTGCATCGGTTGGAGCCCCTGTTCGAAGGGAGTTAACGTTATCTTGAATAGCATAGAAGTGACCACGTGGAGCGTTATAATCTTTTGAAAAAGGATACCCAGCCCATGCAACAACAAGGTAAGGTTTTTGAGCAAGCATATCTTTGAGATTATCTTGTTCTTTGGTTTGCTTCCAAGAATCAAACTGTCTTGGGTAGTATTTTGCCCACTCTTCACTTTTTGCTTTACCTCCGATGCCTGCTTCACTTGGAGCTTTAGCCAATTCGACTCTTTGTTTCTCTTTTTCAGTTATGTTGCCAGCCAGTAATGCCATCGCGCCGATAGCGACCAATGAGCCAACAAGTAACACTTTAAACTTCATCATTATTTCTCCTTTTACTGAACTTCTTTAACGCCAAGATTATTTGGCGTAGTCGTCAAACCTCTGACTTTACCATGCGGTACACCTTTATGGCACTCCCAACAACGTCTGCCCGTTGCTACACTTGGATCGTCATAATTGTGATTTGCATCGGCATTTTTAACCATTTGTGAGGTTAAACTCGCATGACACGAAATACAATTCTCCTGAACTCTCTTCGCTCCATCATCACTGATTTTAATGGCATTTTTGTACGTATTGAACGTAAAAGCAACACTGTGGTTATACCCATCGCGTGCTTTTGCAATGTACTTATTGACCATATTATCCCGTGGCAAGTGACAATCGATACACCCAGCCCGCTCAGCGTGTGAACTGTGTTGCCATGTTGCGTATTGCGTATTCATGACGTGACAGTTGATACAGGCTTTGGGATCATGGGAGAGATACGACAGCGCTTTGGATGCATGCACCATGTAGGCAAAAAAGCCTATGGCTATGACAAAAACCAAGAGTGCCGTGTACTTTAGGAAATTACTACTTTTCACATTTCCTCCTTCATAGATGCCTTACGAAACCAACTTCGCATAAGAAATCTAATGTTTTGTGTTCTTTTACATGTAAAGGAACAACGCCAACTTCGAACCAAGACTCACAACCTCCTATTTTTATTAATATATCTTTAATAAAATAATCTATTGAAAGCTTTCGGGTATTGTATAAAGAAAGGCGAAAAAAAACATTGACCTATGTCAATAAAATGTCTAAAAGGCTAGAGGACTTCTTCCAATTTTTGAGGCTTAAGAACGTGAATGTGATGCTGCTCGTCAAGCTCGATGAGCCCTGAGGTTTTGAATTTGGAAAGGGTGCGAGAGAGTGTTTCGGGAGTCAGGTTTAAAATGGAAGCCACTTGGGTATTTTTGAGCGTTTTAAAGAGTTCGCCATTTTCTAAAATAAACTTTGCCACTTTGGCATCAGCCGTTAAAATGACCTCTTTTTGAATGACATCAATGAGGATTTTATGTTTAGCAATGAGGCTTTTGATGATTTCAAAGGAGATCTCAGGATTTTTGAAAAAGTCATGCTCCAATGCCTTGTAGTCGATGCGAAGCACTTCACTGTTACTCATAAACTCCGCCGTTGCAGGGTACGGAATATTTTCAAAATTAGCCAACTCTGCCACTAAGCCGCCAGGATAAAACTGATGCAAAAAGATCTGCTGTCCTTTGTGGTTGGTTTTGTAAACTTTCAGCGTGCCTTGAAGCAGAACATACAGATAAATAGGCTCGTCACCTTCATAGAATAGAATCTCTTTAGCTTTAAACTTTTTGATAACAGAAATCTTCTTGAGTTTTTCCAATTGCTCATCGTTCAGTTTTGAAAAGCATGAAACAGTTCGAATACGATCCATAATATAAAGCCTTTAGATTAAAAGTTAAGCTATCCTAACTTAAGCATGATTAGAACTTTCTTTAAAGTAGAAATATTTTTCTTGATTCACGTGCAAGATTTTAATTACATGTAGAGGAGCGTAGCTATAAATTAGATAATGCTTAGAATGCTTTTCACTGCTAACATAGAAAGTAATATTTTTAAGGCAAAAATTAATTTTTCACCCTTTATTTTATCTCTTAATTTGGATCCACAATAAGAGCCTAAAATTGAGCCGATAATCATGCTAATGATAATACTAAGATAGTCGTGAAAAACAAACCCAAAATAGATAAAAACGATAATTTTCAAGATGTGTGTCAGGCTCATAAGAAGTGCTGAGGTAGCAATAACTTTATCTTTATCTTTGAACTCTTTCAGTAATTTGACCATTGCAAGTTGTCCCGTTGTACCCACAATAACAGATAATCCTGTTTGAAAAAAGCCAATGACATAATAGTTTTCATATTTTGTTATTTTGTTGTTGAAACTTTGTGACCATAATGATAACAAGATATACGTGCCTATAAACAAGGGGATATACGTAAGCGATATCATTGTTAAAAAACAGGCAAATGTTCCAACGCCAACCAATGAACCTATTAAAAATTTTGGTATAACTTGAAATTGTATATTTTTATATCCAAAATAAGCTCTTGACACGTTACTTGTAATTTGATTTAACCCATGGATAGGGATAAGATCATTGGCGGGTAAAAATGATGGAAGTATCGCGATGAGTAATAGTCCACCCCCTACGCCAATAACCCCTGTTATAACCGACGTACAAAAACTAATACATCCCAAAATAAATGCATCCATTACATTAGCTTCCTCGCATGTAAGCAATAAATGACTGAGCGTAAAAGCCCTTTACAAAATATTTTTATGATGTATACCTCATTGAATTTCGTTGCTGTACTTTTTTTAACTTCATGTTTATGTAAACTGTTGAAGCTTATTGTTAAGATTTTCAGCCAAACGTGAGAGATGATCAGCCGCAGAAGCGATCTCTTCAACACTTCTGGCATTTTGAGAGATAAGGGTATTGATATTTGAGACCATATCCACAATCTTATCGGTATCACGTGCAATCTTTTGTGAGTTTTGAGCACTCTGTGTCACTGAAGCTACACTCTCTTCCATCACATGGGTTGTACTTAAGATGGTGGTCTCAACACCACTGGAAACAGTCGATAGTCTTTGAATATTTTTGGCATTGCGTCCCATCTGTTCTGATGAATCAATAATAGATTGAACAATGACATTGATCGTAGCATTGATCTCCGTTAAAGAGGATTGTGTTCGTTCGGCTAGTTTTCGTACTTCATCGGCAACGACAGCAAATCCGCGTCCATGTTCACCTGCACGCGCTGCTTCAATGGCGGCATTAAGCGCAAGTAAATTAGTCTGATCGGCAATATCGGAGATAACCGTTAAGATCTGTTTGACTTGTTCGGCATCATGACTCATCTGATCTAAGCGTTGGGCTAAAGCAGTTTCGGCTTGACTGGCAGATTCGACTTCATTGCGAAGGGTAATGACTTCATTTTTAGCCTCATCCAAACGACTGCCTGCTGTGGCAATGTTCTGTTTCATTTTCTCTGAAAGAGTAGCGGTTTCTTGCACAAAGGATTTAATCGTTGAAATCTCTTGAATGGTGTTCTCCACAATGACGGAGCTCTGTTCTGCATTGCGTCCGATTTGCATACTGGTGGTACTTAGTTCATGGGAAACCGAAGCATTTTCATTCGATGATTGCTTCGCATCGACAATGGTGTTTTCCAAAGTGCTGACAAGATCATTAAAACTTTCCACAATCTCTTTAATCTCATTGTTCTTAGTATAACTGATTCTAAATTTGAGCTCTTTTTCTTTGACGAACTTGGTGATACTGTCTCGAATGAGGTGTACGCCTTGCATGATGTTGTTTTTGATCAAGTAGCTTAAAATTACCGTGAGAAAAATGACCAAAAGAATGACACCGGTCATTTCAACGCTAGCGGTTTGTTTGGTCTCACGTGCTATTTGAGCGTTGTTTTCGGAGAGTTTTTTATTGTAATTGAGGTGTTCATCGACCGTATTGGTTAAGTTCATCGACATTTTTCGATTTTTGAGCATAAATTCTTTGGCTTCTGCTTTTTTATTTTCATGCGACATTTGAAGAACTTTATCAGCCATAGCAATATAAATCGCATACAACTGTTGTTCTTTTTCATAAATCTCTTTTTCTTTGGTATCGGCAACAAATATCGCATAATTTTTTAAATTGGCTTCAAATGCCCCGCGATACGTACGATACTTGTCGTCTAAGGCTTTTATCTCTTCGTGATTACTCACTTCCGTTCCAATGTGTTCCCACAGCAAAAGCCTGATCCGATAAAAACCTCTTTGCATATCGTCCAGCACTAAAATACTAGGCAAAGTCGTTCTTTGGCACGTTGTTGTTGTGGTGTATATCTGATCCATTTTGAGAAGACTGATTCCATAGATGATAGAAGCACCAATAATGGCTGAGAGCAACATCACAAGAAGCTGTTTTGAAAGGGTCATGGAAAATCCTTTAAAGAGGAGATAGTGCGTGAATTGTAACACATTTGGACGGAAATAAATGTCCCTACGCGAAATAGTTTTAACACGGTAGCGCCTTTTGTAAAGACCCTACCGCTTCGCTTTTTCAAAATACCAAAGAATGATGATTTATTGCAAAATTAGAATTTGTAATTTGCTTTAAATCGAAGCTCATTCAAATCCCAATCGTATTTAGTATTGTTTGAATAACGTGTTGTTTCAACTTCTTGTTTTTCATAGATAAGCTCTAAACTCAAGCCTTTAAGTACAGGAACATCGTAGCTGATGCCTCCAGCGTAGGAAGTGTAATCTGCACTGGTTGTGGCTTGTTTGACGCGATCTTGATTAGCCTCTGCGTATTGTAAAATACTTTTAAGACCTGTTACGCCTAATTTTGAGAAATCATACGTCAAATCAATACGATAAGAGTCTGTATTGGCACGCAATGATGGACTACTGGCTTTAACCAATGTTGCGGTACTACTTGCCGCACCATTACCCATACCTGCGATGACCGCATCATCTTTACTGTTGGTTGCTGCAGTGACTGCTAAGCCAAAGCCTGCAAGCTCACTGATAGAGATGCGTGCCGCTGTTTGGGAACCATCATAATAGACGGTATCTACATTGTTCACAGCACCGCTTCTTAGGTCTGTTTTAGAACCGCGGTAATTGAGATAAAAGCCTAATTTAAAGCCGTTCATAGGCAGTACATAATTAGCATCGGTGTAGTAAAGATTGACATTTTCTGTGTTTGCGGCAACAACATCACCGACCGTAGCGTACTGGGCTGTTAACGCAAGGTGGGGAATGGATTTATTGATCACCGCAATGGTGTAAGCATCATCAAATTGGTAGGTATCGGATGCTGAAACACCGTTAAAAATAGCGCGTTTGTTAAAACTTGGAGCATCACCGCCTAAATCACCTTTTGTTTGATAACTTGTTCGTGTTTGGAATTTATCCACAAAGCCTGCAATCAGGGTTGTTGATGGAATGTCTGTATTGACAATCGTTGCACCCTCAAAGGACTCTCTTACGATGCGAGAACCACTACCATTAACAAGAGGCGTTGCAATGTATTGGCGACCAATTTTAGCATTGGTTTTACCAATCTTGTACCCTAAGTACGCTTCTGAGAGAACCGCACCTGAACCATACATATCGCTGGCATAAGCCGTTTTGCCCTCAGCATCAACAAACGGTGCCGCACTGGCTTGGAATGTTGCACCAAGATTAAATCCGTAAAAGGTGTCCGTGACGTAATTTAAAATTGCAACGGTATTTAAAATATTGCCCGTTTTAGCAGTATCATCGCTAACACCTTTGGGAAGTTTATACGTCACTCCGTTCATAGTGACATTTTGCGTATCCAATTTTTCCGTATCTTTATCAAAATACCATGCCCTAAGTTCACCACTTACTTTACCATTTTTGAATGCATCAGCAAGCGTATCTGCTGCAAAAGAGCTTGATGCCATACTTGCTATAACAATCGTTACGAGACTAAGTTTTACCAATTTCATACTTACATCCTTTTGTGTTTTATAAAAGGCAACTAACATTACATGTAAAGAAGATTAACCCACTCTAAAAGGTATATGTAGAGTGGGTTTAGAAGCGTTATCCTAATTTACTCGTATTAATAACGTTGTAATCAAGACCTAATTGTTTAGCAGGAACACCCAGCGCTAAGCCTACCAATTGAGAAAGGTGAAGGACAGGAACACGTGCTTTTGACTTCGTTGTATCTTGTGCATCATCTTGGTAGATGTCTAATTGCATTTGACACAATGGGCATGGCGTTACCACACAGTCGGCTTTTGATTCTGCGGCGCTATTGACAATGCCACTGGTCATTTTCATAACCGATTTCTCAGCTGGATAGACCGCATGGAATCCACAACAATCTAATCGTTTTGCAAAAGGGACGACTTCTGCGCCTAATGCTTTCACAACTGTTTCAAAGCTGGTTGGATTGACAGAGCTTTCAAAACCTAAATCTTTTTCAGGTCTCACACTGTGACAACCGTAAAAAACCGCTACTTTAAGACCTGTGAGAGGTTTTTTTACTTTAGACTTAATCAGCTCTGCATTTTGAGCCAAGACCCAAAGAAGGCTGGTCACTTCACTCGTACCTTTATAATTCATATTCCCTTTAGCAAGAAACGTATTGATACGCTCTTTTTCGCCACCATCAAGCTGTGCTTTTGCACGGCGTAACATCAATAAACAGGTACTACATGTTGTAAGCATAGGTAGATTCATCTGTTCAGCAAGAGCTAGATTTCGTGCATTTGCAACTAACGTTGCCAATGGATCAACATCTTGCGCTTGAGAAGCACCACAACAACTCCATCCCTTAATCTCTTTGAGCTTGATATCCAATAGTGGAGCTATAGCTTCAAGCGACATTTTAGCTTCGATCGCGGCTTGAGTAAGCACACATCCAGGGAAAAAAGCAAATTCTTTTTGCATACGTTACTCCTTGTTTGCAGCATGTGCTGCTTCAATCATTTTTACTAAGTCTTTGTGACCTTCAATTTCATGACCACCAAAGACTTCGAGTGGGTTCATTTTGCCTGCACGCATAAGGGTAATAGCGGTTCCTGCACGAAGTGCGGTGCTCATACCTTCAGTTCTTAGTGCTAGACGAATTTCATTCAATCGACCTGAATCTTCCACTAAATCTGTATAGAACGATTTAGCATGCGCTGGACCAACACCACTGTTGAGGCCTTTTCTTAATGCCAATGCACGGAGTCCTGCGATATCATCCGCAGCACTAATATGTTTAGGACAACGATTGGCACACTCTTGACAGTGTACGCAGTTCCATAAACCGTTTGTTACGGCTGGTTTGACATGGATCATTGGATCTTTTGTACGCGAATCGTTCGCCACACGCCATGCTTGTGTAAAGACAAAAGGTTCCATATAATCACTGCGATCTGCAGTAAGTTTATTACACTCAGAAGCACATACACCGCATAAAATACAATCCCACTGTTTGACAATACGATCGTACTCTTCCTGATTTTGAACACAACCCTCTTTTTCTGAGAATTTATCTTTGGCGACAAGACCCGGTTTTATTTTACGTAAATTCTCGATTGCAGGCTCCCAATCTACGACAAGATCAGAAAGCACTGTGTAATTTGCGAGTGGAGAAATCTGGAACGTGTCAGCATCTTTGTACTCTTCAAAAAGCTCTGTCATTTTAGTGTCGCAACCAAGGTATGAGTGCCCATTGACACGTACACCACACGCACCACAAATCGCCATACGACAGGATGCTGTAAAATTGAGCGTAAGATCAAGATGTTGTTTAATAAAAAGAAGTGTCCCAAGAAGGGTTAATGCTTCAATATCCTTTTTCTCAACCGTATACGTTTGTTGATAATTTTTTTTGCCATCAAAGCGATCAATGATAAATTTCATTAGTATTTCCTCTCTTCAATTTTAAACTGACCTACCACGACATCTTTCCAAGCTAAGTGCATTTTACCGCTCTCATCCATCGTGACCATCGAGTGTTTTAAGAAGTTGGCATCATCGCGCTTCAAATAATCTTCTCTGAAGTGCGAACCACGTGACTCTTTACGTGCCGTAGCACCCATGAGTGCCGCACGTGATGCAAGGAGTAAATTGCCAAGCTCTACATACTCTGTAAATGCTGTATTGCATATTGGGTTTGCGTTTGGAATACGAAGCGCGTCATAACGTGCTTGTAATTCTGCATGTTTGTCAGCAAGGGCAAGCATTTTTGATTCGGTACGGAAAATTCCCATGTTATACCAGTTTGCAGCACCCAGTTCTTCACGAAGGGCATACATGTCATTGACATTGCCTTTGTTTGAGCTTGTAATCTCTTTAAAGTGGCTTATCCATTTTAGAGTCAAGTCGGTAAGGCGTTTGCCAGCACCAAAATCCGCTTTTGCCGCATACTCTGCTGCATTAATACCTGCGATTTTTCCTGTAACAGTTGCATCACATAAGGAGTTACCTCCCAAACGGTTTGCACCGTGAATGGAAACACAGGCTGCTTCACCTGCTGCAAAAAGTCCAGGGGCGGTTGTCGCCATGGTATCCAAACTCGTCACATCAATACCACCCATTGAGTAGTGCGCTGTTGGGCGAATCGCAATTGGTTTTTCAATCAAGTCCATGTTTTCAAATAAAAGACCAATATGGCGAATTTGAGGTAACTCTCTCATGATTTTTTCACGACCTAAATGCGTTACATCAAGGAGAACGTAGGCTTCCATATCATGACCAAAACCACGACCTTCACGAATTTCATTCTCAATAGAACGAGAAACGATATCACGAGGGGCTAGTTCCATTTTATTAGGAACGTAACGTTTCATAAAACGCTCGCCTTGGTTGTTTAATAAGATACCGCCTTCACCACGTGCCGCTTCGGTAATGAGTGTTCCACCATGACATACGCCTGTCGGGTGAAACTGAAGCATCTCAGGGTCTTTAAACGTTAAACCCGCTCTTAAAGCTGCTGCCGCACCATCGCCTGTTGCGATGTAAGGTGTGGATGTTCGGTTCCAAAAAACACGGGTATAGCCGCCCGTTGCTAAAACGACGGATTTTGCGCGCACAGGAGCGATGTCACCCGTACGAATGTTACGAAGCACAACACCCTCACAGTGACCATTTTCTATGCTAAGGTCTAACATATGATGATCCATCAAAAACTTAACACCATGTTTTAACGCATCGTCTAAACAGGTATGTGTCAAAATATGTCCCGTTTTATCGGCGGCATAATTACAACGCTTTTTGGCTGCGCCACCCGCAAAACGTTTCGCAACATTTCCTTTGCTATCACGTGAAAAAGGCATACCGATGTAATCAAGTTCATGAATTGCTGCACCTGCGTAGGTTGCAAATTTCATTGCGGTATCTTGATCCACAAGGTAGTCACCACCTTTTACGGTATCTTTAGCATGTGATTCAAATGAATCTCCATCGCTAAAATCAATGACACCATTAATACCACCCTCTGCCATCGTTGTGGCACTACGTGTCGGCATCACTTTACTGACAACGACGACACTAAGATTTGGGTTCTTTTTACGTGCGGCAACAGCAGCTCTAAGACCTGCAGCACCTGAACCAATAATCAAAACATCGCAACTTGGCATTCCTGAAGTATTAGGTGTTGAAGCAGAAGTTGCAGCAAAAGCTTTTTCAACACCCGTTGTACTTACTGCCAATGCACCCATAGTAATACAGGCTGATTGCAGAAATTCTCTGCGGGTAAACTGTTCAGTCATAAAATTTCCTCTCAATAGTTTTATAAATTTAAAATTATATTTTCTAAATACATTTTAAATTTAATGACAGCAAAATATTAATACACTTACAAACATAAGTCAAAGACTATTTTATATATGATTTCATAGGTTTTTAATTATGGTTATAAGTGTTTATAAATATCTATTTAAGGGGATATACAATGAGTTTTAAGCAAATAGAATGTGTAGTCATGGCAGCAAAACTAAAAAGCTTCACAAAAGCTGCTCAAAAACTGAAAATTGCCCAGCCATCTTTAAGTCAGAGCATTAATATATTGGAAAAGCAAGTGGGAGTACCGCTTTTTGATAGAAGTACCACACCCATTAGCTTAACCCATGCAGGTGAAATTTATATTGCAAAAGCGAGTTCAATCATAGAGCTTTATAATGATTTAAATACCCAAATGCATGATATATCTGGTTTTAAAACGGGTAAGTTAAGACTTGGTTTTTCTCAGACAGGATATCATTTTATCCCAGACGCCCTACCAATGTTTTTCAAAAAATTTCCCAATGCTGATATAAAAATTACGCAAGTGTTTTCTACTCTAAACTTAGAAAAAATGCTTCTCGATGGCGATGTTGATATTGCGACACTTATATTGCCACTTCACTCAGATGAACTAAGTTATAAAGTTATAAAAGAAGAAAATGCTTGTCTTGCATTGCCTTCAACACATCCAATAGCGCAAAAAAGCAAAAAACGAAGTAAAGGCTATCCTAGTATCTCATTAAGTGAGCTCAAAAATGAGAAATTTATTTTACCTAAAGGTACTCAACGAAGTCGGCCAATCTATGATAAAATATTTCAGAAAGCAGGTTTTGAGCCCAATATATTTTGTGAAACAGAAACCTTTGATATAGCCAATTCAATCGTTGCTTCAGGGATTGGCGCCTGTTTTACCCTCCCTCAATTTATTAAAGAAGATAAAAAAGATAAACTTACACTTTTTAACCTTGATGAGCCACTCCTCACTCGTACCGTTGTACTTGCACATAAAAAAGATAAGCGTTTATCAAAAATTGCACAGGAATTTTTATCCATAGCCAAAAGTTTATAATCCCAATAAAGGTGATTAAAAGGACATCAAATTGTATTGTATCTATTTTAAGGCTCGTCCCATAGCAATGGGATGTTGACTCTCTTTTTTCTCTTTGCTTGACCAATATAGCCCTATAGGATAGTCACTTTCATCAACTCGAAACCACATATCACCGCTGCCAATGCCATCGTTTTCTTTGGCTCTAGTGTCATTGGCATGTTTTCCTTTAGAGGAGTCTATCACACGTATTCGGTAAAGATTGCCCTCTTCTAAGAGAGGCTTTTGTTGCACAATCACAACATGGCCTGTATCTTTTTTTTGCAAAGAAGGATCATACTTCCATGCGATAATATCACCTTCTTCAAGATCTTTGACACGCAAGATCGGCATCCACTCTTTTTGAGAAGAGACGTTTTGTAAACTTTTAAAATAATCATAAAAGTTTTGAGCGCGTGCGTGGGTATGGTGTTTATCGACAGGAAGTACCCTCAAAGACATAGGTGCTTTTTTTTGAAGGATATGACAGACAAAACCCGAACAATCTAAACTGTAATACCCTTGCTTTTCATCAATAATAATATGGTGATCATAATGTGTTTCACGCATTGTCTCAGAGATTCTTGTTGCTTCTTCATATATCTCTTGTGAAAGGGATACGGGTGAAGCAAAACAGTGCACAACACTCAAACAAAATAAGTAAAATACGATAATCCGTTTCATGACTCCTCCAGACTCTTTTGAGTCATTTTCATTAAAATCATGACAGTCAATGCTATCATCAGTGTCCCCATAACGATAAAAAGCTTCAGCATTGTGTTACTAAAAGCATAAGCATCGTCTTTGGAAACAGAGACAACAATATACCAACCATTATAGAGTTCGCCAAAGGTCATTAGTTCATGATGATCTTCATAAGCACCCTCTTTGTGTTTTACCATATAATCATACATTTTTTTAAATTCAGCTGTCTGTTCGGCTAAAGAGAGATTGAGCATTTCTTTATCTGGATGCAAGAGTATTTTACCCGAAGCATCAACCACATAAGCATATCCCTCTTCAGCATGAATAGCTTTGATTTTACGGTACAGTTTATTGACATAAAAAGAGGCAGCCACGACGCCTTGTTTTTTTCCATTGACCATCACAGGAGAGGCAATGGCAATCGTAAATTGGTTGCTTGCAAATCCTACAAAAGGATCAGCAATCAGAGGCTGATCCGCACTGATTCCACTACTGTACCACGGTCTCGTTCTTGGATCATACCAATCTCTTCTCAGTTCTTTACCTGTATCGTACATCATTCGTCCATCTTCTAAACCAAAATAAACTTGCACCGCATTGATCGCTTTTTTAGAACGTGCAAGTAAAGGAACGACCTCTTCTTTGTTAAATGGCGCAAACAGTACAAGTTCTTTAGAGAGGTCTTGTACCATCCTCATACTCGGTTCCATCCATGCATTAATATCAATTTTGAGTGACTGCATCCTACTCATTTGCTTCGCTCTAATCTCTTTTTGAAGATAAGATTCTGTTTTAAAATAAGAGACCGATCCAAAAAGCACTAAGAAAAAGGTGAGTAGAATACCGGCAGTCAATGCGATGCGCTGATTAAATGTTAAAGACATGAAAATCCTTACATGTAAATCGATAAGAGCCTTTTTTGAAAGAGACTGTGTCATTAAAATCGTGTTGAGTATAACTCAAAAAAGTTGCTTTAAAGTTGCTTTGCATCACTTCCCTCCTCAATTTTTTGAGCTTTTGGCACGGTGACACAAAAGACCACACCTCCTTCAACATTGCCAGCAGTAATAATGCCTTTCATATTGTTTTCAATAATCATGCGAGACATAAACAGCCCAATACCCGTACCATTGCTCTTTTCTTTGGTAAAAAATGGTTCAAAAATTTTTGGTAAATCGTCATTCTTTATACCGCCAGCATTGTCAATCACGGAGACTTTTGAGTATTCAGTGTTTTCATCAATCTCGATCGTAATGCATCCCTTTTCCACACCACGTGCAATTAAAATATCTTTTGCATTCGAAATAAGATTGATGATCACCTGAGCATACTCATTTTTAAGTCCATAGGCTATTGCCATAGGTACATGGGTGATGACCTCAAGGGTAATTCGGTGATGATGCAATGTCGCTTTCATAATGTTTACAGCTTCTGCAACAACCTCATTAATGCAAAAAGCATTTAGATCTTTTTGAGGAGAAAAAAAGTTTCTAAAATCATCAATCGTATGCGACATAAACTGAATAACGCGATTTGAAGCAATAATAGTATCAACAACATCATGTTCAGTCACTTTCGCTTTAAAATGAATCGCCGCTTGTAAATCCATAAGCAATGCCGATAATTCCATGAGAGGTTGACGCCATTGATGTGCGATATTGCCGATCATTTCACCCATACTCGCAAACCTACTTTGACGATACATCACCATATCTTTTTCACGGCTTATTTCAACTTCTTGTTTAATGCGTGATTCAAGTTCATGGTTTAATGTATCAAGCGATTCCGTGGCTTCTTCTAAGCGACTATTTTTAAGTGTCACCTCAAAATAAAGCGCAAAGGCAATCGCTGAGAAGATAATAAAAAGAAGTGCTAACTGCAAAATAACCAGATAATCAAACCCTTTAGGATAATGCTCAGGTACCCATTTTTTCACCAACGTATCCATACTATTTTGAAGTACCTCCAAGGAAGTATGCTCCAAAATTGAGTATAAGAGTTGATTTTCGCTCAAAACGGCAAAACTTAAAGGCATCTCAAGCGGTAGCTGTGCCGAAACTTTTAAATGGTTTGCAATATGTGTTTTAAACAGATGTGAAACTGTAAAATTTGAAGTAATAAAGCCATAATATTGACCTTTTTCGATCAGCTTTAACCCCTCTAACTCAGAATCAACAAACGTTACATCTAAAGAGGGAAAAGCCTCTAACAACGATGGGATCATCGGATGCTCTTTCATCATCACAAAGGAGCGATCTGCAATCTCTTTAAAATCAGATCGATACAATCTATCATTCGTGGTGAGCACGACCAAAGGCACGCGTAACAGAGGTGATGTAAAATTGATTTTTTCATCTACATCCTTCGTTGGAGTATCAAGACTTATAAAATCACATTTTTTATTCAATAATTTTTGCAAAGACTCTTCGCGTGAATGTGTTGGAATCAACTGAATTGGCGTGTCTAAACTCTTCTCTAACTGTGTGACAATATCGGCCCCAATACCTTCATAGCGATTATCAACAATGTCACCGTACGGTAAACTATGGGGAATCACACACACATTGAGGACTTGCTTTCCCATTAAGGAAAATTTTTCTTCTTCGCTAAGGGGTGCCGTAATATTTGTTTGTCGAAAAGCATTGGAATGGAAGAAACGCTGGCGAGCAAATACTAACTCCTTATAATCAATAGCTGCCATTGTTTTATTGATAATTGAAAGAAGAAGGATGTTCTCTTTTGCCATTGCCAAAGAGAGTTTCAGTGTTGGAAAATCTGCGTTATTTCGTAAAGGAATGCTTTGCAAAGATGTAATTCTTTTCGACTCCAAGTGCGTTTGAAATAGCTCATGTAAACCGATAGCAAGATCTACCTCTTGGTGTGCAACTTTTGAGACCGCTTGATCCAGTGTGTCGACAACTTCAATCTGAGCATCAGGATTTTTTTCTTTAATGATTGCGCCAAAAGCATCGCCTCTGAGCATAACAATGCGTAAATTTTCAATAGACTCTAATTTGGGGGATATTTGATAGATTTTAGGAATGAGCAATGCGGGTTGTAAAACACCAATCGGAAATTGGCTCAGTTGAAACGCATTTTCATCCAAGGATTCAAAAATGGGCAACAGCGCTACATCCAATTCACCGGATGAAAGTTTTTGCTTTGCCTCTTCGCGAGTGATATCTGTAACAAAATTAAGATTGACATCCAATTTACGGGCTAGCAGTCTCAAATAATGGATGGCATATCCATTGAGATAATTATCGTATGTGTACGTATAAAAATAGACATCAGGTTCTACATAAACGTTCAAAGTATCTTTTTCATCAATGTATGCTTTCTCTTTTTTTATTTAAAAAAAGCTTCATTTCCTGCATACAAACTCAACGACATTAAGCATAATATGAGAATAAGATAAGGGAATTGCTTCATGTGGATTATCATAACATACAAACAAAAAAAAGCTTATTAGCGACTTTTTTTTGCTTATAATAACATTACCTTGTTTTACATGTAAGGATTAAAGATGAATGATAATGTCAAAATTATCCCTCTTTTTACCATCGCACTCATTGCATCTATTGCATGGTTTATCAGACCCGATGCCATAGAATTACACTCATGGCATACACTAATTATTTTTCTCTCAACCATCACATGTATTATGTTTACGGTTATGCCGATGGGAGCCATTGGACTTTTGAGTATTACATTATTTGCTATCAGTGCAGCAGCGGGAGCTGTATCTGCTAAAAAAGCTGTCACTGATGCCCTAAGTGGATTTAACAGCGATCTTATTTGGTTGATCGTCATTGCTTTTTTTATAGCAAAAGGCTTTATTAAAACAGGGCTTGGAGAGCGTATTGCCCTGTTAATGATTCGCTATTTTGGGAAACGAACCCTTGGACTTGCCTACGCTCTTGCTTTTGCCGATCTTATCTTAGCACCTGCAACACCCAGCAGTACAGCACGCTCAGGCGGTATTATTTATCCTATTACCAAAGTTCTAGCCCATAAATTTCAATCATTCCCCCAAGATACCAGTCGCAAAAAGATGGGTACTTATCTTATTATGTGTATGAGCCACATCAATGACATTACGGGAACGCTTTTCATTACCGCTTATGCAGCCAACCCTTTAATTGTCAAATTTGCAAGTGCTTTTGGCGTGCAATTAAGCTGGAGCAGTTGGTTTATAGCAGCAAGTATTCCCGCACTTGTTTCATTCTTTTTTGTCCCAATTGCACTTTATTTTATTCTAAAACCCCAAATAGAAGAGACTCTCGAAGCGCATTCTTTCGCTCAAAATGAACTTGCTAAAAGAGGGCCTCTTTCGCGTGATGAGATCATCATGGGATCGACATTTATAGGGATTTTAGGGTTATGGATATTTGGTGCCCAAATCAATATTCACGCAACAACCACAGCACTCATTGGTCTTTCCACGCTTATTGTCACAGGTGTTCTAAGTTGGGATGATGTGAAAGCAGAGAAAACAGCCTGGGATACTCTCATTTGGCTCTCAGCATTGTTGATGATGGCAGAATTTTTACATAAGCTAGGCTTTACCACATGGTTTGGCGACATGATTGGTGGCAATTTACTTTTCATGACATCCATGCACTGGGTGATTATTTTGGTGGTACTCAATGCACTGTACACCTATATCCATTACTTTTTTGCTAGCGGTACTGCACAAGTGGCAGCATTGTACGTTGTTTTTTTAGGGGTAGGCGTCAAACTCGGTATTCCTATTTACCCCTTGGCGTTACTTTTAGGCTTTTCCAGTAGCCTCTATGGTTCGCTTGCTCCTTATACCCACGCGAGAAGTATTATTCTATTTGATTCAGGATATATCCGTAAAAAAGAGTGGTACAGTGCTGGATTTATCATTAATTTACTCAATCAATTTATCTTTATTGTTGTTGGTTTAGCCTGGTGGAAAATGGTTGGATTTTATTAAAACAGAGGAGCAATGAATGCCATCATATCATGTGGACAGTGATTTTTCGTTACAAACAACACTTAAATCGTTACATATTTTGTACATTGAAGATGAAACTTCCATTCGTACGACCATTACGAAAGTATTGCGCTATTTTAGTGAACATGTGCTTTCTTTAGAGTCTGCCGAAGAAGCCATGAATATTTATCAAGAGTATAAACCCGATATTATTATTTGCGACATTAATCTCCCAGGGATGAGTGGGATTGATTTTGTAAAATGGGTTCGCCAATGTGATGATAAATCACAAATTTTTCTCTTAACGGCGTATACCGATAAAACCTATTTGCTCGAAGCCATCAAACTCTCTTTAGTTGATTATCTTACGAAGCCAATTGACTTTAATATGCTAGAAAAAACGCTTAAAGAAGCTGCTCGTAAAGTGGTTCAATATAAGACACTGAATGTTACATTTACAACAGGCGCTGTCTACTGTTATCAACAACGATGTATCAATGTGCAAGGAAAGATTCATCCTCTTACTGCAAAAGAGGTAAAGCTACTTGATCTGCTCATTACAAATAAAAATAGAATGACATCAAAAGAAGAACTGCAAACAACACTCTGGGAAGATGACATGGGTAGCGAAAGTGCCTTTAAAAGCCTTGTCAATAAACTGCGTACTAAAATAGGGAAAGAGGCCATTGACAATATTTCAGGCGTTGGGTATCGTATTCTTTTAGCGTAATCTCTCTTCGTGTTCTCTACTGCTCTTTTTTTTACATGTAAAATCTTTTTTAAGTCATTCTATGGAATTATTTTTCAGTAATATCAAAAAGCGACTTTCCAGAAACTTTTTTTCTTCTACACTTCTCTCGTCTTGAGAATTAATTTATTTATTTAAGGAGAAAAAATGAAATTCGCTAACCTTAGTTTGGCGGCTATCGTAGTTGCTGGTTTAACTACCAGTTCATTTGGAGCAGATACGCTTGCTGATGCTTTCAAGGAAGGAAAAATTAGTGGTGAGCTTCGCGCTTGGTATTTTGACCGTGATAAAGACAAAGCGAATTCCAGTGCAGATCTTTTGAGTACAGGCTTACAACTACGTTATATCACGGGTACATTTTATGGGTTGAGTATGGGTATTACCACTCAAACAAGTGCTGCTCCACAAGCATCAGAAACCGATAAAACAGTTTTTAGCGGGGATATGTATGGTTCAGGAACACAACTTTCTGAAGCTTATATCAATTATACCATTGGCCATACGACGGCAAAAGTTGGTCGCCAATTTATTAAAATGCCAATGATTGGTAGCAGTACCTCAAGAATGGTCACGCAATCTTTTGAAGGCGCTTTAGTCACGAATACAGATTTACCAAATACTAGCATTATCGTTGGTGCCATCACTAAATACCAAGATAGGACGGATGATGAAGGAGGAATAGGACAATTTGAGCCATTGAATAATGACCATGATTTTGCATATACCGCAATGGTTGTCAATAAATCTATCCCTAATGTTGAGCTTACATTTCAATATTTGACGTTAGACAATGATGCGAGTGCTCCTTTGCTAACAAAAGCCCCTAAAGATGCCAATCGAAAAAAAGGGTTTAATGATTACTATTTTGAAGCAGAATATGCAAATACAGCAGGAGCCTTTTCATATGGCATTGCAGGAAATTACCTTTATACGGACTGGATGGAACATGATGCAGCCTATATGTATGGTGCAAAACTCAGCCTTGGCTATGGTGATTTCAAAACATACTTTGCATACTCTGTGATTAATGATGATACCGATAATCTGGGAATTAAAGCAGGACTTGGTGGTGGTGCACAACCTAACTATGTCAAAGGTAAACAAGTCAGAGTTGGTACGTTTAGTTCTGATACTTCAGGATTTAGCATTGATGCAAACTACAACTTTAAAGCAGTGGGGCTTCAAGCAGGTGCTCGTTATACACAGCTTGATATTAGTTCTGTTCCTGCAAATAACAACCAAACCATTACAGATTTTTACGGTAGCTACAAATTCGCTGGCGCGCTTAAAGGACTTGAAACTGAAGTGATTTATACTATCTTGGGCGATGAATCCGTTGTAAGTGCCACAGCAGGATCAGGTAAAGGTGAAGAGTTATGGTTTAAAGCCAACTATAAATTTTAATACATCCTTTTTGTGACCCTTGAAGCAATACTTCAAGGGATTTTATTATAACGCCATGGAGCAATATATCATGAAATCAACACTAAAATTATCATCAATTCTAATCAAAAGTTGCCTGTTAGTAAGCACCTCTCTCACGTTATCATTTGCAGAGCCCCTACAACAACCTTGTCCTACTGAAGTTAAAAACCTTCCTGAAGGAACACTATGCTGGTCGGGAAAAGATGAAGCAGGAGCTTACTATTGGGTCGCAAAACCTAAAAACTGGAATGGCAATCTTGTACTACATTCCCACGGAGGTCCAGCTCTTGGAAAGCTTCCAAAAGCAGCACGGGCTATAGAAGATTTTGAGCGCTGGTCTATTTGGGTCAGAAGTGGCAATGCTTTAGCAGTCACTTCTTACAGACAAGGAGGAGTAGCACTCATATCAGCCGCAGAAGATACTGCACGCCTTTTACCTATTGCCTCTAAGCTTGTCGGAAAAACTAAAAAAGTAATTTTACATGGTCAATCATGGGGTGGTGGCGTTGCTGCACGTGCGGCTGAAGTGGATGGTCCACTTTCAAAAGTAGAACCTAAAATTGATGCTGTCCTTTTAACCAGCGGAGTATTAGCGGGTGGTACAAAATCTTATGACTTTAGATTGGACTTAAGAGTCGTTTGGCAAGCAGTGTGCGAGAACCATCCAAGGGCGAATGAAATCCAATATCCTCTTTGGCAAGGGCTGGCGTCTAAAGATACTAAAATGAGTAAAGAAGATCTAAAAGAGCGCGTGAATGAATGTTTAGGACTTAATATGCCTGAAGCTAATCGCTCCGCAAAACAAAAAGAAAATCTCAAAACTATTGTTAATGTCATTAAAATTCCTGAAAAAAGTATTCAAGGGCATCTTGATTGGGCGACTCATCATTTTCAAGATATTGTCTTTAATCGTTTGCAAGGTCGAAATCCTTTTGGTAATGAAACTGTCAAATATGTAGGCTCAAGTAATGATGAAGAACTCAATAAAAAAGTCCTTCGTTATAAAGCCGATCCAACGGCTGTAGCAGACTTTGGAAAAGATACTAACCCTACGGGGAATATTGCTCTTCCAATCTTAACGATACGCGGTATTAATGACCCTATAGCTTTTGTGGAACTTGCAAATACATGGGAAGAAACAGTTGCAAAAGCAGGACATTCTGGAAACATGGTTCAACTCTACACCAATGACAAAGAACACAGTTACCTTAGTGATGCTCAATATGTAGCTGCTATGAATGCCCTTCTTGCATGGGTTGATACTGGTAAAAAACCAACACCAAATGATGTTGAAAAGCAGTGTAAAGCACTCGATCCAAAATGGGACCCAAGCCATGAATGTCGCATTGTGCCTGAGTTTAACCCCTCACCACTTTCAACACGCGTTCCAGCACGTTAACCGTTTTTTAGGAAGGGTTTCATCCTTCCTTTCCTAAAATATGAGCAGGAGAATTTACGAGAATGAATACTTTCATTGGCATTATTACGCTCGCCAATATCATTTTAATCACTTGGTCCATCATCATGATGAATGTTATTCACAGGCAAAATAAATGAAAACCATCTCTCTACTCTCTTTTTTAATCATAAAATCTAAATTTTCGTAATGATCGCTATCATTTAGAGGTATTAAAGCATCTCCTCCAACAAGTTCAATCTTGCAATGTCAACATGAAATTAGATTCTTTAATACACTCCTTATCGCATATAAGATAAAATTGTCAATACCCATAAATCCTATTAATTAATAAAGAGCATGATAAAATACATGTTTATAAGAGTAATAAAACAAAAGGTTTTAAGAACATGAGTGAGAGCAAAGATTTTTTACGCACCATTGTAGAAGAGGACTTACAGTCTGGAAAGTATCAAGAAATTATTACCAGATTTCCTCCAGAGCCTAATGGATTCCCGCACATTGGGCATGCTAAGTCTATCTGTATCAACTTTGGCATTGCTCGTGATTATCACGGACATTGTAACCTCAGAATGGATGACACCAACCCCACAACCGAAGATATGAAATATGTGGAAGCGCTTAAAGATGCTGTCACATGGCTTGGGTTTAGCTGGGCGGATCACGTACGCTTTGCATCGGATTATTTCCCCAAAATTTACGATTATGCTGTGACGCTTGTCAAAATGGGCAAAGCCTATGTGGACAGTCTAAACGAAGAAGAGATACGCGAATACCGTGGTACGATTAAAGAAGCAGGACGACGAAGCCCATTTGCAGAGCGTAGCATTGAAGAAAACTTAGACCTACTTGATCGCATGAGAAAGGGTGAATTTAAAGATGGTGAACATGTTTTAAGAGCTAAAATTGACATGAGTGCGGCGAATATGAAAATGCGCGATCCTCTTTTATACCGCATCCGTCACGCGCACCATTTTAGAACAGGCGATGAGTGGTGTATCTACCCGATGTACGACTTTGCGCACTGTTTATCGGACTACATTGAAGGGGTGACACACTCTATCTGTACCCTTGAGTTTGAAAACAACCGCGATATTTATGATTGGGTATTGGATGCACTTGACCTCACCCCTCCTCGTCCCTACCAACATGAGTTTGCCAGACTTGGCATGAACTACACGGTGATGAGCAAACGCAAACTCTTAGAACTCGTCAATGGAAACTATGTCAACGGCTGGGATGACCCTCGCCTTCCAACCATTGCAGGCTATAAACGAAGAGGCTACACGCCTGAGGCCATCTTGAACTTTTGCGATCAAATCGGCATCGCCAAAGCAAACTCCATGGTCGATGTGGCACAACTTGAATTTTGCATCCGAGATGACCTCAATCAAAAAGTACCGCGCGTGATGTGTGTCCTAGATCCTCTTAAAGTGACCATCGAAAATTATGATGGCGAAGAAGCAATTGATGCGTCTTACTACCCACATGATGTTCCTAAAGAGGGGTCACGCAAGCTTCCTTTTGCACGGGAAATTTACATCGAGCGTGATGACTTTATGGAAAATCCTCCAGCAGATTATTACCGTTTGACACCCAAACAGAGCGTACGTCTTAAACATGCATATATTCTTACATGTAAAGAGGTTATCAAAGATACTCATGGCAACATCGTAGAGCTAAAAGCAGAGTATCATCCTCATTCTAAAAGTGGCGAAGACACCAGTGGTATTAAAACGAAAAGTGCGATTCACTGGGTCAGCGCAAAACATGCCAAACAAGCTGAAGTCAGACTGTATGAGAGGTTATACTCTAACGAAGCACCTGATGGCTTAGAAGATCTCAATCCTGATTCTTTACACGTAATCACAAATGCCTTTGTTGAGCCTGCTGTTATCACCGAAAAACCTGATGTCAGATTTCAGTTTGAAAGACAAGGCTATTTTTTCGTTGACCCGATTGATTACACCGACGCGAAACCTGTCTTTAACAAAATTGTAGGGCTGAAAGATTCTTGGGCTAAAAAGACAGAAGCAAAAGAAGCTACGCCAAAATCTAAGGCTAAAAAGACCCCTATTGTTGAGGGTGAAGTAACGCCGATGAGTGAGACGGAGCAAGCACTGTTTACCAAGTACACAAAAGAGCTTGGGCTCAATAATGAAATCGCTAATATCCTTGCGCGTGATGTTGATCTAGCCCATTTTTACGAAGAAACACTTTTACATGTAAACAGTCCTGTCAGCCTTGCAAACATCGTTGCCAACGAAGTGGCACGAGAACTCAAACTTGTAGCCACTTTAAAATTTAGCGCCAAAGAGATAGCCGAGCTTGTCACAATGGTTGATGAGGGAACGATTTCCACTAAAATTGCAAAACAAGTGTTTGAAGAGATGGCAAAAACAGGTGACAATCCAAAAGCAATCGTTGCAGCCAAAGGACTCACACAAATCAGTGATCCTGCGAAATTAAAGCCTATGATTGAGGAAGTCATCGCAAAGAACCCAGATAATGTCGCAAAATATAAAGCAGGCAATACCAATCTTTTTGGCTTTTTTGTGGGGCAAGTCCTCAAAAAAAGTGGCGGTAAAGCGAACCCAACTGTCGTGAATGAACTGGTAGCAGAGAAATTAAAAAATGGTTAGATTTGCACCCACACCTAGCGTAGATTTAAGTCTAGAATCCTTACGAATCGCACTGTTTAATTACATGTATGCTATTCAAACCAAGGATTCTATGGTAGTACGCATTGAAGATAGAGATAAAAAGCAGAATATCGAAGGTAAAGACCAAGATATTCTCGATATGCTGAGTCTTTTTGGTATTTCTTACACGCAACTGTACTACCAAAGTCAAAATTTTAAATACCACCTTCAATTTGCCTCCACCCTTTTAGACACCAAAAAAGCATTTATCTGTTTTTGTAGTGAAAAAGAACTTGAAGCAAAACGTGAGAAAGCCGAAGCAGAGGGCAAAGCATACTGTTACGATGGGGCGTGTGAGCACTTAAGCAGCGAAGAGGTTTTAAACAATCCAAAGCCGTTTGTTATTCGTATGAAAAAACCAGAAGCAGCTATTTCGTTTACCGATACGATTCAAGGAAAAATTAGCCTTGAACCTGATGCCGTTGATGCTTTTGTCATTATGCAAGCGGATAAATATCCAACCTATAACTTTGCCTGTGCGTGCGATGATATGCTTCAAGGTATCTCATACATCATCCGAAGCGAAGATCATCTCTTTGATGCACTACGACAAGAGTTCGTACGTAAAAGTTTAGGCTACAACCAAGAAATCCAATACGCACACGTGCCAAGCATCCTGAACGATAAGGGTCAAAAAATGAGCGCATCTGATGATATATCAAGCGTGCAATGGCTTTTAGATCAAGGTTTTATGCCAGAGGCAATTTTAAATTATCTGATTCTTTTGGGCAATCCTACTCCTTATGAGATTTTTACTGTCCAAGAAGCGCTAACGTGGTTTGACCTCAAAGCGATCTCCAAATCTCCTGCGTGTTTTGACATTGAAAAACTTCGTTTGATGAACCGTGAGCACATCAAACGTATCCCCGATATGGAGCTTTCTAAACGTATCGGTTACGCCTGTGACAACATTGGAAAGCTGGCGAAACTTTTCACCGAAGAGGTAAGTACCACGCGCGAAATCAAACAAAAAATAGATGCTATTTTTGCGAAAAAATCGTTTTATGCAGCGTTTGAAAAAGAGAGTAAACTTTTACAAGAGTTAATTTTACAAGCACCTTATTTTGAGAAATTTGATGAATTTCAAACATATCTCATCGAAAAAAGCGGCATCGAAGGAGAACCTTTCTTTAAACCGCTTCGTTTTTGGCTCAGCGGAACTGAGCATTGTCCTGAACTTGCCTTATTATATCCACTGATTAAAACCTATCTGAAGGAGATTGTTAGATGATCGTTTTAGCAACACTTATTGAAGCTTTTGCCACGATTTTGCATACTTTAATCAACATTTATATTTGGGTGGTGATTATTGCAGCACTCATTACCTTTGTGCGCCCTGATCCGTACAATCCGATTGTGCAGATCCTTTTTCGGCTTACCAATCCAGTCTATGCGTTTATTCGTAAATTGGTTCCAACGTTAATTGGTGGTATCGACCTTGCGCCTCTCATTGTGATTTTAGCACTTCAATTTATAGACCTGTTCGCAGTTAAACTTTTGTTCGCACTTGCCAATGTTTTATAAATTACTGATTGGACTTTTCCTCTGCCTTTGCGTCTGTGTCGATCTTTTTGCTGAAGAAGCTGTGAATTTTAGTTTTTTTGCTGATAAACCACGAAGCCTTGCCAAAGATTTTTATATTTACGAATACCTCCAACGTGATGAGACAACTCCCAAAGAAGCCAAAGCGCTCTTTGGGATGGTACATACGATGAACATCCGTTTTTTCCACCTTTTCGCTAAAAAAATGGATAATCTTGAATACAAAAAGATCTCGAAGTGCATTGATCTTGACATCAATGCCTTGATGAAAGAAGATGATGAATGCCTTAACATTGGCATCAATACCGCCAAAATCACTTCGCTCCCCAAAAGCCAACTAAAACTCATCAAACCTCGCCTAAAACGCAATAAAGAGCTTGTTAATCTCATTACATTGATGGAAAGCGATGATGTTTATGAAACGGCACTTAACAGTGATGGAAACACATT
The DNA here is from genome assembly GCF_002162315.1 of Sulfurospirillum diekertiae. NCBI lineage: Bacteria > Pseudomonadati > Campylobacterota > Epsilonproteobacteria > Campylobacterales > Sulfurospirillaceae > Sulfurospirillum > Sulfurospirillum diekertiae. The sequence continues at coordinate 791,031 of NZ_CP021416.1, read as the reverse complement.
TTTAAGCCTATTCAATGGGAGTATTTCATCCTATAAGATGGCTATTTTTAATCAACAGATCATTCCTCAAGCACAGATAGACATGCTTTCAAACTCTCCAAGATTTAACCAATTTGTGTATAGTACCGTCCAAAACGATAAACTTGATAATGTCCAAAAATCACTTTTACATGTAAATCCATCTTTACATGTAAACGCCAAATCACTTTTTTATCTGGGACTTAATGCACTTAAATACCAAGAGAAAGAGCAAGCTATCCATTTTTTTGAACTCTCCAATGAGCGTGCAACTCGAAGCGAAGAGAAAGACAAAGCCCTCTTTTGGCAATATTTAGTGACCAAAGATACCCACTTTTTAGAGCGTATCATACACGATAGTGACATTAATATGTACGCCCTCTACGCCTATGAAAAATTGGATCGTCCTGTACAAAACATTGTATCGCCCGTACTTGAAGGAACGCACCCGACATTTAATATCAGTGATCCTTTTGCATGGCCACGTGTTATGAACAGAGTCTATAAAATGAGTGCTGAAGAAGTTGAAGCACTCGCGCAAAGCTTTAAATATGCCAACACCTTACCTCATTACAGCTATTTGATGGAACGTGTCACGCACTATACTAAAAGCTATTACCCTATTCCCTACCCTGAAGAACTTAGCACTTACTCAATACATCGTCAAGCGTTGATGCTTGCCATTGCACGACAAGAGAGCCGTTTTATTCCCTCTGTTGTCTCGACTTCGTATGCGCTAGGAATGATGCAGTTTATGCCGTTTGTGGCACGGGATATTGCTAAAAAAGAGAAACTTGAAGAGTTTTCTATCTCCAATATGTTCGATCCACGCATTGCGTACCTTTTTGGAAATATTCACCTCAACTTCTTAGAAAAAAGCTTGTATCATCCTCTTTTTGTGGCTTATGCATACAATGGCGGTATGGGATTTACCAAAAAACATCTGCAAGGTGGAGCGTTTTCTCAAGGGGAGTATGAACCGTTTTGGAGCATGGAGACTATGAATAACGAAGAGAGTCGCGAGTACGGTAAAAAAGTGCTTGCAAATTATGTGGTCTATCGCCACCTTTTAGGTGACGACGTCTCTATTAGTAATCTTTTTGAAAATTTGTTGTCACCCTCTTTGACTGATCGTTTTCGAAACTAAATTCCATTTTAACCTGTTCTGTTTTAGGCGCTTGGACTAACACATAGTTGGTCCAAGCATTTGTACTTGAAACAAGCTTGAGGAGCGGCGCTTCTTGGGGAAGAGGTGTCACGGTGAGATTTTTATCTGAGCCATTGACTTTAAAACCAGAAAGTGTAACTTTTTCAAAAGAGCCATCCCCTGTTGCCATATACGTACCAACGATAAATTTTTCACTCTCTTGTGTAATTAATTCATGACTAATCGGATTTAAATAGGTAATTGTCACGTATGTCTTCGATGTTTCAGAATTTTTGATCTCTATTTTTTTAGAGTTGAACATCCCATAATCCATCAATTTTTCATGTTGATCATCGGCTAACTTCGTAGCGCATCCTTGCAGTATTAAAACAACTAAAACCATCAAACCATATCGCATTATTGCTCTCCATCTTCAGCTCTTATTCTTCGCATCTCATCAAAAGCTAAATCTTTTTTTGCTATTATTACTATGATAATAACATAAAAAGCAGGAAAAAATGAAATCCTTAGCCGTTGCCTTTACAGGACCATCGGATAGCGGAAAAACAACGCTGATCCTCAAAGTCGCCAATATTCTAAAATCTGAATATACTCTGGCTATCATTAAAAATGACCCAAGTGATAAAGCTATTTTTGATGTTGAGGGTAAAGATAGTTGGAAATTTGCCCAAACAGGGGCAGAAGTCGTTGTCACCTCTCCCACACGTACCACACTTTTTTCCAAACATCACAAAAGTTTGGATGAAATCATCGCTATGCTAGGTGAATTTGACTTTTTACTCGTCGAAGGTCTTAAAACCCTTCCACTCCCTCGCATTGCAATTTTTCGCAATAAGCTTAATGTTGATTATTTTGACTGTTCCGATGCCATTGCCATTGATGAGAGTGTGACATTAAGCGATTACACGATCCCTTCTCATATTGCGATTTTAGATTTAAACAATCCCGAGCAAGTTGTTGCTTGGATACAAAAAAAATGCCAAAAAGGTTAAATAATATGCAAGAAATTTATGAAGCAATCAAACGCTCAGCAAAGCGTATCAGAGAGGCCATTGAGTTTGATGACACAGGATATTCTGAAAATATTAACTCTACCGGCGATACACAGCTTAAATTAGACATTAAAAGCGATCTTATCATCGAAGAAGAGTTTGCAAAAGTTGCCTCGATTAAAGAGATTGTCAGTGAAGAAAAAGAAGGCAAGACACCTTTACATGTAAACGGGATTTACGGTGTGGGATACGACCCATTGGATGGTTCTAGCCTTGTCGATGTTAACCTCAGTGTTGGCTCCATCTTTGGTATCTATGAAGGTGGCTATGAGGGAAAGCACCTTAAAGCGGCTGTTTACGTTGTCTATGGACCACGTGTTGAACTCGTCATTGCACAAGACGATGTTAAGATGTATCGTTTAAATAAAGCAGGTGAATTTGTTTTTATCAAAGAAATCAAGCTAAAAGAAAAAGGTAAACTCAATGCACCTGGTGCAACTCAAATGGGATGGGAACCTAAACACAAAGCAATGATTGATGCCATTTTTGCAGATGGCTACCGTTTACGTTACTCTGGTGGTATGGTGCCAGATTTGCATCAGATTCTTCTCAAAGGTGGCGGACTTTTCTCGTATCCTGCAACGAGCGATGTACCCAAAGGAAAGCTACGCATGATTTTTGAAGTCTTCCCTTTTGCGTTTGTCTATGAAAAAGCGGGCGGTGCGGCGATCAATGGTAAGCGTAGAATTTTAGAGCTTGCACCATCACATCCACATGACACCACACCTTGTTTCTTTGGCTCTCATGCGGAAATAGAACGTGTTCGGAAGTGTTATGAGTAGTGAAGTAACCGATCGTTACGAACAAGATTTACAAGAAAAAAAAGCACTCTTGCAAACATGTCAGCAGAACAAAAACCTTGCAACCTGTAGTGACTGCGAAAAAATGTTTGAGTGTGAGACCCGAAAAACCTATGTCAAAGCCGTTTACGAGAGTATGGCTAAAGGACAAGGTGGCGGATTTGAGTTTTAACAATACAATGAATCAATTTAATTAGGAAGACCGATGTCCCAAAAAGCTTACATTACCACTCCAATCTACTATGTTAACGATGTTCCACATATCGGACATGCGTATACGACTATTATTGCCGATACGATGGCACGCTATTACCGACTTAAAGGGTATGAGACATTTTTCTTAACCGGAACCGATGAACACGGTCAAAAAATCGAAGAAGCAGCTAAACTGCGCAATAAAACACCGCAAGCCTATGCCGATGAGATCAGTGGAAAATTTCGTGCCCTTTGGGATGAGTTTGAGATCAGCTATGACAAATTTATCCGCACCACTGATGCCGACCACAAAGCAGGGGTTCAAAAAGCATTTCAAGTCATGTTTGACAAAGGCGACATCTACAAAGGTGAATATGAAGGTCACTACTGCGTCAGCTGTGAAACCTTCTTTACCGACACCCAACTGGTCGATGAAGACAAATGCCCTGATTGTGGAAAACTAACACGCCTTGTGAAAGAAGAGAGCTACTTCTTTAAGCTCTCCAAATACCAAGAAGACCTCATTAAATGGTACAACAGTGATGAAAAATGTGTGCTTCCTAAAGGCAAGAAAAACGAAGTCATCAGCTTTGTTAAACAAGGGCTTCGTGATCTTTCCATCACCCGTACGAGTTTTGATTGGGGTGTGAAACTCCCTGCTTCAATGAACGATGACAAACACGTCATGTACGTTTGGTTGGATGCCCTTTTGAACTATACAACGGCTCTTGGATATGGCACTGATGAGAAAAATATGGCATTTTGGCCAGCAACCATTCATCTCGTGGGTAAAGATATTCTTCGCTTCCATGCTATTTACTGGCCAGCATTTTTAATGAGTCTAGGTTTAGAACTGCCAAAACACGTTGCCGCACACGGTTGGTGGACACGTAATGGCGAGAAAATGAGTAAAAGTAAAGGCAATGTCGTCAATCCTAAAGAGGTTGCTGACGCCTATGGACTGGAGAATTTTAGATACTTCATGCTTCGCGAAGTTCCATTTGGACAAGACGGCGATTTTAGCCAAAAAGCCTTGATGGATCGCATCAACTCTGATCTTGGTAATGAACTTGGAAACCTACTAAATCGCATCATCGGAATGAGTGGGAAGTACAGCAATGGCGTCATTAACTCTAAAGATGTCAACACCTTTCATGAGAGCGAACTGGGTGCCGTTGATGAGATTTTAAAAAATGTCGAAAACAACCTTTTAGAACTCCAAACGAACCGTTACCTTGAAGAGCTTTGGAAAGCGCTAAGTATTGCTAACCAAGCGATTACAGTGCATGAGCCATGGGTGAAAATGAAAGAGGGAAAGACCGAACAAGCCTTAGCACTTGTGGCACTCGTCTCCAATATTTTGGCACGAGTCACCGTCCTACTCCACCCTGTTATGCCAAAAACAACAGCGACGATTGCCAAAGCAATGGGCTTTGAGATTAATACGGCGAACTTTGACAAACTGGTTGTTCGCAAAGACTTTTTGGATGAATTTACCATCGAAAAAGTACCACCCCTCTTCCCTCGCATTGAAGAGGAGTTGATGGCACAACCTACCGCTCCCGTAGCAGTAGTAGAAGCACAACCTTCAAAAAGCACTAAAAAAGAGCACAAAGCGGAATCCATCATTACAATTGATCAATTTTTTGAAACGGCTTTAAAAGTGGGAACGATTTTAGAAGCGAGTATTTTAGAAGGAAGTGATCGTCTTTTAAAACTCAAAGTTGATTTAGGTGAGAGTGAGCCTAGACAAATTGTTGCGGGCATTCGTGAGTATTATACCCCTGAAGAGCTGGTGGGCACGCAAGTCTGTGTGGTTGCCAACCTCAAACCTGCCACCATCAAAGGGCTCCTTAGTCAAGGGATGCTTTTAGCGGCGAAAGATAAAGAAGGTCTATGCCTTGTTCGCCCAGAACGTCCTCGCCAAAGCGGCGCTTCGATTGGATGAAAATAGATAACTTTGTACGCATCATTGATGGGAAGCTTGCAACCCTGCCTCCCATTGATGCGTTTGCCTCTATATCGCTTGAGAGTTCGCGTATCTCTCATGGCGATCTTTTCATAGATACGACTGCTTCACGCGAATCTATTCATCAAGCGCTGGATAAAGGGGCTTATGCCATTGTCTCAACCCTTCCTTTTTTGAATGAGGATGACGAATGCGCATGGATCGAAGTCACGTCCATAGAGCAGATGTTGATCAAGCTTTTACGGTATACCATTACGCAAAAATCACTCAATATTGTGCTACTTTCGCCCGTACAAGAAGCGCTTTTGGAGATGATTCATGTTCCTAAAATGATCAAGCGTTTGCGTGGAGATCTTTTTAGTATTGCTAAAATTTTACTCAGTGCAAAAGAGGAAGAGCATTTTTCTCTCAGCGATAGCATCCTTGTGCAAAAGATTGCTCCCGTTGCCCACCGTGTTGAAAATGCTTTACATGTAAAACCTCTCATTGTTTCCAAAGGACTTTTTCTCTCTTCCTTTTGGCATCAAGAGCGCTACCTTTATGAGCAAAAAATTCCTTCTCTTTTTGTGGAAGAACTGCTCTGTTTACTTCATTTTTGTGATACTCACACAATCACGTATAATTTAGAGCATTTAGGGTTTTGTGAACATTTTTATCCGCAGTTCGTCACCCATGCACTCTGTAAAAAAGAGTTTGGTTCTAGCGACAAAGTGCTCATTTTTGAACCTAGCTCTTCTTTACTGCCTTCATTACTGAGCTATATGCAAACCATGATTGAAAGCTCTCATATTATTCTTGCTTTACCTAAGCAACTCCAACAAAATATCACTTTTGAAGGAGAAACGCTTATTTTTGAAACCATCGAAGAGCTCTCCATTTTAGCGCAAAAATCGTTTGCATATGCCCTTATTTTAGGAGATAAAGAGAGCTATGAGCCTCTGTTTATCAAATCATTTACAATCCAACCAAGCCTATTTTAAAAGGAGATTTGCATGCTACTGATTGAAAATGAGTTCAATATCGCTTTACATGTAAAAATGCTGGAGCAGATTTGTGAAGAACATACTCCAAAAGAAGTTGAGCTTCTTATCATTGATGGGGATAGTATGCAGGAGCTTAATTTGGCACATCGGGGCATGGACAAAACCACGGATGTCCTCAGCTTCCCCATTGACGACTTTCCTCATGCTCCACTAGGTTCCATCGTTATCAATCATGAATTGGCGGCACAAAAAGCGAAAGAGCTTGGACACAGTGTGGAAGAAGAGATTACCCTTTTGTTTATTCATGGAATGCTTCATCTTTTGGGTTTTGACCATGAAGTTGATCACGGAGAAATGCGTGCTAAAGAAGAGGAATGGATTAAGCAGTACAATCTACCTGCCAGCCTAATCGTGAGAACAGAGGAGTAGCTTATGATAACCTTCGGTATTGTTATCTTTCCAAACGTCGAAGAGCTTGATTTTGTAGCACCTTTTGAGGTACTGAGTTACGCTAACAAAGTGCAACCTAACAGCACAAAAGTCCTTTTAATTGCTCCCAGTTTAGAGCCTGTACACGCCTTCAATGGTTTGAGAATTTTGCCTGATGTAACGTTTGAAAACTGTCCTACGTTAGATATTTTACTTTTTCCAGGTGGAAAGGGGCGCATGACATGGATGAAAGAGACTTCTATGCAAAACTTTATTCAAAAACACTCCAAAGAGGTGACCTACTTAACATCGGTCTGCACAGGAGCATTTTTTCTTGCTGAAGCAGGAGTGCTCAAAGGGAAAGAAGCAACCACCTATTACACTGCTTTTGATGAACTAGCCGCTTATGGTGTCAATGTTGTCTCATCTAAAGTAGTCCGTGATGGAAAGATTATTACCGCTGCTGGTGTAAGTTCTGGTTTGGAGCTAGGTTTTTACCTTTTACGTGAACTCTTTGGAGCACCTTTAGCACAAGAGGTGTCAGAAAGAATAGAATATAATATTGATATTACAACAATATAACATGTAAGAATTTACCAATGTTATATACAATTCTTTTGAAGTAAAGAAATACCAAGAACTTGTGCTTCTATATCTCCTTTATTCCACACGGAATGCATACTTTGACCATTCACACGGTATGACATACCCTCTTTTAACAAAATTCTATTATTATCACTATGTATTTCGATTTCACCCTTAATAACTGTAAAAAAGTGATCATGTACATGAATATGATCAGGATTCGGACCACCGCCATTGGGTGATATGAAAGCTATAGCGCAATCCAATAACTCATCTTTTTGATTATTTATAATAGGGTGTGCTTTAAAATCTACATGATTTTTAGGTGTGATAAAAGCTTGCTCGACAAGTGCCATCATTTTCCTTTTGACACATCAACAGTGATGTATCCCATTTGATAAAGTTTATCATAAATTTTTGAGGCGATTGGACCACCTTCCGATCCACCATGGCTACCATGTTCAACAAGAACCGTTACAACATATTGAGGGTTGTCATAAGGTCCAAATGTAGTAAGCCAAGCATGAGAACGTTGGAAATAATCCATATCCTCTTCTCGCATACGTTTTTTATCGGTTTGCGAAATACCCACTACTTGTGCGGTTCCCGTTTTAGCGGCTATTTTAAAAGGTGCTGTTACTTTGATATGATTTACGGCTGTTCCACCAGGAACATTGGCGACTTCAAACATACCTTCACGGGTAACTTTCAAAAAGCGTTTTTCACTTTCACTGACAATGTTTGGATCCGCTGGGAAAGTAATCGTTTCATCGTTTATTTTACTGATAAAATGAGGTGTGACACCATTGCCCGTTGCTAAAAAAGCAGTGTATTTAGCAATTTGTACGGGTGTCACGAGAAAATATCCTTGACCAATTGACGTGATCAGGGTTTCTCCTTGAGACCACCCTTTTCCAAAACGTGCTTTTTTCCACTCACGACTTGGAACCGTTCCTGTAAATTCACGAGGTAAATCAATCCCTGTTTTTGTCGCAAAACCGATTTTTGTCAAAAATGGAGCAATGTTGTCGATACCGACTTTGAGGCTTGCTTTGTAAAAATAGTCATCACAACTTTCTTTAATAGCACGAACATACGAGATCATACCATGCCCCTCTTTTTTCCAATCACGAAACACCCTACCTCCAAGTTCCATCGTACCTGTTGATTCAAAGCTCGTTGTAGGATTGATAATACCTGAATTCATCATCGCAAGACCTACGCCCATTTTTACAACAGACCCTGGAGGATAAAGTCCATTCACCAATTTATTGGTAAAAGGATGGTTGAGATCATTGGCAAGAACAATCCATTCCTCTTGTGTAATGCCGCTGACGAATTTGTTAAGATCGTATTCTGGAAAACTCGCTGCAGCTAAAATTTCACCTGTTTGTGCATTCAGAACAACGACGGCACCACTATCAGTACCAAAAAGTTCTGCAATATAACGTTGTAACTCCAAATCAAGACTTAAAACCAAATCATTGCTTTTAGGAAGTGTTTTACTGACTTGCTCAATCTCTTGGTTAAAAGCCGTAACTTTTGTTTTTTTCTCCCCTTTTGTGCCACGTAAAACATCATTGTAATATTTTTCGATACCCGTTTTACCAGAGAAGCCAACTAACTTTGCTGTTCCTGTTTCATCTTCAGAAATATCTTGTGTATTCGATTTACCCACATACCCAATGACATGTGACGCTAATGCACCATAAGGATAATGTCGTTTGGAAGTAATCTCAATTCTAAGATTTTCATGTTGCGAAATTTTTGCAAAATGAGGAATGAGTTTATCGTACGGAACAAAGGAAATAACATCTACAAAGTCATGATTGTAAGGAGAATCTGCTTTGAGATATTCTTTGGTCATCTCTTTGATACTGTAATCAGGTAAAAGGTCTGCTAAAAAAGCAATTTCTTCATCTAAAACAGCACGATTGACTTTGTAACTGAGCCTCGGTTTAATCCGAATAGAAAAACCTAAACGATTGACAGAGAGTGGATTAAGATTGCGATCTAAAATAACCCCACGTAAAGGGGCTAACTCATCTACTTTGACCGCATTTTGTTTAGCAATCTCTTCATAATAGGCATTAGATTTAATGCTAATATAATAAACCCTAACGAGCAGGGCAATCCACACCGAAATGAAGATAGTAAGAACAATCTTAATTCTCACCGTGAAATCCTAAAAAGCATAAATGAAAGTAATGAATCAATGAGGATATAGTAAAAATAGTAGTTTGAAAAATAAGGGAAAGGTGCATTGTCCAAATAGGCAAAAAAAGCATTTAAAAAATAGTGCCCTAAATATGCAATCGTCACGTATGCCGCTAAAATACAGTTATTACATGTAATAACATTTTGAATTTTATAGATCGCAAAGCGGTAGACTACCACAAATAAAATAACATACGAAAAGAGATAAAACCCTTTGGTAAGATCGTATAAACACACATAGCCCAAACTAAGAAATAAAGGAAGAGCGTTATCTTCATGTCGGTTAAAATTGAGAATAAGATAACAAAAAACCACGCCTACAAAAGAGGGAATCAGTGGATACAATGAGGACATGACAAGACTCAAAAAGAGCCATCCACTGATCCACAAAGTCACTAAATAGTTTTGATGAGCGCTATTTCGTCGCATATTGGAAAATGTTTGCATTTAATACAATCTGCCCATATTTTATGAGTAGGCAGTGCCTCTTTGGGGATTTCAGAAAAACCAACAGATTCAAAAAAAGCTTTTTGATAGGTCAAGGTGAAGACTTTTTTAACACCTAAATTTTCTCCATCAATCAAAAGGTTTTGAATAATTCCTTTTCCAACGCCATGACCTCGAAAACCCTCTTTGACAACAAGGCTTCTAATCTCTGCTAAATTATCTGCATGGAAATGTAAAGCTCCAAATCCAATAATCTGATCATCCTCTTTGGCAAGAATATATGAACGAATATTGGTTGCCATTTCATCGGAACTGCGGAAGAGAATAATTCCTTTTTCGACTTCAGGTTTCACAACCTCTTGCATATGGATAATATCACTCAGTTTTGCTTTAGTATAACTTATCATGACTCAGCTCCAAAAAGCGTTAAAAAAATAGCATCAAGTGCTTTATCTACCCCTTTTTTGCTACTGCTTGAGACCAAAATGGCATCCGGATAATTCTTTTTAATCAGGCTAATCTCACTCTGTTTTAATTTATCAAGTTTGGTAAAAATACGTAAAATAGTCTGATCGGGTCTTACAATTTCACTGAGATAGGTATGTACCGCTTGATCTATCTCCAAAAAGGGATGACGAGAATCAACAAGATGAACAAAAACACGGATTGAAACGCGCTTTTTAATATAATCCGTTAGATTTTTTTGCCACTCTGCTTTGAGGCTATGCGATACTTTGGCATAGCCAAAACCTGGAAGATCCACTAGTTGTGCGTGGTAACTTTCACCGTCTTTGTCCAAGATGATTTGAAAAAAGTTAATAAGACGTGTCTTACCCGGTGTTGAAGAGCTTTTGGCAAGCCCTTTTTTATTGGTAAGTGCATTAATAATGGAACTTTTACCCACATTACTACGTCCAATAAAAGCAACTTCGCTCATCCCTTCTGGTGTAGTCTCTTCCATTTTGGAAGCAGACTTCACAAAGAAGGCATTTTTGACTTTAATCACTGTTTTTTATCCTCAACTTTGAAGATAAATTTGACAGGAGCTGCACCTTTCCCATCGACTTGATACTGGCCACTGTTCTGATCAGCTCGGATGAAATCACCATACACTTTTTTATCCGTTTCAATCTCATGCAAAAAGGCTTTTTTCTCCAAAGTATAGAGGCTTTTTGATGGTTCATACGTCATTTTTTCCGCTTCACCATAATATTTTTTTTGATTCATCGTTAAATTGCCTTTGGCATTACCTGTTGCAATATAGCGTATGGGTTGTTTTTTATCATCAAACTCTATGACAACTTTATTCGCGGTCAGTTTATCGCTCTCTTTAATCACGATCACGTGACCTTCAAAGGTGCTGATTTTCTTTTTATCATCAGCGAAAAATTTATCGGCAGTGACTTCTACTTCTGCTGCCAAAAGGATGCTTGAAGCGCATAAACAGAGTGCTATCAGTTTTTTCATCTACTTTTTCCCTAGTTGTTGTATAAATGAGTGTATATTAGTGGCACTTATTGTGCCTTCTTTCATCTGATAAACAAATGAAAGCCCATGACTACGGCTCTGCTTCTGTCTAAAATCAAAGGGCTTTTCGCTGCTTAAAATCTCTTTTTTAAGATCATAAAAAATATCTTCACCATCTAGGGCAACACCATCTTCTCTAGCATAATGAGAATTGGTTTGAAAGTGCATGACGTTATCTCGAAGAGTGCCTTCATCCGATATGAGCGTACCATGTAATCCCTCTTTGGTCTTGTGCCCTGCATTAATGACATACAGTTTATCAAAATCTTTATAACGTGCTACACGATCTGCATGCACGATACTTTCAATACTACCCTCTTTGATCTGATAATTTTGAGCATTAAAAAGTTCTATATCAGGAACTAAATTCCCATTTTGATCTACGATATTAATCGTATAAGGCTCTTTAATAATTAAAAAGAGCATCATTGCAAAGAAAAGAAGTGTTGAATATACCAGTAATCTTACAGCCAAAGGTTTACAAATGCCTCACTCAAGTTTTCTTTCTCGACCACAATGTCGATCATCTCTCTAACCGCCGCTTTTCCACCCTCTTTATGTAATACAACATCAACAGATTGCAAAACCATAGGTAAGGCATCGGCTGGAGCGAACGAAAGGCCAACAGAACGTAACAATGACACATCATTTAAATCATCACCAATAGCAGCGACTTGGTTAAATGAGAGTCCTTCTTTATCCAAAATTTCTTGTAAAACAGCTTTTTTATTTTTGACGTCTTGATACAAATAATTAATGCCAAGTTCTTTGGCTCGCTTATCAACTACCTGAGAACTTCGTCCCGTAATGATTGCTGTTTTACGTCCCAATTTCATCCATGAGACAATGCCAAAACCATCTTTGACATTAAATGTTTTAAACTCTTCAGCATCACTGTTTCCATAGGTAATTCCACCATCGGTGAGGCAGCCATCAACATCAAAAACCAATAATTCAATCATTATAAAACACCCTTAGTGCTTGGGATTCCTGCACGCTCATTTTTGACTAAACTCCGACGTAGTGCTACAGCAAAAGCTTTAAATGCGGCTTCCAAAAGGTGATGTTTATTTTTACCACGACGTGCAATAATGTGTGCGCTAATACCAGCATTGATGATGACCGCCCTAAAAAATTCTTCCGCCAGTTCCACATCAAATTCGCCTACTTTGCCTTCCATCTCTACTTCATAGACTAAATAAGCACGATTGCTAAGATCCAATGCACATTCAACGGCTGCTTCATCCATAACAACGACTGCATTACCATAACGTTCTACACTTTCAATGGGGTATATCGAAGCACGTAAAGCCTGACCAAGAACAATACCTACATCTTCAACACTATGATGAAAATCAATGTGTGTATCACCTTTACATGTAAGGGTTAAATCGATCAAGGAATGCTTGGTAAAGGCTTCTAGCATATGATCAAAAAAACCAATACCTGTAGCGATGTTTGCTTGACCTGTACCATTGATCTCTAATTCTACACTAATATGTGTCTCTTTGGTTATGCGTTGTAGTGTTTGCATTCTATTCCCTTACAATAAATGAGCCTTTGAAAGGCCCTTTGGCAATAAAGTCTGAGGCTTCTGCTTCACTGCCAAATCCTTTAAGCCATACACGGTACATCGGTTTATTTTCAAATGTACCCTCTTTTACGACCGCATTGTAGCGATTATTGACATTCATATTGCTTTGAGCAAAACGTGTTGCTCCATCTTTACTTCTAAAGGCACCAATTTGGATGAAATAATCGGTTTCAACAACACTCTCTTTTGGTGCACCAGCAGGTGCAACCACTCCCGCAAAACCTAGAACTTCAATACCCACAGGGCCTGTTCCATTGGCAACAAGATCAATACGTGTTGCAGCCGTATAGGAAAGATCAATGATACGTGTTCCAACAAAAGGGCCTCGATCGTTAACACGAACAATAATACTTTTATTGTTTTTAAGGTTAGTTACTTTAAGCATTGTATTCATAGGAAGTGTTTTATGCGCAGCGGTCATGTCATACATATTGTAAACTTCACCATTGGAAGTCTTCTTACCATGAAAATCTTTACCATACCAGCTGGAAATACCACTAAACGTATCTCCTACGCTCACCATCGTTGGTGTATAAGTTACACCATCAATCGTATAAGGACGCATCGTCGCTTTATGCATTGCAGGCGAATCATTTATAGGGCCACTGCCATCAGGAGCTGCCATTGTAGCACCTCCTCGTGAGCGATAAGAATAAGAGTCGTGTTTAGAAGCGCATCCGTAAAATACCAAAAGCATTACAACACAAAGGCTCAATCCACTAGTTTTTTGGTATAACAATACTCTCTCCCACTTTTACAAGTGCATTCTTTTTCTTATTGGTTTTTATCAATTGTGCGACAGGAATATCGTATTTTTTTGATACCGTTTCAATTGTATCCCCTGCTTTTATGACATACAATTTTTCGACATTATTTGACGATGCCACCGTTGCTGAAGAATGTGTAGTGGTACCAAGAGGCACAATAATCTCTGTTTTTGGTTTCAGTGCAGCACTCTTTAAATTATTAAGTTCCATTAACGATTGATAATTCATACCGTATTTTTTTGCAACACTTTGTAGGGAATCACCTTTTTGGGTGTTATACACAGCATATTTTTGCGGTTGTTTGGTTTGATCAAAATTTTGAGTAAATGTAATTTGACGATCTTGAGGAATATACAAATAACTTTTTTCACCAAGAGGCGAAGTAAAAGCATGCTTCAGATGTGGATTATACGATCTTAATTCACGTAGCGAAATGCCAATACTTTCTGCCACATCTTTAAGACTTGTACCACTTGGGACGGGAACCTTTACAAACGTTGCATTATTGGCACGATTCAGAAGGTATTCCGAACCGTTCTCAAGCATAATGTCTGTACTCCCAGAGATAAAACTCATCATCAAGATTTTGCGAATATAGAGTCGGCTTTCCTTGGGAAGGTACTTTTGGCTCTCATCTAAGAGAACATTAATATCATCCGTTCCAGCTTTTGCTATCGCTTTGGTGACCGTGCCTTCACCACAATTGTAAGCGAGTGCAGCTAAATACCACTTACCAAAAAGATCGTGTAGCCGTTGCAAATAAACAATTGCCGCTTCCGTCGATTTAACAGGATCGCGTCTCTCATCCACAAAAGCATTTTCGACTAAGCCATAACGGCGAGCCGTTTCAGGAATAAATTGCCAAATACCTGAAGCTTTGGCTGAAGAAGAGGAAAAAGGATCAAAACTAGACTCCGTCATTGCAAGGTATAAAAATTCTGGTGGAACGCCTGCTTCTTTCATCTTTTTTTGCAAAATTGGAACAAATTTATCACCACTTTCTAATTCACGTAGGAAATGTTTTGTTTTGTACATTTCAACATCTTCATTCATAGAAATAAAAATAGAATCTTTCAAAAAGGTATTTGGAAGATCGAAATTTTTAAGGGCGGTAAGTTGTTTTTCGTAATTATTGTCGGTATTTAAAAAACGCGTGGAGACTCTGAAACACAAGAAAAAGGGTTAAAATAACCTTATACATGCCTCTCCTTTTTGGTGTATTTATTGCTTAGTATTTATTAGATTGTAACTAACTTTATCTTTTCTAAAGCTTTAAAGAGTGAAAAAGCATTTTTTGAGGTCAAATTGTGAAGTTCGGTGACACTTATATTTAAAAGCTCCGCCATCTTCGCTGCAACCAAAAGTGTATAACTTGGCTCATTGCGCTCACCTCGATGAGGCATGGGAGTAAGGTACGGTGCATCCGTTTCGATGAGCAGTTTATCACGAGGAATGAGCGGTAATACTTCAACTAAATTCTTGGCATTTTTAAACGTTAAAACGCCGCCTATACCAAAGTAAAAGCCTTTATCAGCCAAATCTAAAAGATGTTTAGACGCATTATAACAGTGTAAAACACCACCTACTTCGCACGCTTTTTCCTTCAATAAAATCTGCTTACTATCTTCATTGGCATCTCGAATGTGAACAATGAGTGGCTTTTTAAACTCTCTTGCAAGCGCAATATGCTGAGCAAAGACAACCTGTTGTCTCTGCTTTTCAGTCTGCTTTTCTTCTACATCTTCAGGTAATCTAAAATAATCTAAACCACATTCACCCACGGCAATACATTTTTCATCTTTCAAAAAAGACCGTAGTATTTTTTCGTCATATTGTTCATGATTGTACGGATGAATACCCGCAGCGAAAAAGATATGTTCATAACGATAAGAGAGTTCTCGTGCATAACTAAGATCGTTAATATCTGCGCCAGGAATGATGATGCCCTGAACTCCTTGCTCATACGCTTTTGTAATAACAGCATCAACATCATCTCTAAAACGCGCATCATCCAAGTGGCAATGGGTATCTATAATCATTTAAGAAACCTCAACTCTATTTCTGCCATTTTTCTTTGCAATGTACAGTGCTTTATCTGCTTGATTGATCATCTCTTCCACACTTTCTAAATCTCCAAACGTCACACCAATAGAAACACTGATACTAAGATCTTTTTTCTCTTTAGTATGTATGTGTAATCCTGCAACCGCATGATTAAGCTTAATGAAAAACTCCAATGCCTTTTTTTGGTCAATATTTTTAAGCACGACACAAAACTCATCACCGCCCAAACGAGCAATAAAATGATCATGGGTTAGATGTTTTTGAAGTGTCTTTGCTAATTCAACGATAACCGTATCGCCAACACGATGCCCTAACGTATCATTGATCTGTTTAAAGTTATCTACATCAATTAAGCCTATAGCAAATGACTCATTTTTCCTTTTTGCCTCTTTAAAATACTCTTGCATCGCATCAAAGAAATATCGTCTGTTAGCAAGTCCACTGAGAAAATCATTTTGCGCCATATCTTCAATTTTAGCAATATACTCTAATGCATCCAACGAATTGTTAATACGACACGCAATCTCTTCTCGCGTAAAAGGTTTATTGATAAAATCATTGGCACCAATTTTTAGAAATTTAGCAGAGATGAGATCCGCATTTGTCCCTGTCATCGCAATAATAGAAATTTCATTTTTGCTGTAGCGCTTACGAATCTCTTTGGTTAGCTCAACCCCATCAATGACAGGCATAAGATAGTCCGTCAAAACAAGCTTAATATCGGGATTGTCCTCTAAAAAAGCAAGCGCTTCTTCACCATGTGCTGCCACAAGGACTTTAAACATTTGGTGCTGTAATAAAGACTTGATCTGTGCGCGTGTTGCCATGGAATCATCCACAACCAACACTTTAATATCACGATTTTTATGAAGTCGTTCAATCAGTGTAAAAATATAATTGACATCATCAATGTTGCCTTTATAGACATAATCAATCACATCTTTTTTCAAAATCTTTTCACGAATCTCTTTTTCCATTGAGCCCGTAAGAATAATAGAAGGAATTTTATGTGCCAAAATCATATCAACCACTTCGCCATCTGGGGCATCAGGAAGATTAAGATCCAGCAATGCTACAAAATAGTCACTATCTTTTTCAACAAGATTTTGTGCCTCTTCAAAAGTGTATGCCATGTCGACATCAAAATCAAGATTTGATTCCATTTTTTTAACAATCAGTTTAGACAGTGCTTTATTGTCTTCAACGATTAAAATTTTCTCTCGTGCCATCAATAATCCTAGCAATTACATGTAAGTTATTTTTCATTGTAACATAAAAAATTTAGTACTTTTATAAAAACATCCCGTGAAAAAATCACTCAATCCACAATAAAACTATTGCAAATCTCGACTTTCCAAAAGAGATTTGGCAAACACAATCGCTTCATCACTGACATTTTCACCACTCACCATACGTGCCAATTCCACAATACGCTCTTCGTCTTTCAAAGGCATAACGTGGCTTACATGTAAAGCATCTTTGGTCACTAAAAAGTGTTGATTGGCAACAGATGAAAGTTGCGGCTGATGTGAAATCGCGAAGATTTGATATTTCGTGGAGAGTGTTTTGAGGACATTTGCAACACTCATAGACTCTTTTCCACTGAGATTGGCATCGATCTCATCCAAGATCAAAACACCTCCACGAGAGAGTAAAAATTCATTGTGTGTGGCTAAAAAAGCAAGACGTACGCGGTTATATTCACCTGAACTGATCTTTTTAAGATCGACTTTACCTAGGTTTACATGTAAAGCATCAAATCCCAATTCATTTAAAGTGCCCTCGTCCAAACTTAATTGCAAGGAAGGCATATATAGCTGAGAAAGATAGTCATTGAGGCGTGCCTCCAAAAGCGGCAGGTATTTTTTACGTGTTTCACTGATTGTGAGGCTCTGAATGTTTACTTCATGCTCTGATTTTGCAACCGCTTTTTGAAGTTGGCTCTTTTCAAACGCGATATTTTCATAACGAGCTAGCTCTTCTTGACGCTTTTGTTTATGCGCTAACGCCTCTTCTATGGAGCCATAACGTTTTTTGAGTTGCGCAATCTTTTCAATACGATCTAAAAGAGACTCCACATCAATCTCTTCAAGCGCTTCAAGCGTTTCATTCTGTTTTTCAAATACCAAACGAAGCTCATTCATAGAAGCATCAAAAAAACTACTATCCACTTCAATAAGATTTAAAACCTCAATGACACTGCTTTCAAGTTCAAAAATCATACCTGCTTTTTGCATTGCCGCTTCAATTTTTTCTTTTTTAGAGAGTGATTTTTTAAAAGTAATCAGCTCTTCATCTTCACCAATTTTAGGAGCCACCTCATCGATTTTAGCAATTTCAAAACGTGCAAATTCTTTGAGATCTTCCACTTTTTTCTCTTCGGCTTCAATACTCTCAAGCTCATCTTTAAGCTTCTTATACTCCACAAAAAGTGCCTCAAAAGCAGTGACAGCTTCAAGATGCTTGGGCTCTTTGCTCGCACACACACCATCAATAAGCCCTAACAATCGGCTGTTTTCAAATTCACTATTATCTTTAACTGAAAGGTAATTCACGAAAGTACGAGAAAGCTCCACCATACCTTTTTTAGAAATAGCTTGCGTGTTAATAAAATAGCGTGCATTTTTAGCTTTGAGAAATTTAAAAATATTGGGCTCTTCCTCTTCAAAGCCAAATGCATCTAACCCCAAATTGGACGTAAGCGTTGCTTCAATGATATCTGCGTGCACATCACCGTATCCAAACAAAGAGAGCAATCCTTGCATCAATACTGATTTACCCGCACCACTAGGTCCGCTAAAAACAACCAGCCCTTTTGAAAACTCTATATCACACTCAGCAAAGGAGAGATGATTTTTAATGAACAATCGCTCTATCACACGTGCCCCCAATGCAATTTCTTTTTCAAAATTTCAAAATAGTCTCGATCTAAACTGTGAATAAGCTCTGCACCCTGCTTTGCGCTTCGAACACAGACACGATCCACCTCGTTCATCGTATAGGTATCTTGTCCATCCACAACGATCACGGTATCGCCATCGCTTTCAAATGAAACTTCAAAATCAACGGGTAAAACCAAGGGTCGTTGACTCAAAGAGTGTGGACAAATCGGTGTTAAAATCAGCGCTTCCGTTAAAGGATACACAACAGGACCTCCTGCTGAGAGGTTATACGCCGTTGAGCCTGTTGGCGTGGAAACAATTAAACCGTCACCATAGTAAGAGTTAAAGAGTTGTCCATCAACAAACGCTTTAATATTACTCATATGTGAGATCTTAGAACGTGATAAAACAATGTCATTAAAGGCAACTACTTTTTCAATTTTTCCGTTTACATGTAAAGAGACTTCAAGCATCATTCGTGTGTCAATTCGATAGTTACCAACAAAAAGTTCTTCTATAAAATGGCTAATTTCATCGGTCTGGATGTCCGTTAAGAAACCCAGTTGCCCAGCATGAATTCCAAGGACAGGCTTGTGATAGTGTAAGCTTTTGCGACACAGTGAAATGAGTGTACCATCGCCTCCAAGAGAGATAAGAAAATCACTCTGTGTACACATTGTCTCAAAGCTAACACCTGCACCGCATCCTAAAAGTTTGGCACTTTTCTCTTCAATGAGTAAGGTCACATCATGTTTACTGAGTGCCGCTTCAATCTCGCGCACATAGCCACACAGCGTACCGTCATTCGGTTTGCTGACAAGCCCTACTGTCGTAATCGTGGTTAATTTTTTTGTATGATTGGTTATTTTCATGATAACTCATTCTATCGTGTCTTTTATTAATCAGCGTTTATGCTATAATTTCGCGATATACAGACCTCTTGAAGAGATCAAAAATTACAGGGAGAAAACATGAAATATCTATTTTTTATAGCGATGTCACTACTATTTTTTAGTGGCTGTGCGTATAAAAATGAAGCCATCGCATTAGATTCGTATAAAGCAGAGTACGCAGGACCTGTTTCAAAAGATAAAAAGACGATCTATCTGAGAACAGTTAAAGATCTAAGAGCGAACAAAAGCATTATAGGTTACATTGATCAAAAAAGTGCAACGGCGATTAAGTTCTACAGTAATGAAAATTTTGCGGAAAAATACGCAGAAGGTTTAGGCTATGCACTGAATCTTGCAGGCTTTAACATTGATGCAAGCAAACAAGAAGCAAGCTTGGTGGTCGAAGTTTATATCAAAGATATTGAGATTATTTATAATGATAAAAATTTTGATACCAACCTCAATGGTGAGATTGAGCTCGAAGTCATTGTGCGCAAAGGGGATGATGTGATCACCCAAAACTTTCGCCAAAAAGGAAGTAAATGGATAGCACCGTCAAATAATTCTAAAGACTTAGAGCCTTTCTTGTATACACTATTTTCAGATAGTATTGATCAAATCGTTACTCGTTTAACACGCTTTTAAAAAATTCTTTTTTTCACATGGGTTTTCTTCGGTAGAAACCCATGTGCCTTTAGACTTCTCTTACCAATTACTGACCACAACCCTATTTCTTCCGTATTTTTTTGCCAAATAAAGAGCTTGATCTGTCTCCTCTATAAGAGCATCTTTATCCGTGATAACAGCACTCAAAGAACAAATACCAATACTGACAGTAACCTGTATAACCTCTTGTGTTGTAGAAATTGTAGATACCGTTGTCTTTTCAACAATGCCACGCAAACGTTCAGCCAAAAGTTCAGCCTCTTGCTTGTTGGTACTAGGTGTTATAATGGCAATTTCTTCACCGCCATACCGTGCTACAACATCACTATCACGAACAACTTCTAAAACTACTTTTGAAAGATTTCTCAAAACTTCGTCACCTACTTTATGGCCATAGGTATCATTGATTTTTTTAAAATGATCTACGTCAAGAAGCATAAATGTTAAGGGAAGTTTATAACGTTTTGAGAGTGCAACTTCCTCAGTAATACGCTCATCAAAATAGCGTCTATTGTGAAGATTTGTAAGGCCATCTGTGATACTTTCGTGCTGCAATATGGCCATGTTCTTAACATCATTCATTGTATGCAGAGCAAGCTGTCCTACTAAATAAGCGAATACTCCTCCAAAAAGCATAGTGATAGATGTAATAATAGAGAGATGATTAAATTCATCGCCAAGGAGCCATAAGTTATAACCAAAAATAAAATAGCCAGCAATAAAAAAGAGAATAAAAATACTCAAAACCTTCCATCTCTCTTTGATGCTTCCTTCTGGAAGCTCAAGAATCAAGTGACTAATAGGTGTAAGAGCGCGAATAAGAAAGAGAGCACCAATGACTAGTAAAATTAATTCAACTATCACGATAACTGAATACATGCAACCCCAAAATAATACAAATTTTTTTTAAATATATGCAGATGATTGTACCACAAAACATAACAATCTTCTCTAAAATAAACTAAAGAAAAGCTACATTTAGATATACTGATTGTTTTTAAAAAACGATATTCAAGGGTTCATCAAAACGCCCTTATTTTAGGATAAACATTGAGAAGTCATTATTGTACAGATTTAGATGTCGCCAATATCGGCGAGACCGTAGAAGTGTGTGGCTGGGCAAATAGCAACAGAGATCATGGTGGTGTCATCTTTATAGACCTTCGTGATAAATCAGGACTTGTGCAACTTGTTTGTGATCCAACCGATAGTATTACAGCACATGAAATTGCTGCTCTCGTCAGAGATGAGTTTGTTCTCAAAGCGAAAGGCCGCGTCAGAGCGAGAGGTGAAGGCCTAGAAAATCCACGCCTTAAAACAGGTAAAATCGAAATTGTTGTGGATGAACTGATCATCGAAAATGCGAGTGAAACAGTACCTTTTGTCATCGGCGACAACAATGTTGGTGAAGATGTCCGTCTCAAATATCGCTACCTTGACCTTCGTAATCCCAAAGCCTATGAAATTTTTAAACTGAGAAGTAAAGCTACTGTTGCTGTTCGTAATTCGCTCGATGCACAAGGCTTTTTGGAAGTTGAAACCCCTATTTTGACCAAATCGACACCTGAAGGGGCACGTGATTATCTCGTTCCAAGTCGTGTCCACAATGGCGAATTTTACGCCCTTCCCCAATCACCACAACTTTTCAAACAACTTTTAATGTGTGCGGGATTTGATCGTTATTTCCAAGTCGCCAAATGTTTCCGTGATGAAGATTTACGAGCAGACCGCCAGCCAGAATTTACACAAATTGACATCGAGATGAGCTTTTGTACTCAAGAAGATGTCATGAAAGTCACTGAAAATCTTTTAAAAGATGTTTTCAAAGCGTGCGGTCATGAAATCACCATTCCATTTAATCGTATTCGTTTTAAAGAGGCAATGGAAAAATACGGTTCAGATAAACCTGACCTTCGTTATGACCTTTCTATGATTGACGTCATTAATATCTTTGCAAACTGTAAAAACGAAATTTTTAGCAACATCGCTAAAGATCCCAAGAAAAACCGCATTAAAGCGCTTAAAGTTCCAAATGGCGATAACATCTTCTCCAAACGCCAAATGCAAGGTTTTGAAGAGTATGTCCGCAAATTTGGAGCCTCAGGACTCGGTTATTTTCAAATGAAAGAAGAAGGTCTTAAAGGTCCTTTGGCAAAATTCTTTGATGATGCCGATTTGCAAGCAATCATTGATGCTGCTGATTTACATGTAGGCGATGCAATCTTCTTTGGTGCGGGTGAGAAAAAACTCGTGCTTGATTATATGGGACGTTTCCGTATTTTCTTAGCTGAAGCGATGAACATTATCCCTAAAGACAAATTTGAGTTTGTGTGGGTTGTTGACTTTGAGATGTTTGAAGTCGAAAACGGTAAAGTCAAAGCTCTTCACCATCCGTTTACGATGCCAAAAGACATTGATAACACACCGATTGATGAGATGGAATCTATTGCCTATGACGTTGTTTTAAACGGCGTCGAATTGGGTGGTGGCAGTATCAGAATTCATAAAAAAGAGATTCAACAAAAAGTCTTTAATCTCCTTGGTATTAGTGATGAAGAGGCACATGAGAAGTTTGAATTCTTACTTGATGCCCTCAAATTTGGTGCACCTCCACATGGTGGATTGGCAATCGGTTTAGACAGAATGATGATGCTTATTACCAAAAGTGAAAGTATTCGTGATGTGATTGCCTTCCCTAAAACCCAAAAAGCACAATGTTTACTCACACGTGCACCAAGTGCGGTTGAGGGTGATCAGCTCAGAGACTTAGGTATCCGCCTGAGAGAAAAAGCCAAATAATCTCAGTGCACTTATAGCTAAAGCTTTACTGTTTTACATGTAAAAAAATTTGAAAAGGATGTTGATGAAGAAACTATTTTTGATTATTGGTGCCCCAGGCAGCGGAAAAACAACAGATGCGAGTTTGATCGCAGAAAAAAATAGCGATGTAATCGCGCACTACTCAACGGGTGAGTTACTTCGTGATGAAGTTGCAAGTGGTAGTGAACTCGGTAAAACGATTGATTCATTCGTTAGCGCTGGCAATCTCGTTCCTCTTGATATCGTGATTAATACCATCGTCAGTGCCATCAAAAACAGTCCTAAAGATGTCATTTTGATCGATGGTTTTCCACGCTCTGATGAGCAAATGAAAGCACTGGATGCCATTCTTTCAAAAGAAACAACAGTAAAACTTGTCTCTGTCGTCGAAGTGGAAGTCAGTGAGCAAGTTGCATGTGATCGCGTTCTAGGACGTGCGCGTGGAGCGGACGATAACGTTCAAGTCTTCAAAAACCGTATGAAAGTGTACACCGAACCTTTAGCGGGCATTCAAGCCTTCTACGGTGCAAAAAATCTTCTTCATAAAATCAATGGCGAACGCACCATCGAAGAGATCGTAAGCGAAATGGAAAACTTCGTTAAAAGCAACATCTAATGCACCACTTCTACTCTGTCATCATTGGGACTGAACTGCTCAATGGTCGCAGGGTAGACAAACACTTCGCCTTTATCAACCAAGAACTCCAAGATCGTGGACTTTTACATGTAGGAAGTTTTGTCATTCAAGATTCCCCTGCTCTCATTCAAAACTGTTTCAATATGATTTTACAAGACCCCAAAAGTGTTATGTTTTGCTTTGGAGGCATTGGCGCAACGCCTGATGATCTTACCCGTGCCATTGCCAGTGAAGTCTTTACAGGTCAGCCTTTAACTTTACATGTAAAGGCAAAAGAGCTCATTGTGAATCAATTTGGAGATGAAGCGTATCCACATAGAATCACAATGGCAATGCTTCCGCCAGAAGCTGATCTTTTGCATAATGTTATCAATCAAGTTCCCGGCTTTTCACTTTTTAATCGTTTCTTTTTTACGCCAGGATTTCCATCCATGTCGTGGCCTATGGTCAAAGAAGCTCTCGATAAGCACTTTCCAACACAGCCTAAATTTTTTAGTAGCTCTTTTATAGTGGAAGCAGCCGAAAATGACTTAATTGAGATTATGGAAGCCTTACCCAAAGAGCTGAATTTCTCCTCACTCCCTCGTTTCGAAGAACAAAAACGTATTGTGGAAATTTACCTTGCACACACTGACCGAGCGCTTGTAGAGCACTGGTCAGATTTCTTTAAAAAGAGTGTTCTCAAAAAAGGGAAAATAATTAGGGGTTGTTAACGTAATAACGATCAATACCATCACTAATACCATCCACAAGCTGTTTTTGGTATTGAGGATTGACCATATTGTCAGACTCTTCAGGATTGGTAATATACCCTAATTCAATCAATACAGAAGGCATTGTGGCACCGACTAAGACCCAAAAAGGAGCTTCTCTAACGCCACCATCTTCGACACTGTATTTCTTTTTGACCGCTTTTAACATACTTGATTGTATGTCAATGGCAATTTTATTGGAAAGCACAATTTTTTCACGATTGAAAACGTTAAGAAAGGTCTCTTTTGAGTAAAAGTCCATTTCTTCCATTGTTGATTGATTTTCCAATGCGGCTACGTTTTTAGAACGCTCTGATCGATCAGGAGAAAGAAAAAATGTCTCTAGTCCTTTCATTGAGAGTTTTTTAGCTTCATTGGGGGCAGCATTTGCGTGTAAAGAAACAAACAGGTCAGCATTTTTATCATTAGCCACTTTGGTACGATCTCTTAGTTCAATAAATTCATCACTTTGACGTGTATAAAAGACTTTGTAACCACGTGATTTTAGCTCTTTACCCAATTGTAAAGCCATCTCGAGTACAAGGTTTTTTTCAAGTCGTTGTTTATATCCTGTTGCACCAGAATCTTTCCCGCCATGCCCAGCATCGATAACAATGGTTTTATCACGTTTAAGTCCCTTTTTTGAACTACTCAGAGAAGTAGCACTGGATGCAGAGGGAGGAGGAGTCACCTTTGCTGTTGCTGCGACAGTAGAAGAACTAGCGGCAGCAACAGGAGCGACTGTTGATGGGGGAGGTATGTTTTTATGTGAAGCTTCTACAACGGGTTGTTGAGGCTGTGGTATAGGCCTTTGTGTTAAGACAGGCTGTTTATTGAGTGAAAGAATTACTTGGTTTTCAAACACACTAACATATGTCTCAAAAGCACTAGGTGCATCTAAAATAATACGAATAGCATTATTGTTGTATTGACTAATTCGTAAACTTTGTAGCTTTTTAGGCGTCGTAATCGTCAAAGGTGCATTCATAATAATTGCAGGGATATCAATAATTTTTTTATAACTGTCTGCACTTTTAAGAACAAAAATTTTCACACTACTTTCTACAACTTTAGCCCCAAAATCAAGCACAATTTCATCTTCATTTGTAACAACATGCTGAAGTACATTTTTCCCATTGTATGATTTTGGAAGTGTAGAATTTGACTGGTTTGATGAACCACTACTATTGGCTGTTTGCATCGCTGGTCTATTTTCATTAAAAGCAGGTGCAGGCGGCATAGGAGCAGGAGCAAAAGCCGATGGGGATGATGCCGAAGAAGATGGCGTATTACTGGATGAAGCAGCAAAACTCTCTTCGGAAGCAGGAGGAGGAACAAGAGGCTTAGAAGGAGCTGCTTTTTTGCTACCTTTGCCTAATGTTGCAAGTTCTGACTCATACTTTGATGCATCTAATTTAAGAACTTTGGCAGTCTTAATCAATCGCTCCAATGTCTCTTTTTTGAGATTCTCATCATTACCAATAATAGATTGAATATAGATAGCTTTCAGCCCATGAAAGATACGCAACATCTCATCATTACTTGCACCATTCATTTGTGTATCATACTGCTGTAACTGTTGCATGTAATTAGGAGCACCCAAAAGGGCTACACACATCAACAGTAAAACAAAAAATGATCTAATTAGTTTCCCCATATACCAACTTTGCAATCAGCTCTTTTACGCTGATAATTTCATTGAGTTTATAACCATTTGCACCTGTAAAGAAAAGCCCTGTTTCAACTTTTCCCATATAGGCATCACTCAAACTATCTGCAATACAATACCCTACTGCTTTAGCTTCTTGTCCCCGATGACAGGGACTGACACAGTTGCTAATACAACGAATAGGTGGTCCTTCTCTTTTTTCAACCATCTTAATAAGATTGGTTCTAACACCACGCGCTGGATAACCTACGGGTGATTTAAAGAGTTTAATATCTTCTTGGTGTGCGTTAAGTAAAACTTCTTTAAAATTTTGATCGGCATCACACTCATGTGTTCCAATGAAACGGGTTCCCATTTGAACGCCATCTGCACCTAAGCTCATCATCTTTAAAATATCATTATGATCCCATACTCCACCTGCAGCAAAAAGAGGAAACTCACCACCCCAAGCCTTAATTTCTTCACGAATAGGTCCAATCAAATTTTCAAGCTGATACTCTTCCATAGCACATTGTTCATAGGTAAAACCTTGATGCCCACCACTTAAAGGTCCTTCAACAACAATAGCATCTGGCAAGCGGTTATAACGTTGTGTCCAACGTTTGCAAATAATCCTTAATGCCTTTGCCGAAGAGACAATAGGAACGAGGGCGACATCAGGATAGGCAGCCGTAAATTCAGGCATATTGGTTGGAAGCCCTGCTCCAGTAATAATAATATTAACCCCTGCTTCACATGAGTCTTTAATAACACGTTCATAATCATTAATTGCATAAAGAATATTCATTGCAAGTGGTTTTGAACCACAAATTTTTCGTGCGTTTTCAACAATCGCAAATAAAGCATCTTTGGAGTAAAAATTCTCCGTTTCAAAGGGGCGTGTATTGATATTTTTTTTACTAAAGTGTGTGTTCTGATAATAACCTGTTCCAACAGAGCTAATGACACCCAATCCGCCTTCTAAACTTACGGTTCCCGCAAGTTTATCCCAACTGATTCCAAGCCCCATACCCCCTTGAATAATAGGATATTCAAGTGTGTACTTGCCAATTTTAAGAGGTTCAAATGCCATTACTGCACCTTTAATCGAGCAAATTTTCGCTTACCTACTTGGAGAATATACTCTCCGCATTCCAATTGTAACTGTTCATCATCAACTTTGTCTTGATTGAGCTTTACAGCTCCTTGCTTAATATCGCGTCTAGCTTGTGAGGTTGAAATTTCAAGTCCACAATCAACTAAAGCTTTAGCTATCCAAATAGGAGACTCTTTACATGTAAAGGTTTCAATCTCTGTTGGAATCTCATTTTGAGAATGCACACGATCAAACTCAGCTTTGGCTTCAAGCGCCTCTGCTTTACCATGGTAACGTTCAACCATTTCTGTAGCAATCATCTCTTTTGCATGTTTTGGATGAAGAATTCCTGCGGCAACATCGTTCTTAAGAGCTTCAATTTCTTCAAGACTTTTCGTGCTTAAAAGCTCATAATAACGCCACATCAAATCATCAGAAATACTGAGCATCTTACCAAACATATCAGATGGTGCATCGGTAACACCAATATAATTGCCTAAAGATTTACTCATTTTATTAACGCCATCCAGCCCTTCAAGTAAAGGCATCATAATAACGGCTTGCTCTTTGCCGATATTATAGGCACGTTGTAAATGACGACCCATTAAAAGATTAAACTTCTGATCGGTACCACCCATTTCAATATCACTTTTCATTGCAACACTATCGTAACCTTGAAGCAATGGGTATATAAATTCACTAATAGAAATAGGCGTTTGAGATTTATAGCGTTTTTCAAAATCTTCACGCTCAAGCATACGTGCCACATTAAATGTGGTAGTAAGCTCTACCAAACCTGATGCACCTAGAGCTTCAATCCACTCTGAGTTAAAGAGAACCACTGTTTTTTCAGGGTCTAAGATTTTAAAGACTTGTTCTTTATAGCTTTGAGCATTGGCTAAAACAACCTCACGTGTCAATTTTTTACGTGTCTCATTTTTACCTGTGGGATCACCAATCATGCCCGTAAAATCACCAATCAAAAACTGAACAATAGCCCCAAATTTTTGAAGAAGTGCCATTTTTTGAAGAAGCACCGTATGCCCTAAGTGAAGGTCTGGTGCCGTGGGATCAAACCCCGCTTTAACTAAAAAAGTTTCACCTTTTTCAAAGTAATTTTTTAATAATGTGACAACACGCTCTTCATCAATAATCTCGCTAATCCCTCTTTTGATCTCTTTGAGCGCATTTTGAATCCGCATATCCATTCTATCATTTCCTTATTCGATTATTTATAGGCATCATTAACTGAAATAAATTCAATCACTCGGTATTTCCCTTTGAGATTATCCCGTACGGCATTAACATTCTTATCGGGCAATTCCAAAATCATCTCAAAATAATCTGCATGACCTTCATCTTCGCCCTTACCGAGTTCTATCGTCACCAGATTAATCTGCATTTTAGCCAAATAAGCTAAAAATGAGGCTAAAGAACCTTTCTTGTTTTCAAGACTTACAATCAATTTGTAACGATCGGGCGCTTCTCTCGTCCATTTCACAAAGACCATAGGCTCATTTTCTTCCATCAAAGTAGCTGCACGCTCACACAGTTTATGATGTACAAAAACATCATTACCTTTTTTAAAACCTACTATATCATCTCCTCGTTTAGGATGACAACAGTAGTCAAAATAGACGTTAGAAATATGATGATTTGAGTAGATGACGATATTTTCAAACTTCTGCTTTTTGATGTGATAGCGATCTTTCTTGAGCAGAGGGAAAAGCATTGTATCTTGCATAGCATAGAGTTTTAATGTATTAGCCACATCTTGTAAATAAATAGAATCCGTAGAAATTTTAAAAATCTTTTTTGAAGCATGTTCTTGCTCAACCCAGGCTTCAACTTTATTTTCAGCCACTCCAAAAGTATAGGCGAGTATTTTAATTGCGACTTTGTGATTAATCTCTTTGATTTTTTGACGACAATTAGACTGAATCGTACTTTTTGCTTTTCCTGTTTTCACGCTGTTGATCCAACTGCAACGATATTTTGGCTCTTTTGACGTTACAATACGAACAATGTCGCCATTTTTGAGCTCACTAAGCAGTGGTACTTTTTGTTTGTTCACATATGCTTCATCGGCATATGTTCCTACTTCTGTATGTACCTCATACGCAAAGTCTAAAACAGTTGCCCCACGTGGAAGGGTAAAGATATCACCTTTGGGAGAGAAGACAGCTATATCTTCCGTATAGAGATTATCTTTGGCAATGGCATAAAAATCTTCAATATTCTCAATCTCTTCATTTTGGTTATTAAGCTCATTGAGCCAATCCAGCTTAGGATTAAGACCACCTGATTTATATTTCCAATGCGCGGCAACACCATATTCTGCTGTTTTATTCATATCATAGGTTCGAATTTGTGCTTCGACAATGGACTTGTCATCAAATACCGTTGTATGAATCGTCTGATAACCATTTTCTTTGGGTATTGCTATATAGTCTTTAAAACGCGATATCAACGGCTTAAAATGCTGATGGACAATGCCAAGGGCTCGGTAACAATCAATAGGAGTTCGGACAATAATACGGATCGCTAAAAGATCCAAAACTTCTTCAATGCTGACACCTTTACGTTGCATTTTAAGATAAATGGAATAATAGTGTTTAACACGCTTTTGAATCGTAAAATCGCTCTCAATAAATCCCTCTTTGAGCATATGATTTTTAATTTTGGAGATAAAATGGTTGAGTCTTAGTTGGAGTTGTTGACCATGTTCTGTAATATACCCATCAATTTTAGTATATTCATTGGGCATAACATAGAAAAAACTAAAATCTTCTAAGAGATTTTTAATCGAAGAGATACCTAAACGATGCGCAATGGGCGCATATACTACTAATGTTTCTTCTGCAATACGACGCTGCTTAACAGGATCAAGTGCGGCAAGCGTGAGCATATTATGAAGTCTATCACATAGTTTTACTACCAATACACGCACATCACGAATAGAGGCAATAAGCATCTTTCGAAAAGTTAGAGCAGAAGCAACCAGCTTGTCATTGGAGTACGAAGGTATTAATTCAACATCACGTATTTCAACAATTTTGGTTAAACCATCTACTAAATGTCCAACTTCCTCACCAAACATTGCTTTAATGTCTTCAGAAGAGCATGAAGTATCTTCAACGACATCGTGCAACAAGCCTGCTACAATCATCGGCTCATCACCACCCAAGTATGCGACAAAAACGCACACTAAGATAGGATGAACAACATACTCTTCACCACTTTTACGATACTGCCCTTTGTGTTTAGCAATCGTAAACGTAACAGCTTTCTCAATGTTGGGTGTTGGCTTTATATACTTATATAAGAGTTCTACCGCTTTTTCAGAGCTTTTACACTCTTTGACAATTTCAATTAACTCTTCCAATGTTCAAACTACTTAACAGTCAGTAATAGATTCTAATCTAACTTTGCCTTCTGCAATTTCAAGAAGAGCAATGTCTGTAAACTTTTGTTTGTTTTTATCCGCTTTAATCAGAGGCTCTGCACCATTTGAAAGTTGCTCTGCTCTTTTGGAAACCATCATGACTAATTTATAACGATCTTGACCGACAAGCGATAAAGCTCTTGCTGTAATTTCTTCTGTTCTTTCCATCTTTTTTTCCTTATTTATTTCTGACGATTGAGCAACACGATAAGTTGCCTTCTATAATTTTTTGTAAATTCCCTTTTGCAAACATATTGCAAATGACAATCGGGAGATTGTTGTCTTTTGCAAGAGCAATTGATGTATCATCCATAACTTTAATATTATCATCCATGGCTCTATCATAAGTCAGTTCAGCTAGTTTTTGTGCATCAGGAAACTTCTTAGGATCCCTATCATACACTCCATCAACCTTTGTTGCTTTAATAATCATATCTGCGCCAATTTCAATCGCACGCAGTGTTGCCGCTGTATCGGTTGTGAAGAAAGGGTTACCTGTGCCTGCAGCAAAAATTACAATACGTCCTTTTTCAAAGTGACGTTGTGCTCGTCTTACGATAAATGTCTCACAAATGGCTTCCATTTTGATCGCACTTTGAACGCGCACTTCCATGCCAACATGTTCAAGCGCTTCTTGCATTGCAATGCTATTAATCACGGTTGATAGCATTCCCATATAATCACCACTCGTACGTTTGATAATACCATCTTTTGCAGCGCTCACACCACGAATGATGTTACCTCCGCCAATAACGATACCGATTTCAATATTATGTATCACCAGTGATTTAATCTCATCAGCGATATACTTTAAAATAGTAGTGTCAATGCCAAATCCATTATCACCTGCAAGTGCTTCACCAGAGAACTTAACTAAAACTCTTTTTCTCTTCTCCATATTATATAAACCTTTCTTTCTAGGCGTAGAAAACTTCTTTATTTTACCCTAACAGACCTAAAAAGTTACTTTGCGATCAGTTCCAGTGGGTCAATGTGGAAATTTTTCTGAGTCACTTCGAAGGTGAGGTCATTGTCGATACGCCCAATGACGTACCCTTTTTTGATTTTCTGTCCTACTTGAATTGTAGGTGCAATTTTTGAGAGATGGGCATAAATCGTATGAATTTCATCACTGTTTTCGATAATAACCACTTTTTCCATAGAGGCAGTATCTTTAGCAAAAATAACCTTCCCATTTAAGACACTTTTAACAGTAGCATCGGGTGTTGAAGATGCTAGAACAACAGATTCATTAAAGATTTTAATCTTATAAATAGGATCAACATAATCTCCAAATTTACGCTTGACATTGTAACTGTCCAATGGAGCAATGGTTCGCTCACCAACATATTTTTTTACGTTACTATTTTGATACGAAGATCCAATTTGTCTAATACTATTGTCTTCACCACCAACAGTTTTAGGTCCTTTATCTCTTTTGGCGGCATTTTTTTCAGCTAAAAGCTTATTTTCTTCCTGAACTTTAATAATTTTAAGTTGCTCAAGTGTTGTTCTAATTTCATCACGTTCTTTTTGAATATCATCTAACTGTTTTTTGTAACCCTCTTTTTTTGTATTAAGAGCAAGGATTGAACTTTCACGTTTTTTTTCCAGTGCTACGAGTTCATCCTTCTTACTTTTTGAACTTTGAATTTCGCCATGAATATTTTTAATTTCTTGGCTTTGAGAATAAATTTGGTCATTGACTTGTTTATAATCGGCTGCTAATTTTCCAAACTCCTTACGCATAATGGTGTCCATTTTCTGAAGCACTTCATCCACTAAAATCCCATCTTCATTATCTAAATAGTCACTATCAGAAACTAAATAAAATGAAAAATCCTCTGCAATAATTTTGATAATTTTTTGTTCTAACCCTTTTTTTTGAGAGGAAAGCGCTTGCGTGTCTTTCGTCAATTTGTCCAGATATTCACTTTTTTGTTGAACAACTTCTTGCGAGTCATTGATTGTACGACTCAGCTCTTCAATCTTATCTTTAATTTTTTCAATATCTTTTTCTTCATTTACGATATCGTTCGCTATATCTTGGAGTTTACCATGAATTTGTTTTTCAGTTTGCATCTTTTCTTGCAACGTTTTTTGCTTTTTCATCAATTTTCTGCGCGGTATTACCTGATGGAGCTGCCAGCAGCATTAAAGGCAGAAGAAACGTCATGCCACTCAACAATCCTAATTTCATACACGCCCTATCTTACGAGAAACAATGGTTACGGCAATCAAAGAAAATAAAATAGAAGAGCCAACAAGGATACCTCCCTCAAAAAGAAGATCAAACTCAGGAAGCATGATGTCAAGTTCAGCTGCAAAATCTTTCACAATCGTTATTTTAGGAGCTATTGAATATATTGCACATACCGCAATAGAACTTATGAGGGAATCAACCAAAGTCATACGGTACAGCATTGCACTTTTCATAAAAAATGAAGCACCAAACAGTGTCATAATAGACATTCTACGGTTATGTTCATACGTCCAAATGCGAATCTGCTTAAAGATTAAAAGTATGGCTACAAATGCTACAAAAAAGGCGAAAATATAGACCATCGCCTGCAATAATAGAAACATTTTAAACATCTTTTCATGTGTCTTAGCAAACGTTTCAATACGGGTTATAGAACTAATACTTAAGAGCTTTTGCTTAATCGCTTCAACCCTTTTTTTATTGGGAATTGACTCGAGTTTTAATGAGTAAAATTTTGGAAGCGCTACTTGTAAAAGTGCCAAATTTTTTGATGACATATCATTTTTAAGGCGATCCAATATTTTTTTGCTACTGATTTCCGATAAAGACTCAATTTCTGGAATCTGCTTTTTAAGATCTTCTTCTTTGAGCTCTGATGAAGAAACCACCACAATGGCATAGTCATTCACTATTTTCGTCGCATAGTCATTGACAATACTCTTGATAACATTCGTAAATTGAAACGAAAAGAGTAAGACAAAGACAGAAATCATAATCGAAAAATGGCTATTAATTGACCTCATGTAAAACGCCACCTTCTAAAAAATAGTGTTTATAATCAATACCAAGAGAGGCAGGAATATTATGCGTTACCACTAAAACAGTGGTACCCAAATGCTCTTTAGCACCTTTGAGTAAATTCCAAATCACTTCACTTGAATAGCTATCCAAATTTCCTGTAGGTTCATCTGCCAAAATAAGGACAGGGTTGTGAGCCAAAGCTCTAGCCATTGCAACACGTTGTTGCTCACCACCACTGAGTTCATATGGATATTTATTGATTTTATGCAACAACTTAACATGTTTTAAAAGCTTATGCGCTTGTTTAATACAAACACCTTTTGAAAATCCACCAATAATGAGGGGCAACATAACATTTTGCTCCACGGTCCACTCATCAATCAATTTATAGTCTTGAAAAACAACACCTAAGTAGCGCCTCAGAAGATTAAGTTTGGAACTACTAATATTTTTAAAATCAATGCCACAGACGTTAAGATCACCCCGATTAGGGAAAAGCTCACCGTAAAGCGACTTGATAATCGTTGATTTTCCGCTACCGCTTTTTCCCGTAATAAAGACAAATTCTTGCGCTTTTATTTGCATACTTGCATCCGTAATGATCGGCTCATCTCGGCCATAGCTAATATTTAAGCCATTGGCTTTAATCACATATTCCATGAAACCACTCTTTAATTAATGTATGAGCTGCTCTGTTGCTTTTTGTCGCTAAAATTGCATCTGGCAGATAAGAAACTTGACCTTTTTGTATCGCTATATAACATTTTTCATTGCGTTCATTGGCACCAAAAGAGAGGCGAATGAGACCGCTTTGTTCATCAATTTCAAAAAGTTCTTCAAAATGGACAAAAAAGCCCTCTCCTCGTAAAAGTTCATCTTTAAAAGTGTCACGAATTTTTCTAAAATCAACATCCATATCAAAATGCAATGTGTCTGGCTTTGATATGGGCTCAGAAGCCACTTCATTGGTTAAAATGACATCGTAAATATCTTTTTCCATTTTACGCCATCGATCTTCGTATTTACTTGTAATCTCAAGTTCCGCATTTTTTTTCACATGCACATCGGCGCGTGAGAGTTGCATCATCTGTGCAAAAGTGAACTCAAAGTAGAGCGGACTGTCGGTTCGAAGCTCTAATGTTCCCTTTACATGCAAAACACGTAAAGCTTCTTCAATGAATGCAGCAGAAAAAACACGGCGGTGTGGCTTTTTATCCCAAGGAACAGGAAAGTGCACAAAGATACGTCCTACTACGTTAGAAGGCAAGAACTCCATAAACAAGCGTGCATCATAGTCAACAACTAAAATATTTTCAATGGATTGAAGTTCACATTGTTTTAAAACTTGCTCAATCGAAGGCTTATGAATTTCCAGACCAATGAATTGAATATGTGGATTTTTCTTTGCCTGATGAAGTAAGTGTCGTCCACTTCCAAAACCAATTTCGATCCAAATTTCACCTTTCACGTCAAAGTGATTTGCAAAAAAGTCAATCTCTTTGAGGTAAGGCGAATGCTTGACTTCTAAAAAATTTTTAGGTTCAATATTGGAATAAATCTCTTTGGCTTCACTTACATCTCTAAAATCAATCAACACTTTTTGCAAAAAAGAGGCTTGGGTTGGGCGAGTAACTTTGTCACCCTTCACCAGTAAATTCCCATCCTCTTTTTGATGAATACGAATCAGTAAGTGCTCTCCTTGCATTGAGGCCATCACCAGTTTGTTGCCCCTTTTAGAGTGCGCTTCGTAACTAAATGTGGTCTCTTTGTACGTACAAGGATAACTTAAAGGTTTCAGTGTTTGCGTATGAAAATTCGGCATAAATTAATTTGATCCCTTTGGAATAGTAATAAGCACACTATCCGAAGGTTTAGAGGCAATGCCATATTTATCTATCGCAATAATATTATATTTGTACTCTACCCCAGGAACGGTATCTTGGTCAACAAAATTACTTTCAAAGATACCTGTAAAATTCTGCTTTTTCGTTTTACCAGAGATTTCAAATTCTTTAGTGACACTGTATTTTATTGCATTATCATCCCCAGCCCATGAAATGGAAATAGAATTGCCATCGTGTCTCACTGAACTGACAGAAGGAGCATTAAGTGCTGAAAGTGTCATACCTGCCACCGTGGTATCTTGCTTTGATTCAAGACCATCAACATCGACAGCTACAACTCTGTAGTAATAGGTTTTACCGTTATCGTTGATTAAATCTTCAAACTCGGTATTGACTGTTTTGCCAAAAAAAGTATAGAACAGACCTGATGTTGGAGAACGATAGATTTTATAATAAGCAAAATCACTTGTCGTTGATGGACTCCATGTCAAAATAATTTTTTTAGGTAAATCTGACGTTGCTTTAACACCTGTAATGCCACGAGGTAGAGGTTTTGAATGTGCTTCAACGGTATCACTTGGTTTTGAGACAACATCATCAGAGGTCTTTACTTTAACACGGTAACGGTAAACAGAATTATCTTTAATATCTTTGTCGATATATTCGGCATTTAATCTACCTTTAACTTTGCCAATCTCATCCCATGAATTAGACTTATATTCGTTACGTTCAATGATGTAATATTCTACATTCTGCTGTGAATGTGGTCTCCAAATAATTTTAATACACGCAGGCAATCCTGAGACCGCATTGATAAATGAAACAGAATCAATGGCACCTACGGTTGGAGTGTTAGCGACAAGTCCTGTTGTTGTTACGCTTGCCATAGCACTTAACGCAGATTCATGTTTGTCCGCAGAATAGGTACTCATCTGATAGCTATAGCTTGAGTTGGGTCTTAGTTTCGTATCCACATAGTGTGATACGTATTTGTCTTTAATGGTGGCAATCTTTTTCATACTATTGCCTTCCATTCGGTATAAGTAGTACCCTTCGATTTGTGAACTGTAGATTGGCGTCCATTCAAAACCAACTTCTGTAGAACCTGCCAAGGTACGAATGCCTTCTATTCTGGGCATAGAAGCATCAACAACGGGCTCTTTAGGTGTTTCAAGCGTCTTTTCGCAACCACTGATCATGAAGCTTAAAGCCATTAACGATACTATCCAAAGTAATTTTTTCATCTACCTCTTCCTTACTGAAATGGTGTCTTAAATAGGCATCAAAATCATCCCACAATGGAGCATTTATTTGCAATAATTGCCCTGTTCTTGGATGCATAAGATACAAAATATAAGCGTGTAACATAACTCTTGGTATTGTACCATTTTGGCTCTTAAAGCCGTATAAACTATCGCCCAAGATGTGGCGAGAGAGTGCTTGGAGATGCACTCTGATCTGATGCGTTCGCCCTGTAAAAAGTTTGGCGGCAATCAGCTCTTTTTTACCATCACGAGATACCAAAAGTTTTGAAAAAGCACTTTTTGCCATGCGTCCATCTTTTTTAAGGACATCCATTTTCAAACGATTATTAACACTACGTCCAATAGGCAGCTCAACAACAATATTATCTTTGAGAGGCAAATCAATCATGGCGAGATAGTATCGCCCCATACTTTTATCTTCTAACTGAGAAGAGAGGCTTAAATGCGCTTCATTGTTTTTAGCAATCACTAGCGCACCACTGGTTTCTTTGTCGATGCGGTGTACAATACCATGACGCTCTTCACCGCTGATAGTAGAAAGATTAATACGCTTAAACTTCAGCCAATCCACGAGTGTTGCTTCTTTGACACTAGGAGCCCCATGAACCGTTAAAAACGGTGGCTTATTAATCACCAGAAGATCATCATCTTCATACAAAATAGGCACATCAAAATTAACTTCATACTCACTTGAACTCTGTTCAGCTTCTGCAAACTCATAACAAATGACATTGCCTTCCACAAGCTTCGTACTGCACTTTGTGCACAATTTTCCATCGACCATAACACCGATATTTTTAATGAGTTTTTCGACCTGATTGCGCGGTAGTTCTAGCGCTTCACTCATCGCGGCATCAAGCCTTTTTTGACTCTTTACATGTAAACTCCATACAGCCTACTTTCTTCTAATTTTTGATATACTTGCGAAAACTTTCCAAAGGGATAGAGTGTTTCAAATTGATAGGCGCATCTTAACACATTTTGATTTTTTAATTCCTATACTCGTTCTTCCTATCATCGTGATTTCCTATTATCTCATCGCAGAAGCCAACACGATGCTGGCCAATAAACAGATTGTCTATTACACGGTTGGATTTGTTGTGTTTCTCCTCTTTTTTATTATCCCTATTAAAAAAATTGAGTGGGTCATTCCTTTTTTTTATTGGGTCACGATTATTTTACTTTTGAGTGTTGATTTTTTTGGCATTGCAAAACTAGGTGCTCGAAGATGGCTAGAAATTCCCTTTGTGCATTTTACCATCCAGCCTTCTGAAATTTTCAAACCCGCTTTTATTTTAATGCTTGCCTACCTTATCAAGAACAATCCTCCAGAAGAGAATGGCTATGGATGGAAGTCTTTTTTTAAGCTCAGCTTTTATATTCTATTGCCATTTGTACTTGTGGCAAAAGAACCCGACCTTGGCACGGCTATGGTTTTAGTATTGTTGGG
This sequence comes from Sulfurospirillum diekertiae, assembly GCF_002162315.1. Lineage (NCBI taxonomy): Bacteria > Pseudomonadati > Campylobacterota > Epsilonproteobacteria > Campylobacterales > Sulfurospirillaceae > Sulfurospirillum > Sulfurospirillum diekertiae. The sequence continues at coordinate 752,814 of NZ_CP021416.1, read as the reverse complement.
CTATGGAACGCTTTTTGTGATTGGTGTGCATAAAAAAATATGGATTACATTAGCCATTATCATTGGTATTTGCAGCCCTCTCATGTACAATAGTTTGCATGATTACCAAAAGCAACGTATTACTGATTTTATCTCTGAAAAGCCAAGTTACCATGTTAAGCAGTCTATCATTGCCATTGGTTCAGGTGGATTAACAGGAAAAGAACGCAGTGAAGCAACCCAAACACATTACAAATTCCTTCCCATCGCTACGAGTGATTTTATCTTTGCCTATACGGTTGAACGTCTTGGCTTTTGGGGAGCATTGGGGCTCATAGTCTGCTATGCCTCTTTAGTCACGCACCTTTTAAGTCTTAATTTTCTTTTGAAAGAAGACTATTTTGCTCGCGTCATCACCAGTGGTATCTCTTTACTGATATTTTTCTATATGAGCATTAATATTGCTATGACGATTGGGCTAGCTCCCGTAGTAGGTGTTCCATTACCTTTTTACAGCTACGGAGGAAGTAGTTTTATCACTTTCTTTGCTCTTTTTGGTATCTTAGAAAACCTATTAGCTTTCCGATTTGACCCGACCTACCGTTCCATCAAATATTCGCTCTAAGCCCGTGTGTAGCGTTATTTTTATATTCTTTTAACAATAAAAAAGATACAATTTCACTCTTTAAAATGGGTCCTTAGCTCAGTTGGTTAGAGCACCCCGCTCATAACGGGGTGGTCGAGTGTTCGAGCCACTCAGGACCCACCACTTGCTTCTTGGTTTTGATTACTTTTAATTTGATACAAAAAGGTAAATGTTATGAAAAAAGCACTTCTTTTTCTCGCAATCGCTTCACATATCTCTCTCTTTGCAGGTTTTTTAGATGATCTTATTGGTAAAGATAAAACTTTCCTAGAAGCCAATGGTTTTAAATGTACAGAGTTTTCCTGTGTAACGAAGGATCAAAACTATTTCAATGTCAAGCTTCTAGACAATGCCATTGAATACGTTGAAGTTTATAGTACCGATAAAGACGAAGTTTACCGTGTTGCACTTTATCTCTACCAAAATGATAAACTTAAAAATAAAGAGTTGGATGAGGCATTTTTCAAAGCACTAACCAAACTCAATGATAAATCAAAATTAACATATGATCTTTCTAAAGTAAGTGATAAATTTGGTAATGAAGCATTGATTACAATCACCGATGCCAAAAGAGCTACGGCTTATACAAATACCTTACGTGATACTTTCTTTGAAAGCATGAAACAATACAGCGAAACAGGTAGCCGAAAGTAACTCTTTTGGCACCTTTTCGGTGTTTTCATAACAACTATCAACTTTCACTAGCATTCTTCAAATTGACTTTCGTACACATCACTAACCGCATAGATGATCAGAGGAAATTCCAACGCTGCTAAGAGCATAACGTTAGAAGAAAGCAATTCCCTTCCAACGCCTTATCAATATACACTACCTACATGTCAGCTAGATTTCAATACGACGTGAAACACCGATGAGTTTTTCTTGAGGGAAATTGTAAAAGCTTACGAAACTTGGAGACATATCTTTAATCAGTGCATAAAGTTTCCATGAAAAATGTTTTGAGACAATTTCTTCATCGCCGTAAAAAATGGTTCGTTCATGAATATCCTGTTTTTTAAGGCTCTCTTCCATATTGAAAACCTCCATGTACCCAACATGAATCACAAGAAGATCAAGTCCCTCTGCCAAGGATTTAAACTCATTCGTAATGCCCAAAGGCTCATTCGTCGGTTTAACCTTCACAATCACATTTCTCTCATAAATAATGCCGTTTTGGAACATTGTTTTAGGGATATAAGCAGGGATATTTTCGGCCTTACGTGCAAAGAAAAGAGCAGTACCTTCAATATGAGACTCTTGTGCATAATGTGCATTGTATGCTTGTAAGAAATTTTCCTTATCTACCGAGTGAAATGAAGAGTAAAGGCGTTCTTGTCCTTGCGTATAAAGAATAATAAAGCCTAGTGGAACTGCTGCAATTAAGAGAGACCAGAAACCACCATGAGGAATTTTTAGAAGACAAGATAAGAAGAAAACAAAACTAACCATCCCTGAAAAAGTGGCAAAACTCATTTTGATCCACTCTCTGCGGTAGGCAAAAATCATTGTCATTAAAACACCGGTAATGCTCATCGCTCCAGCTACAGCTAAACCGTATGCTGCGGCAAGCTTTGCAGACTCTTTAAAGACAAAAAGCATAATAATGACACAGACAAATAAAAACCAGTTAATAGATCCTACATAAATTTGCGAACGTAACTCATGTGATGTGTATTCAACACGAAAATGGGGGAAAATACGTGTTGTCATAGCTTGATAAAGCACGGAAAAAATTCCACTGATCATTGCTTGCGAAGCGATAATGGTTGCTATAATTGTTAGGATAAGAAAAGGGACATATAAAAAAGGTGCAAACTCTCGCATCATTTCAAATAACGGGCTTCCAACAGACTCAGGATGCGTTAGCAAAAATGCTCCTTGTCCATAATAGCTTAAAATTAATGCGATAAAAGCAAAAACCCACCCCTTAAGAATAGGCAATCGCCCTAAATGGCCCATATCAGCATACAACGCCTCGCCACCAGTGGTTGCAAGAATAATATCTGCAAGAATAATAAAGGTAATAACAGGATTTGCCAGTGCAAAATTAATCGCATACATCGGATTAATTGCATTTAAAATAGAAAAATCTTGACTCACATACCAAAATCCAACGCCACCTAAACATAAAAACCAAATGACCATTATGGGACCAAAGGTAGAAGCGACTTTTTCAACACCTCTCTTTTGAACAACAAAAAGGGCAAATGCAATCAGTGTCGCTAAGATTAAAAGTACAATTTGAGGAAGCTCTTCGTATTGTGGAATAAGGAGAATACCTTCTACCGCACTCAGAATACTAATAGCAGGAGTAATAACACCATCGCCAATCATCAAGGAAAGCCCTAAAAATCCTAAGACGGATACTATAGAGACCATCTTTGCACTTTTAAGATGCGGTGTTAACATTTGAATGAGAACAACAGTACCACCTTCTCCTTTTGCACTTAAGCTCGTAGCTAACCATGCATATTGAATGGTAACAAGAATAGTTAATGCCCAAAAGACAAATGACAAAATACCATATATACTAACGACTGTTGGCGGAACAATAAGAAAAATAACTGCCAAGGTATAGATAGGACTTGTCCCAATATCGCCGTAAACAACACCGAGTGCCTTTATAACCATCATCTCATTTTTAATACGTTCTTTTAACGTCATATATTGTCATCCTTTGTAAACGGGGAAACACTTTTTTTCTCTTGCCTAAAAAAAGTGCAAGAGCTTATTCTAGTGCTTACAATATTAATTTTTACTAAAAGCTATAAAAGGAGAAAAAAAGAAAAAGATGTCTATAAGATTTAGAGTGATGGAAATCTCATTTTAGGGTTACATGTAAAGCTCTTATACGTGTTTAACGTATTTTATTTTTATTTTTGTGTATAATTCCACTCAATTAAATTTATGGTTATTGATGAAGTCTCCTTTGAATTAAGTATTACCCTTTCATGCGAGTTGATACTAAATTCCAAAAACTTTCTCATTATCTAAATTCATATGAACATCCCTATTAGAAAAGTTTATCATGCTACCACATACTTTTAAAAAACTTTTAATTCTTTTTAAACGTAAATTTCACAAAAGTCGTATCCTCCAAATAGTCCTTATCTGTGCTCTTTGGTTTTTTGCCGAAGAGATCTCTCTTCTTTTCCACATACCCATTCCCGGTGGCGTTATAGGATTACTCTTCGTACTGTTGCTTCTACAATTTAATATTCTGAGCATTCGCTCTTTAGCTCTTGGTGCAGAGTGGTTTTTAGCTGAAATGCTTCTTTTTTTTATACCGGCAGTGCCGGCGGTACTGAACCATCAAGAATTTTTTGGTTGGACAGGGTTAAAAATCTTAGCCATTATTATTATAGGAACCATCATCGTGATTATTGGCACCGCTTTTATCGTCGATTTTAGTTTTTATAAACTAGAAAAACATACCAAAGATGAGAATCTACAATGAATTTTGATACATTTTTTACCTACCGTTCTCTTGTCATGGCAGCAGAAGTGACACTTTTATGGTCTATTGTCACTATAGGACTCTATTGGCTCTCTAAATATTTTCACCGCCGTTATAAACGTTGGTGGACGGCTCCTATTATTATTACTCCAATACTCCTAATCATCATAACGATTGTGTCACATACCAATTACAATGTCTATATCAGTGGCACACACTGGCTAATTGCATTGCTGGGACCTGCCACCGTTGCGTTTGCTGTTCCTATCTATAGGCGTAAACACATTATGATTTTATACTGGCGAACACTGAGTATTGGCGTTGTTTTTGGTTCGATTCTTTCCATTGCGTCTGCGTGGTTTTTAGCTTCGGCTGTGGGTATTGATAGTACGCTTCGATTAAGCCTTTTACCTCGCTCCATTAGCACACCTTTTGCTATGGTGATTTCAGGCGAGATTGGTGGTACGCCAGAATTAACGGCTATTTTTGTCATACTTACGGGAATTTTTGGTGCATCGTTTGGGCAATTATTACTCTATTGGTTGCCCCTAAAATCGAAGATGTCGCGTGGTGCCTCATTTGGTTTAGCGGCGCACGTTGTGGGTTCTAATAAAGCGTATGAGTTAGACAATGAAGTTGGAACTATCGCAGCATTGGTTATGGTCTTAACAGGTATTTTCAATGTGCTCATCGCCCCTTTACTGGAAACAATCCTAACCTAAACCTTTGAAAAAGTATCTTTTTTACGTAATGCTTTGACAGCCTTTTCAATCGCATAAAGCAATTGATCTATCTCTTTTTTAGTATGGGTATAATGGATAGAGATACGTAACCAACCCGGTTTTTCATCAAAACTTTGCCCATCCACGAGATGCAAAAGATCGTGCCCATAAGGTCCTGCACAACTACATCCTGCTCTGGTTTGAATACCAAATTCATCGGAGAGATACTGCGAAATATCGTACGGATTGATGCCTTCAAAGTTTAATGAAAAGATGGGAAGCTTATCTTGTGAATATTTACAATAAAGCTTAACCCCTTCAATCACTCGAAGCCTAGAACCAAAATAAAACTTGAGCTCTTCTTCCTTTTCATGAATCTTTTCCAAGCCGATTTCATTTCGAAGGTTATACGCTAAAGAAGCACGTATAAACTGCAAAATAGCAGGCGTTCCAGCATCCTCAATCAATTCAAGATCACTTAAATACGTTTGAGATGTACGAGAAACATAACCCACCGTACCACCGCCAGCAAATGTCGGTGTTGTTTCCGTACAAAGTTCTTTCTTCATCACCAAAATACCGCAAGCACCCACGCCTCCCAAAAGTTTGTGAGGAGAGAGGAATAAAGCATCATAGTAATGGCAGTCAACGTTGATGTAAGGAGACGCGGCGGCGGCATCAAGGCACAAAATACCGTTATACTGTTTGATCAGTTGATAGATGCTTTTATAATCACTCACAATGCCTGTGACATTGGAAGCAACTGAAAAAGAGGCGATAATTTCACGCTCTTTATTAGCTTCAAGATTACGTTTCAAAAAGTCCATATCAATTTTTTCATCTTGATCGAGAGGTACGCGTATCACGTCACATAACCCTTCACGAAAGCTCAGTTCATTGGAGTGGTGTTCATACGGTCCCACAAAGACAAGGGGTAGTTTTTCAGGTTTACATGTAAAACGTTTAAGTGTGCAAGGAGGAATATAAATGCCAATGAGCTCTTGAAATTTTTTAATTGCACCCGTAGCTCCACTTCCACAGGGAAACACATAAAAACTCTCATCAATTTCCAAAGCGGTCTTAAGATCACTCCGTGCCTTGGCATAATATTTGCTTGTTTGAATGGCACTCGAAGCAACTTCTGAGTGGGTATTGGCATAGGTTTTCAAGATGGCTTGTATCTGTTTTTCAATCGGCTTATAGGCCTGACCAGATGCTGTGTAGTCAAAATAGAGAAGATTTTTATCTTTAATAATATTTTTGCGTATTGCTTGCACGACTTTATCCAAAAATTTTCGGGTATTATACCCTTAATAAACTTCTTATGCGATGATGGGAATCATAAATGATTGATGAAAATTTACTCAACAGCCTCAGTGCTAAGGAAAAAGAGCTCTTTAAACAAGGGTTAGCAGACCTGATTAACCAAACGTATGTCATTGAAGATGAGTATAAAAAGCTGGGCGTTTCCTACACCTCCCTTCAAGATTTTATTCGTCAGATCATTGAAGTACAACCGAATGCTTTGTGGGTTTTTGATGAAGATGGTGCCATTTTTTTGCAAAATAGTGAAGCTAAAAAAATGGAAGCTATTTTGGAAGGATTGCGTATTGAAGAAGAGAGCGAAGTTGATTTTGAAGGACGCTCTTATCTGGTTAAAAGTGTCACAAAAAGCGATAAAAAAATCATTACCGCTACAGATATTACGGAAGGAAAACGCCAAGAACGCCTTGTTTCCATGGGACAAGTTGCGGCACATCTTTCTCATGAAATTCGCAACCCCATAGGCTCCGTCTCTTTGCTTGCCTCTACATTACTCAAAAAAGTAGATCCTAGTGTCAAACCTCTCGTCACTGAAATTAAAAAGGCCATTTGGCGAGTGGAACGCATCATTAAAGCAACCCTTCTTTTTACCAAAAATGTTCAAATCAACCCAAGTTACTTCTACCTTGACCGCCTTATCAAAGAGTGTGAACAAGCCATATCACACTACTCCTACACCAAGGAGGTTTCGTTTCATTTTGATCTGCCTCACGTTGAGATTAAAGCCGATTTTGAACTGTTAAACTTAGTTCTTCAAAATTTTATTTTTAATGCGATTGATGCGATTGAAGAGTGCGAAAATGAGAGTGGAAATGTCAGCATTTCGTATGTACAAGACTGTGAGTTTTTTCTTTTACATGTAAAGGACGATGGCAAAGCGATTGAGAATAAAAACATCCTTTTTGAACCGTTTAAAACGACCAAAACCAAAGGTAATGGACTAGGACTGGCACTTTCGTTGCAGATCATTCAAGCGCACAGTGGAAGAATCAACCTTTTAGAAGATCCAAAAGGCTTTGAGATTCGAATTCCACGCTAAAAAGGTTTGGTTTAATCTTTACATGTAAAGGCTAAACGACCTTCACATACTCAAGTGCTGCGATCTGTTCATCAATGCTATCATCCACGCTAAAACCTGTCTCAATCACCACATCTTGTAGCTTGGACGTGATGACAAGATGAAGTGGCCTGCGTCCAGAATTTTGACGTACAATTTGGTATAAAAACTCTAATTTACTGGTATCGTCACTCAGGTCAAGCAGAAGCACTTTGGGCTCTTGAGGCACTTCAATGACTTTGGTCTCAATTTTCTCTTTTTTTGCTTCACTGAGCTCCATGATTTTCATGACACGCATTTTGGTATTCTGCCCATCATTGCTCACATCGACTTTAAAGCAGAGTGGTTTTTCCAAATCCATTCGAGAGAGCAATTCAAGCTGTTTTTCAAACACCGTGAGTTCCATAGAACCGTGAAAATCCATCAAAGAGATGATGCCAAACTTATTGCCTTTTTTGCTGATTTTCTCGGTAATTCCTTCCACTTTTCCAATAAAAAGGGCTTTACTCCCATCTTCAACTTGATCGCGCTCGCTGGAGAGTGTATAGCTCATCTCATCAATTTCTGCTCTAAATGCGTCCAATGGATGCCCAGAGATGTAAAAACCAATCGTCTCCTTCTCAAGTTCAAGCATGCGTTTATTATCAAATTCAGGAATATCCTCAATGCTCACTTGTACCGTCATCATCTCTTCGGCATCACCAAAAAGGGAATACTCTGCCATTTTTTTAGCCCGACTACACTCCGCACTTGCCTCAATGATGGCGTCAATATTTTCGAGTAAAGCACGCCTTGAGTAGCCAAAATCATCAAAACTTCCCGATTTAATGAACGATTCCAACACTTTTTTATTGACCTTTGAGCTGTCAATGCGCGAGATAAAATCGCTCATATCGGCAAAAAGTGCGCCCTCTCTGGCTTCGAGTATTTTGCTGATCGCCGCATTGCCGACCCCTTTAATTGCGCCCATACCAAACAAAATCGCCTCTTGCCCATCGGTGTCGGTAATCGCACTAAATTCAATCAATGAGTGCTGAATGGAAGGAGGTAAAAGCTTCAAACCAAGACGTTTGACCTCATCGATGTACTTTACGATTTTATCGGTATTGTCTTGCTCTGAAGTGAGAAGTGCCGCCATAAACTCTTGCGGATAGTAGCATTTCAGATACGCTGTCTCAAAGGTAACCATCGCGTACGCCGCGGAGTGCGATTTGTTAAAACCGTATCCTGCAAACTTCTCGATTAAGCCAAACAGCTCAATGGCATGCGCACGATCGAGCCCTTGATTGACCGCACCTTGCGCAAACTCTTCGGCTTTTTGTTTCATGTAGTCGATCTTTTTCTTACCCATCGCACGACGAATCAAATCCGCTTCGCCAAGGCTAAAACCGCCAATCGCTTGAACGATCTGCATAACCTGTTCTTGGTAAACGATAACCCCGTACGTTGGCTCCAAAATCGGGCGAAGCGGTTTCGTAAACTCATCAAAGAAGTAGCTGATCTCTTTTAAACCGTTCTTTCGCTCAATAAAGTCATCGAGCATGCCTGACTCCATCGGACCTGGGCGATAAAGTGCAAGTACGGCGATCAGGTCTTCAAAGTTAGTCGGTTTGAGGCGTTCATTCAAAGATTGCATACCACTGGACTCAATCTGAAACAATCCCACCGTTTCACCGCTTTGAATCAGTTCATACACCTTAGGGTCGTTCATATCAATCGTCGTAAAATCTATCTCTTTTTGGTAACGTGCGCGAATCAGTTTCAGCGCATTATCAATCACCGTTAGGGTCTTCAGACCCAAAAAGTCGAACTTGATTAAGTCCACATCTTCAAGGTAATTGAGCGAATACTGGGTCACAAGATGATCTTCGCCGGAGGGCTGATAAAGTGGCGTTTTATGCCACAACTCTTCATCGCTAATAACGACACCCGCGGCATGCATACCCGAGTTACGATTCAGTCCTTCTAAAGCGAGCGCGAATTTCCACACGCGTTGCATCTTAGGGCTGCTTTCGATGAGTTCACGAAGTTTGGGCTCTTTTTGGTAGGCACCTGGTTTATACCCCTCTTCGCCCTCTGTTCCCACACCATTGAGCGTAATGCCCAGTTCATCGGGGATCAGTTTTGCCATCGCATCGGCTTCAGCATACGGAATCGCTAAAACACGCGCCACGTCACGAATGACTCCTTTGGCTAAGAGTTTACCAAACGTGATGACTTGCGCCACGTTGTAACGTCCGTATTTTTCCACGACGTAGTCGATGATTTCACCACGACGACTCTGACAAAAGTCAATATCGATATCGGGCATACTAATACGTTCAGGGTTCAAAAATCGCTCGAAGAGCAGGTTATAAGGCATCGGGTCGATGTCGGTAATGAAAAGCGAAAATGCGACCAAACTACCCGCTGCTGAACCCCGTCCAGGACCTACGGGCACACCGCGCTCTTTGGCTTCACGGATAAAATCCCAAACGATCAGCATGTAACCGGGGAATTTCATCTTGCAGATAATGTCAATTTCCCGCTCCAGTCTAGCGCGATACTCTTCGTGCTTACTCGCATCGACATGTAAAAGGCGTTTTTCCAATCCTTTACGGCTGTGGTACGCAAAAAACTCATCATCGCTTTCAAAACTGAGTCCTTCTTTGGCGGCATACTCTTTGGTAAATTTAAATTTGGGAGGCGTTGGATCGCCCAGTTTAATCTCCAAATTACACTTTTCCACAATCTCTTGCGTATTGGAAATCGCTTCAGGGATGTCGGCAAAAAGGTCGCTCATTTGCGCAGGCGATTTGAGGTAAAACTCGTGTACGGAGTGGCGCAGACGGTTAGGGTCATCAAACTCTTTGTTCATCGCAATACACATAAACGCCTCGTGCGCTTCGGCATTGTCTTGCTCTAAGTAGTGGGTGTCATTGGTGGCGATCACTTTAATGCCCGTCTCTTTGGAGATGCGCAAAATATCATCGTCGATGAAGTGTTGATCGGTAATACCATGGCGCATCAGCTCTAAGTAAAAGTCCTCGCCAAAAATTGCTTTGTACTCAAGCGCTACTTCTTTGGCACGCTCATACCCTTTTGCGCCAAATTGGACATTACGTTTGTTGTTGAGATTCAGATGCCAGTTGACTTCGCCTTGCAGACACGCACCCGAGCAAACCAGCCCTTCGGAGTGTTCGCGTAACATCTGTTTGTTAATACGTGGATAGTAGTAAAAGCCTTTGATGTAACTCATGGAAGCCAGATACATCAAGTTTTTATAACCGACCTCATTTTTAGCGTATAAACAGAGGTGAAAACGTTGTTTGGTGGTTTTATCGCCGATGTCCTCTTGGTTGTGAATGTACGCTTCCATGCCAATGATCGGCTTAATGCCCTCTTTACGCATGGTTTTGTAAAAATCAATCGCGCCAAACATGTTTCCATGATCGGTTATGGCAACAGAAGTCACGCCTTGGGATTTGAGTTTTTTGACCAGCTTGCCTATTTTATTGGCGCCATCAAGGAGTGAATATTCAGTATGTAAATGTAAATGTGTGTAAGGTGTGTCGCTCATGGTTTCTCATCAATAATTAGTTTTTTCATTTTGAATCTATTGTAGCGAATGAGGACTTAAGAGGGTGTAAGGGTTGCCTAAAAAGCTTTACATGTAAACGTTACATGTAAAGCTTTTGCCCAAGCCAAATAGGTTATTTAGGCAGAAGTTGATTTAGCAGCTTGTGTTTCAAGTTCCACAAGCTGTGCTTGATAAGAAGCCAAAAGTGCCTCTTTTGTTTGAAGATCTTTCGCACTTTGCTCATCATTTTTAGCTGTTTTTTGCTGCGCAGCGATCTCTTTTTCAAGCGCAGCGATTTTCTTTTCAAGCGCTTCTATCTGCGCATCTATCGTTGCACTACTTGAAGATGATGACGAACTACTGGCTCCTGAAGCTGCACTTGCGCCCCCGCTTTGTGCACTACTTGAACCACTACTTTTACTACTCGTTGATGATGACGATGAAGACGTATCACCGCTACTTGAACTAGCACTCGTTGTGCTGCTAGCAGCCAATGCTTTTGCCTCATCCGAAATTTCAACGCTATCAACAGGTGTACTACTGGAGGTTTCTGCCACACTTGACACGGCTCCTTCAGTTTTAGTTGAAGATGTAGAACTGTTACTGGAGGTATTTTGATTTTGATCTACCAGAACTTGGTTGGTGTAAGATGCGTTGATGGTACTCATGTCCATCTCCTTCATTTTATTTGCCCCATACCTAAATCGGAAAATATGGAAAAAGATAAAGGAAAAAACAAAATGGAAGGGTTACATGTAAAGTATGTTATCTTTACATGTAACGTAATTTAGCCTAATTTACTCATAATATTTAAAATATCACTGGTCTTTTCTTGAATCTCTTCAACGTCGCCAGTCAAGCTATTCATCTCTTTAGCATTTGTACTCATTTTAGCCGAGCTATCAACAATACCACCAACGATGACACCAATCGTCGCTTGGATTTGGGTGAGTGAATGGCTTGTTTTATCAGCAAGCTCGCGAATGTTATCGGCAACAACAGCAAAACCACGGCCATGTTCCCCAGCACGTGCTGCTTCAATGGCGGCATTAAGTGCTAAAAGATTGGTTTGATCGGCTATATCACCAATCATATTTAAGATGTCATTTGCCTCTTTGGCATTTTGAGTCAATGTACTGAGCGTTTCGGCAAGATGTTGTTGAACCAAGCCCATTTCGTGCATTGATGCCGTCGTTTTTTTAACAATACGATTAAGATCGCTGAGTGGTTCATTTTTGATTGTTGCCACAGAGCTTGCTAGTTGGTTGGCATTTTCATGCAGTTGTGCACTCTGTTCAGCATTTTCACGAATCATTTTGGAGAGAGCACTACCAAGCGCATTGACGCCCTCAACCAACTCTTTAAGTTCCCCATTCGTTGCAATAGGGATAGGCTTGCTAAAGTCACCTTTTTGAAAATTATTCAAAGAGGAAAGTGTTGCTTGCATCACTTCATTCACTTTGGCAATCATCGCATCAATTTCATACGAAAGCCTATTGGTTAGGAAGTTAGAAGAGATGAAGGAGGTTTTATTGTTCATATAACCATTGGACATTTTAGAACAGATGATAAGAACTTCACCCACAACACGAATATCATCCAGATGTAATTTTTCAAAATCTTTAAACGTTTTATCAATAACACTCACGGTTGAGCCTATTTCGTCATCAGCATGATCATCCAAACGTTCATCAATGAGATTCTTTTTGTTGGTTACATAAAGTCCAAAATCTTCTACATACCGTTTCAATGCTGCCATTCTGCGGCCAATGAGTTTTTGGCTCAAATAGCGTGAGACAAAAGAGAAAAGTATGACAACAATGAAGAGAATAATGCTATTACGCAAGATCAAAGAGAGCAGCGCTTCATCCAGTTTTTGCTTCTCTTTAAGCACTAGAGCGTCAATATCATCGGCATAAACACCTGTTCCTATAATCCATCCCCACGGTTTAAACCCTTCGACAAAAGAGATTTTCGCTTGCGGTGTTGTAAAACCAGGTTTTTCCCATAAATAATGCACGACACCCTTACCATTTTTAGTGACAACTTCAACCATTTCTTTAAATAAAAACTTCCCTTTAGGGTCTTTTGAACCACTCAAATCAGATCCATCTAAGGAAGATTTGATGGGGTGCATGATCATTTTAGGAGTAAAATCATTAATCCAAAAGTATCCATCTTCGCCAAAGCGCAGTTTTTTGATTGCAATTTTTGCTTTTTCTTGATAAGCACTCACCACGACAGGGTCATTTTTCTCGGGATCATTTTGCAATGCCTCATAAAACGAATTCACCACGTGATACGCGATCTTAACTTTATCGGAGAGTGCTTCGACCTTCTCTCGTGTCATGACTGCTCGAACACTATCCAGTCGCTCTGAAGCATCACTTTTCATTAAAAAAGCGACAACTATTGTCGAGACAACTGCCGTCATTACCAAAGAGATGACAAGAAGTAAGGTCACTTTAAATTGTATGGATAAATGTTTCATTATTTTCCCTCACTTGCGCGCATTGCAGCATAAAGTTTTGAATATTTTTCCACCTCATCTCGACTTGCCATTTTGCGAACAGAGAGATAATGATCTTTTCCAAAAGGAAAGATAGTTGCATAAACCCAATAATACTTTCCATTTTTAGTGCTATTTTTGACAAACCCTTGCCATGTATTGCCATGTTTAATGGTCTCCCAAAGCTCTTTAAATGCCGCTTTGGGCATATCAGGATGACGAATCATATTATGAGGCTGCCCAATTAACTCTTCTAAGGTATACCCAGAAAATTTGGCAAAAGTCTCATCCGCATAAACAATAACGCCTTTTGCATCCGTTTCGGAAACCAATAAAGACGTTTCATCCAGTAAAATTTCATCGCCTAAGGTTTGCATTGACATATCCTTAACATCATCTTTTGCTTGATTATAAAGGGTGTTGCATTTAAAGTTTATTAAAGCATGATCGCAAATTTTATTATTTACATATTATTAACAGCGATATGTTAAAATAGTCTCATTATAATCACACAAGGAATGCGGATGTTCTTACTTAATAAAAAGATTTTTCTTCTCGTCACGTGTCTAGCTCTTGGAACGCAAAGCTATGCAGAGGAAGCAAAGAAGCAACCTGCAGCTGCTGCCACAAATGCCCCTGCTCCAGCAGTTGATGTATTTAAAATTGCTTCGGCTAAAGAAGAAGCATTAACACTTCAATATCCTGGTAAAACACTCAGTTCTCAAAGTGTCACAATTAAGGCACGTGCCAACGGCATTTTGCTCAAAAAATTCTTTAATGAAGGTGATTTTGTTAAAGAAGGTGATGTGCTTTACAAAATTGAACCTGACACCTATGAAGCAGCGCTCAATCTTGCTAAAGCCAATGTCAATGCCTTGGATGTTCAAATGCAAAAAGCAGGGAAAGATTGGGAGCGAATTCGTGCGCTTTACGATTCTGGAGCTTCCAGTGAACAAGAAAAAGATACCGCATACTGGGCATATGAAGGGGCAAAAGCCAGTTTAGCCAGTGCCAAAGCTGCTTTACAAAATGCCACCATCAATTTAGACCGCACGACTATTAAAGCAACCATGAGTGGTATGACAGGACTGAAACAAGTCGATGTTGGTTCCCTTGTAACCGATGGAACAGCGCTTGTGGATATTACACAGATCAATCCTTTACATGTAGAATTTTCCATCCCTGATATTGATATCATGAAACAAAAGTACAACATCAAAAATGGTAAATGGTCAAACCCAACGGAAGGTAAACTCAAAGCTTCTTTACAAGTTGGCGATGCCAAATTTAAAGAGATCGGTGTGGTAGATTTTTTAGACAGTTCACTCAACGCCAAAACAGGCTCACTCAAAGCTCGTGCTACCTTTAAAAATGTCGATAAAGAGCTTTTGCCTAACCAATTTGTGAAAGTCAATCTTATAGGTTTGACGCGTAATAACGTTATTAAAGTACCTCAAAAAGCGGTGCTTCAAAATCCTCTTGGCACCATTGTTTTTGTCGTGGAAGATGGTAAAGCTGTTGTTAAACCTGTCAAAATGGGCGAAGCGAGTGAAAATGACTACGTTATCGAAAGTGGACTCAAAGCTGGCGATGTTGTCATCGTTAATAATTTCTTCAGAATTAAAGCTGGAGCCCCTGTCAAAGTGGATAAAGTGACTAACGAAGAGGCAAAATAATGTTCTCAAAGTTCTTTATCAATCGCCCTATTTTTGCAACCGTTGTTTCGATTGTAATTATATTGGCAGGTATTATTGCGATTAAGTCTTTGCCGGTGCAAGAGTACCCTAGCATCGCTCCGCCACAGATCATCGTCTCTGCAACCTACCCAGGAGCTGATGCGCAAACCTTAGCGACCACCGTTGCTGCTCCTTTGGAAGAGGAAATCAACGGCGTTCCAAATATGCTCTATATGACCACAACAGCATCGCCAAGTGGTAGTGTGAGCATTAGCGTCTATTTTCAAATTGGAACTGATGTTGCCCAAGCCAAAGTCGATGTCAACAACCGCGTTCAAATTGCGACCAATAAACTTCCTGAAGCGGTACGAAGACAAGGTGTTTCAACCAGAGAGCGATCACCTGATATTTTGAAAGTTTTGGCACTTACGTCTAAAGGGAATGTTCATGACACAACCTTTATCTCCAATTACGCACTGGTCAATATTGTCGATGACCTTAAGCGAATTCCAGGGGTTGGTGATGTGAGTATCTTTGGTAATAAAAACTATTCGATTCGCGCTTGGATTAACCCTGATAAATTGGCTACCTATGAGCTCACAACTGCCGAAGTTGTCAATGCCATTAAAAGTCAAAATGAACAGTATGCCGCAGGTCAAATCGGACAAGAACCGATGGAGAAAGAGCCTACGTTTACCTATACTGTCAAAACCGATGGCAGACTTAAAAATGCAACCGAATTTGAAAATATTATCCTTAAGTCTAATGCGGATGGCTCATCGTTAAAACTCAAAGATGTTGCCCGTGTTGAATTGGGTGTTGAAGCTTACTATTTTGGTGGTATCTACAACAATAATCCAATGATTCCTATAGGTATCTTTTTAGCCTCAGGCGCAAATGCATTGGAAGTCTCTGATCTGCTCGATAAAAAACTGGCTGAAATTTCAACCAATTTTCCAGCGGATCTTCAAATCAATACGGCGTATGATCCTACCACCTTTGTAAGAGAATCCATCCATGAGGTTATTTTTACCCTACTTCTTTCCATTGCCCTCGTTGTAGGTATCATCTACCTCTTTTTAGGAAATCTTCGAGCAACGTTTATCCCTGTCCTTGCCATTCCAGTTTCCATCGTTGGAACCTTTGCAGGCTTTTATGCCGCAGGCTTTTCAATCAACCTGTTAACACTCTTTGGTCTAACCTTAGCGATTGGTTTGGTTGTTGATGATGCGATTGTTGTTATCGAAAATGTCGAGAGAATTTTAAGGGATGAAGAAGATTTAAGCGTTAAAGATGCAACCATTAAAGCAATGCGTGAGATCACCAATCCTGTTATCGCCATCGTAATGGTTCTGTGTGCCGTTTTTATTCCTGCTGCCTTTATGGGTGGATTTAGTGGCATGATGTACAAGCAATTTGCGATGACCGTTATTATCTCTGTTACCATTTCGGGTATCGTGGCATTGACACTAACACCGGCTTTATGTGCTCTTTTATTGCGTAAACATGAGAGTGAACCTTTTTGGCTCATCCAAAAATTTAATGCACTTTTTGAAGTAGGCACAAAACTTTTTTCCACAGGTGTACGTAAAACCATTCGCTTTGGCATCATGAATGTGGCTGTTTTTGGTGTAATGATTTTTGCAATCTACCTGATTACAACACGTATTCCAACAGGATTAGTTCCCAACGAAGACAAAGGTATTATCTTAGTCATCAACAACCTTATGCCAGGTGCTTCTTTAGGTCGTACTCAAAAAGTCAGCCAAGAGGTCAGTAATTTTGCGTTCACAGATCCCAATGTGGAACGTGTTGGTGCAATGTCGGGAATTGACTTCATTACCGGTGCTTATAAAACTGATGCAGGTATTAGTTTCGTACGTCTCAAAGATTGGGATCAACGTCCTCGTGCAGATCAAACATCCCAAGCCATTGCTGGTAAAATGATGATGGGGCTTTTTCAAAATAAAGAGGCAATGCTCATTCCTGTGACACCTCCACCTATTATGGGTATGAGTACCACGGGTGGCTTTGAGATGTACATTCAAGATCGTACAGGCTCTGATATCCAAGTGCTAGATGGTTACGTTAAAACGATCATTGAAAAAGCAAGTGCCCGTAAAGAACTTGCGGCCATGCGTACAACGCTCAATACCAATGTCCCACAATTTCTTATCAATGTTGATAATGAAAAAGCTAAATCTTTAGGGGTGGATGTCGCTGATATTTTTACAACGATTCAAGCAACGTTTGGTAACACCTATACCAACGACTTTAACCTCTTTGGTAGAACCTATCATGTTAACGTTCAATCCGAGAGTACCTTTCGAGAAGGCACCGAAAACTACAATGACATTTTTGTCAAATCCAGTGAAGGCAGACTCGTCCCGATTAGCTCATTGGCAAGCATTAAACGCATCGTAGGTCCATCAGTTGTCCAAAAATTCAATATGTTTCAAGCCGCACAAATTTCAGGTCAACCTGCCCCTGGATACAGTTCAGGTGATGCGTTACGCATTATTGAAGAGGTGGCTAAAGAGGTTCTCCCTAATGGCTATACCATTGCATGGGCAGGAACATCCTACCAAGAGAAACAGCTTGAAAAAAGTGGAAATACCGCCTTTATTTATGCCATCATCTTTGTTTTCTTGATTTTGGCTGCCCTTTATGAAAGCTGGACGATTCCATTTGCCATTGTACTGGCTGTTCCTTTTGCACTCTTTGGTGCTGCTCTTGCAGTTTATTTTAGAGATTTGCAAAATGATATTTACTTCCAAGTCGGACTTGTAACACTGGTAGGACTATCGTCTAAAAACGCCATTTTGATGGTTGAATTTGCGATACAAAAAATGCATGAAGGCTATAATCTTTTAGATGCGACCATCGAAGGAGCGCGTATTCGTTTCCGCCCTATCGTTATGACTTCCTTTGCCTTTATTGCAGGAACACTCCCCCTTGCCTTAAGCACAGGTGCTGGAGCCAATAGTCGCCATATTATTGGAACAACCGTTGTGGGTGGTATGATTACATTGACCTTGATCGGTACCTTTTTTGTACCGCTCTTTTTCTACCTTATTATGAAGACTAAAGAGAAAATTGATTCAAAAAGGAGTCGTTCATGACTCGTAGCATTACCCTTTTATCCTTTGTTACAATCCTCTTTTTGGGTGGTTGTTCGCTCTCTCCCGAGCTCAATGTTCCTAAAGTGGATGTACCACAAACGACGCAAGAAGCTTTACATGTAAACAAAGAATGGTGGAAACAATTTAATGACACGAAACTTAACGCCCTTGTGGATGAGGCTCTTGTAGGCAGTGATGATCTTAAACTCTCCGCTTTAAAAGTCATTAAAGCGCGTCAAGCTTACGGGCTCAGCACAGACAATGAGTTTCCAACACTCAGTGCCAATGCTGGTGATACACGCCAAAAAACCAGTAATGAAGCTTATAACACGAAGAACAAGTCAGCTACCTACTCTGACTTTACGCTAGGGTTAGGGCTTGCTTATGAAGTTGATTTTTGGGGACGTCTTTCTAATCAGAGTGAATCCAACTGGTCACTTTATCTCGCCACACAAGCTTCACGCGAAACCGTTCGCAATGCACTCATTCACGATGTAATCAGTGCGTATTTTAACTTAGCTTCCCTCCAAGCGCGTATGGCCATTTTAGAAAAAACTGCCCAGTCGTATAAAGAGAGTTATGAATTTAGGGCAAAACAGCAAAAAGTGGGAACCATTAGTGATGTCTTGGCGAACCAAGCGCTTGCTCAGTATAACAACGTAAAAGCCTCTCAAAATAGCTTGATGGAGAGTTATAAACTCCAACAAAGTGCTTTAACGATTTTGTTGGGCAAAAATCCACAAGCACTTTTTGAAGATAAAAACTCAGAAGCAAGCTTACCCAATGCACTCACGATACCAGCAGGTGTTCCTTCCACATTGATGGAAAATCGCCCCGATATTCAAGAAGCACTGGAAAATCTTAAAAGTAAAAATGCACTTATTGGGGTTGAAAAAGCCGCCTACTTTCCAACGATTAGCCTCACAGGCAGTTACGGTCAACAAAGTGACGATCTAAGCAATATTCTCAAATCCAGTGCGAACCGGTGGAGCTTTGGACCAAGCCTCAGTGTGCCTATTTTTGATTTTGGACGGATCAAACAACGTGTTGCCATTTCAGAAACCGACTTGCAATCTTCGCTTGTAAACTATGAACAAAGCGTCAAAAAAGCCTATAAAGAGGTACATGATGCGCTGGCAAAAGAGAACTTAGCCCAAAGTAGACTTTCTTTCCAAAAAGAAGAGTTGAAAGCCTACCAAAAAGTGTTAGATCTCTCCACGAAACGCTTCAATCAAGGCGTTGCTAACCAACTTGAAGTCTTAGATGCCCAAAAAGGCGTTCTTTCTGCTTCTTTAAATGTTGTTGCAACCAAACAATACTTACTAACCTCTCAAGCAGAACTTTTCAAAGCACTCGGTGGTGGATGGAAAGAAAATGAACTTTTAACAACCAAATAAAGGAGTGATGATGAGCCTACTTTTAAGTCCGTATGAAGAAAATGGAATTTTCCTTAAAAACAGAGTGGTCATGCCACCGATGTGTATGTATAAAGCCGAAAGTGATGGAGAAGTCACTCCTTTTCATCTCGTCCATTATACGACACGTGCCATGGGAGGTGTGGGATTGATTATCGTCGAAGCCACAGCAGTCGAAGCCCGTGGCAGAATCAGCGAAACCGATCTAGGACTTTGGGATGATGCTCAAGTACCAGGTCATCAACAACTGGTTCACCTCTGCCATGAATACGGTGCAAAAATGGGGATACAACTCGCCCACGCAGGACGTAAAAGCCTCTGTGCCTCTTCAACACCAGTTGCACCCAGTCCACTGGCATTTAGTGAAAGCAATGGTTATAAACTCCCACATGAACTCAGTCTTGCTGAACTTGAAGGGATTAAAAAGCATTTTGTTCAAGCTGCCCTTCGTGCCACCTATGCAGGATATGAGTTTCTTGAGTTGCATGCTGCTCATGGTTATTTGTTGTGCGAATTTTTATCGCCTCTTACCAATCAACGTACCGACCAATACGGCGGGAGCTTGGAAAACCGTTGTTCATTTGTCATCGAAGTTGCGCAAGCCATTTTGGATGCAACCCAAGAAGTACCCCTCTTTGTACGTATCAGTGCTGATGAATGGATGGAAAAAGGTTGGAATATTGAAGAGAGCATCTATCTTGCCAAAAAGCTTCAAAGCATTGGTGTTGCAATGATTCACGTCTCAGCAGGTGGCAATAATGAAGCGCAAAAAACACCCGACATTGTGCCACTCTACCAAGCAGCATATGCCAAAGTGATTCGTGAAAGTGTGGGAATTCCAACGATTGCCGTTGGGCTTATTACCACCGCAGCAGAGGGAGAAAAGCTTTTGCAAGGAGGCTTTTGCGATTTGGTGGCTTACGGCAGAGAACTGTTGCGCAATCCTAATTTTGTCTTTTTCGCAGCCAAAGAAGAAGGAAAAAAAGCGCTCATTGAGCCTTCATATTTAAGAGCCTTTTAGCTTACATGTAAATCTCTCAGAGGAGTTTTAATGGTTCAAAAAATTGTTTTTGCGCTTTTAGCACTTGTGCTGTTTCAAAGCTTGCATGCAGGTATTTTGCGCGATCGTTTAGGATTTGGAGAGGAAGAGGAAGAGACGAAGGAAGCGAGTTTTTCCAACAATGTTCGTCTCATTGCCAATGTCAGTTATGGCACGGATGCCAAAGAGCGTTTTGATGTCTACACCCCTTTACATGTAAACACCAACTCCCTGGCTCCCGTCATCTTTATGGTACATGGAGGCGCATGGCGAATCGGCGATAAAAAGTCTCAAAGTGTGGTGGAAAACAAAGTCAATTATTGGGTCAAAAAAGGCTACATTGTCATCTCTACCAATTACAAACTCCTCCCTGAAGCTCCAGTAAATGAGCAACTCCATGATGTCGCTAAAGCACTGGGATTTGCTCAAGAAAAAAGTGCTTCTTGGGATGGAGATAAAACTAAGTTTATCATTATGGGACACTCGGCAGGTGCACATATCATCGCGCTTATTGCCTCTTCAAATAGCTTATATACTACCTATTCGATCACGCCGCCTATTGCTGCTGTTTTTCTTGACAGTGCTGTGATGGACACACCAGCCCTTATGAGTGCCAAACACATGCGTCTGTATGACCCAGCCTTTGGAACAAACCCTGTCTATTGGCAAAGCCTTTCACCGTATCATCAGCTTACGACAAAGCGTATGCCGCTTCTTGCCGTCTGCTCCACCAAACGTGATGACTCATGCCCCCAAGCAGAAAAGTTTTTAACCAAAGCAGCTACATTTGGAACAAAAACTTTATTATTGAAAGAAAATATGAGCCACCGAGAAATCAACAAACTTTTAGGCGAAGATGTAACGTACACCAAAACAGTCGATGATTTCTTAAATCAGAGCTTAGAAGAAGTATTGCACTAGAAATCAAAATGCTTTTGCTTCTTTCAATATAGGCTGTATGTGATTTCTTTGAAAACTTATCAATACATTAAAAATAGTATATGTTCAAAAAATGTAAGCTTGTGGAATACAACATGCATAAACCTTTTAAAAAGGCTACATAATGGAAGAAGTACGTGATCGCTATGTGAGTTTTCATAATATTGACTGCTATGAAAATGCTACCTACGTGTTAGATGCTATGTACGAACTTTTCGAACTTCGTCCTGAAGCAAAAAATGATTTGTGGATTCGTTTTGAAACACTTATTCCTAAAGATTACAAAGCTATTTTTGCGAAGCATGATTCAAAAGATATTCTCTACCATATTTGCTCACATGTCTTTTATCTCTCCGCTCTTTTTGAGGAGTATGATTTTGAAAAAGGGATTGAGTTGATGGAAAAAGCCGAAATGGAGTGTTGTTAAAAATCCTACAAAAAACCATGTTGACTTGCTATAATTGCACCAAGATTTTTGCAGGAGCGGAAGATGGCATATTATAGTTGGATTTTAACCTTTCATGTTATGGCGTTTATGTCATGGATGGCAATGCTTTTTTATCTACCGCGTCTTTTTGTTTACCATGTAGAACACTCACACAAGAGTGAATTTGTTGAAGTCGTCAAAATTCAAGAGTACAAAGTCTACAAATATATCGGTCTACCTGCTTTTTGGGCAACCCTTTTAAGTGGTGCGGCTATGCTTATCGTGAATCCTATTTTATTTGAAACAGGCGAATGGCTTTATGCAAAACTTGTTGTGGTCGCTATAATGACAGCTTATTCATTTTCATTAGAATATTTTAGAGTACAACTTGAGAACGATGAGTGCAAACGCAGTGGCAAGTTTTTTCGCGCTTATAATGAAGTTCCAACGCTTCTTTCTATTTTGATTGTGGCGTACGTTGTGGTTAAAACGTTTTCATTACTCTTTACCGCAATTATCATTGGCTTTTTTGCCTTTGTCATCTACATGATTTTTCAACAACCAGAACATAAAGAGTAATGTTTCTTTTTATGATTCAAACACCTTTACATGTAAACGACAAAGAGCCTCTTATCGTAGAGGTATGTTAACCGAGGAAGGTATTGCGTTGATGTGAGGTATGGTTCTATTTTTTGTTTTATACATTTTGGTATCAGCTTCTACCATTAAATCATCCAGCAAGCTCTCTTTATTGCCTATGGCCACACCTATGGAGACGCCCAAATACCGTCTATTCCCTTTCAGTATGAAGGGCTCTTTTAATGCTTCGGTGCACTTTGATACGACCAAACTAGCAGCACTCGTTGCGCAAGACAGGTCACCATCAAGATCACTGAGTAAAATCACAAATTCATCGCCTCCAATTCTCGCCAATGTATCACTCGCGCGTATCAACGATGAAAAACGTTTCGCCACTTCAATCAGTGCTTCATCTCCTGCATTATGCCCTAAAGAATCATTGATCGCTTTAAAGCCATCTAAATCCATAAAAAGCAATGCAAGTCGTGTGTCATTTCTCGCACACCGTGCTAATGCTTGCGCCAATCTATCAACCATCAAAAAGCGATTGGGAAGTTTGGTGAGATAGTCATAGTGCGCTATCTCTTTGAGCTCTTTTTGACTCTCCAAGAGCATTGCCATCAGCCGATTGAATGCTGCTGTTAAATAACCAAGCTCATCCATTCGTTTGATTGGCAATGGTTTAAGGGGTACTTCCCCTAACGACATCTTGTCAGCCAAAGAAGCAGACGTTCGCAAAGGTCTAAAAAAGAAAAATAAAAATGCGAAGAGTATACTAGGAACAATAATGAGACTTGCCGCATGTGCTCGAATAAGAGTTGTTTTAATATTCTCTTCCATAGCAAAAGCTTCTTTGGTTTGAATACGAGAAACGACAAACCAATCTGTATCTGGAACAGATGCCACAGCGGACAATTCTTCTATTCCATGAGCATTAATCGTGATTCCACTTCCTCTAAAACCAGATATTGCCTTGTCATGTAAAAGATTTGCTCCTCGTTTGGGCGTGGGCTTGAGTATGAGTTCTTTTTGCGAAGCAGCAACAAAAATTTGTTTTTTAGCATCAACCAGTAAAAATCCACCCGTCTGTCCAATATGACCATTAAGGACACGATCAAAAAAACCTGGAGTGTCAAAATTGGTCATTCCTACCAAGACGGCACGTATATTCCCTAAATCATCCTTAATAGGCACAGAAAGCGGAAGAACAGGTACTGTTGAAATCGTACTCACAATCGGTGTTCCAATGACAAACGCTTGTGTCATAGCCTGCTTGAAAAAACCATCCTCTGCATAGGCTTTTTCAGCTTCTATCATTTCAGTACCATTCCCAGCAATGAGCGTACCCTCTTTATTTAAAACAAATAAAGCACCTGAAAAAACGGGGTTTAATTCTTCTCGCTCTATAAGCCACTTTTTGAGTGCCTTTGGATCTTCAAGCAATGAAGGAGGTAGTAGAGAAGCCAGTTTCGTCAGAAATCTTTTTCGAACGTCTAAATTATGTATGACATCTTGGGCACCCTCGTCGGCAAGTGCTTCTAGATGAATAGAAAGAACTTTGAAAAGATTCGTATGGATAGTCTGAAAGGAGAGATAATACCGTGTAAATCCACCTATAATGATGATCATAAATGCGAACAAAATGATGCGAGTAAGAATACTATTTTTAATTTTACTCCAACGATCGTCTTTCAATGTAAACAAAGTACCTCTTTTGTCCATAGTGAGTGCCATGATTCACTTTAATTATAATGAAAATGTAACTTTAAGTGTTATATTGTACTTGTCTATAGCTTAAGAGACAAAGAAGAAAAGAAGCTACTTTTTACAATTGAGTATACATAATAGTGTATTTAAAAAGCTAAAGACTCTGTCCTACAAGATACCCAGAAGCCCATGCAAAATGAAGATTAAAACCACCACAATCGCCATCTATGTCCAACACTTCCCCACAAAAATAGAGATTTTGAATCTTCTTTGACATCAAGTTTTTACTCTCCAATTCGCTCACATCGACACCACCGGCACACACTTCGGCACTCTCAAACCCTTTGGTTGCTTTTACATGTAAACGGAGTGATTTAAGTGCAAACACCATTTTTTTAATCTCTTTAGCGCCCAAGGATGAGGCTTCTTTGATATGAGATAGGTGAGTATTTTCAATGATGAAATACGCTAATTTTTTAGGTATCATCCCCTCAAGCCACAACGAGAGTGACTTCTCTTTGCCAACGGCAAGCCTTTTTTGAAACAGAGAAGTCAGTGCTTCGCGCGAAAGATTGGGCAAAAGATCGAGCACGACATCGACGGATTCGCCTTGCACCAAAGCATGAGAGGCTTTACGGCTCAGGTCTAAAATCGCCGAACCAGAAAGTCCGTATGCTGTAAAAAGCAGATCGCCTTGCACACTTTGGCATTTTTGATTGTCGATGTAAAGCTCTACGTTCGCGTCCATCTTCACGCCACTCACCTCTTTAAGGTGAGACTCGTCACAGACAAACTGCACCAAAGAAGGGTACGGTTCAATGACGCTATGACCCAAGCTTTTTGCAAAACCATACCCACTACCAGAACTTCCAAGCGTGGGCATTGCAACGCTTCCTGTGGCAATGACACACGCATCAAAAACATCTGTTTTCTCGTTTACATGTAAAACAAATGCGGCATCTTTTTTCTCGATTTTGGTGACTTCGCACTCAAGCACAATGTTTACATGTAAAGATCGCACTTCATGCAAAAGCATATCCACCACACTGGAAGCTTGATGGCTCATAGGATACAGTCTACCCTCTTCGCCCTCGCGCATTTCCAGACCTAACGAGCGAAAAAAAGCTTTACATGTAAAGGTGTCAAAACGTTTCAATGCCTCTTTGGCAAAGCTTGGGGATTTTCCATGATAACGCTCTAACTGAATCTTTTCATTGGAGATATTGCATTTGCCATTCCCCGTGGCTAAAATCTTACGCCCGACTTTACTGTTCTTCTCAAAGAGCGTCACATTATGCCCTTTGCGAGAAGCTTCAATGGCACAGACAAGACCTGAGGCGCCTGCTCCGATGATGGCAATTCGACTCATAAAAGACGCATACCTTCATCATTCACTTCGAGTTTTTTAGCCTCAATCAGTTTGGTAAGGGCACGTTTATACGCCTTACGGCTCAGCCCAAAACGATCCGAAATCAGCTCAGGTGTGCTCTTGTAATTCATCTCGCACGAACCACCTGTAAAGCTTAAAATCTCAACAATCTTAGCCGCGGCAACTTCATCGCTTTTATCGCCAATGGGGCGCAACACAATGTCCAGTTTGCCGTCTTTGCGAAGGGTTTTGATATAACCCACTTTTTCATCGCCAATCTCAACGTTTTCAAAAATTTCATTGTGAAAGATGAGCCCATCGTACAGGTTGTTGACAATCACTTTAAAGCCAAGCGGGGTGCGTTCACGCACCAAAAGGTTCACCTCTTGTTTGAGTTTGAGCGCACTCAAATCTTTTTTGAGAAAGTCGTTGTACTTTTGTGTTCCGATAATACGCCCCGTCTCATCGTCCAAGCTGACCTGAACGATCACCTTCATACCGACGTAAAAAGGAAATTTCTGCAACGCTTTGGGAACCAAAAGGTCTTTAGGCAAACCCCAGTCCAAAAACGCTCCAAAGGGCGTGACATCGACCACTTCAAAACAGCCAAATTGATCGAGCATTGCTTTAGGAAAGGTGGTACTCGCCACGATGCGATCTTCGGAGTCAAAATAGACAAACACATCGATCTCGTCGCCCTCTTTCATCGCGTAGGTCACGTATTGATTCGGCATTAAAACTTCATCTTGATCTTCACAGATCAGGTACACGCCATTGTCGGTATAACGGTTGATTTTGAGGCGGTTTTTTTCGCCTACAAGCAAGTATTGGTTCATTTATCCTCGATTATTTTGCAACGATTGTGCATATCGCTCAGTTCCATATTAAGCGCTCTGGTGGAAATCATCACTTCCCAAAGAGAGATAAAAAGAGATACACACATCGCAATAAGGCTCAGCCCAAAAATCTGTTTACCAATGCCAAAAAGCCCTAAAAAAAGCTCGAACATTGAAAGTGTACAGAGTAAGATCGAAAGTACACCAAAAAATTGCATCCATTTGGTGAGTTCCAAACGGTATTTGAGGCTTTGAATCTGTTTGAACTCTTCACAGTTTTCTCGCTCTTGTGATTGGCGATGAAGCATGCGAACCAGTTGTGCCACCGCTAGAAAACGGTTGGTATACGCCAACAAAAGAAGCGAAACCGCAGGAAACAAAAGGGCGGGGGTTGAAATTTCAATCTCCATGGTTATCCTTTACATTAAGTGCTATTATTGTACCTTAAAACGGCTTTTACCAAACCAAACTTTATGCTTTCGTGCGCTATAATCTAACCACTTTAACGAGGTGGAAACGACACGAATGCTTGAAAATATTGCGCAAATGCTCTGCTCAAAAGAGAGATTACTCACTGAAATTTACTTCGACCTTCAGCTCTTTTTTGAAGCAAAATATGGCAAGAACACCATTGTTTTTATGGAAATCGGCTCTTTTTTTGAAACCTATGAAGTCAATAATGAAACGCATCAAATCGGTAAAGCCAAGGAAGTTTCAGAGCTACTCAACATCCAGCTTACCCGTAAAAACAAATCCATTTTAGAAAATTCACTGCAAAATCCTCTGCTGGCGGGCATCCCTTCTGTTTCGCTGGATCGCTACCTCAACCGCCTGGTTCAAAGTAAAAAATACACCATCGTTTTGGTACGCCAAAAGGGTGAGCCACCGCATGTCAAACGTTACATCTCCAACATTATAAGCCCCGGAACGAATTTTGACTATCTCATCGAATCCAGTGAAAACTACCTCGTCTCTTTGTTGATTGACTGCAATCACCAAATTTATTCTGTTGGCTACAGTGCGATTGATGTCACTACCGGTAAAACGATGATCAACGAAGTGCATGGCACAAGAGAAGATAAAACCTATGCCCTCGATGAAATCTTTAACCTTTTACAAACCTATAAAACCAGCGAAATCGTGCTCACGTTTAACACGGAGAGCATCGATAAAGAATGGGTGCAAAATTACCTTGAAATTACGCCCAGCGTAGTTCATTGCATCAACAAAGAGCGCTTGAAAGTGACCTATCAAAACGAGCTTTTTGGACGCATTTACGCCATTCGTTCCCTCCTCTCTCCCATCGAATATCTTGACATCGAACGCTACCCATATGCCAGTGAATCATTGGCGATTTTATGCGATTTTATCATCGAACACGATGCTAATATCATTGAGAAGATGAGCCGCCCTATTTTGCTTGGCAACAGTCGTTACCTCTACATCGGCAACAATGCACTCGAACAGCTCGACATCATCTCTAAAAACCCTTCGGAGATGACGCTTTTAAACCTGATCGATCAGACCTCCACCGCCATCGGAAAACGGCTTTTAAAAGAGCGCCTGCTCAATCCCATTTGTGACCTTAAAACCTTAAATGAGCGTTTTGATTTAAGCGCTCAACTCATCAGCGATTATAAAAAATTTGAAATTGCGCTCAAACAAGTCTACGATTTGGAACGCATTTTAAGGCGTATTGCACTTAAAAAGCTGCACCCGTTGGAGCTTGATTACCTCGGGACATCGCTTGAAGCGATTTTGGGCATTCTCAAAGCAGCAGAGCTTAAAAAAGTACCCATTCCCAAAGAGCTTTTCGATGAAAGTGAAGCACTGCTTTTGATGCTTAAAAATACTTTTGTACTGGATAGTTGCGCGAAATTTCGAAAAGATCAGATTAGTGAAAATCTGTTTCAAAAAGGGATCTTTCCGCAAATTGATAAAATAGAACAAAACAAACAAGAGCGTTTTAGCGCACTCGAGCACATCGCAAACCACATTGAAGCGCTCTTTGAAGAAGGCAATCGCTCCACACTGAGCATCGAATGGTTGGAGAGTGAGGGACATTACATTGCGATCAGCAGAAACCGTTTTGCGCTCATTGAAGACAAACTGATGCAAAGCTTTATCACCATTGGCGAGCAACACTATTTCTTCAAAGATTTTACCTACAAGCACCTCAAAAATAGCGTGAAGATTTCTGCCTCACTCATTGATGAGATTTCCCAAGAGATAACGCTGAGCAACCTTCAAATGATCGCATTGGTGAAACAACGTTACGATGAGATGTTAGAGAAAATCGAGACGCATTATGCGTTGACGCTGGAGCATCTCATCTCGTTTGTGGGCACACTGGATGTTGCGCTAAGCAATGCCAAATGTGCCGTTTTATACAACTACGTCCGACCTGAGCTTTTACCGATGCAAGAGAAAGGGCGTTTTATTGAAGCCATAGGGCTACGTCATCCGCTCATTGAATCGCGCGAAGAGAATGGCATTTACATTCCTAACGATCTTTTCTTAGGGCATTGCACGCCAGAGATCACGCACGATCATGTTACGCTTGAAGCGTGTCATGAGAATGATGTGCAAGGTATCTTGCTCTATGGCATCAACTCCAGCGGTAAATCCTCTTTAATGAAAAGCCTTGGTATCGCCGTCATTATGGCGCAAGCGGGCTTTTTTGTGCCGTGTGCGAGTCTGCGTTTTCATCTTTTCGATAAAATCTTTACACGCATTATCAGCCATGATAATCTCTACAAAGGGCTTTCAACGTTTACGGTGGAGATGTTAGAGCTTAAAAATATTTTCAACCGCGCCACGGAGTTTTCCCTTGTACTAGGTGATGAGATTAGCCATGGAACGGAGACCGAATCGGCTTTGGCGATTGTGGCAAGCAGCGTCATTAAAATGCACACGTTAGGCTCTTTCTTTGTCTTTGCCACGCACTTACATCAACTAAACCG
The DNA here is from genome assembly GCF_002162315.1 of Sulfurospirillum diekertiae. Classification (NCBI taxonomy): domain Bacteria; kingdom Pseudomonadati; phylum Campylobacterota; class Epsilonproteobacteria; order Campylobacterales; family Sulfurospirillaceae; genus Sulfurospirillum; species Sulfurospirillum diekertiae. The sequence goes on along the minus strand of NZ_CP021416.1, from coordinate 723,490 downwards.
TCTTTCACTCATTTCGGAGCTTAAAAAGGTGATTTACCTCCATTTGGGTGTGAGTTACGATGAGGAGAGTGACAAGCTTTTGTACAACCGAAAACTGGAAATTGGAAGTGGAAGCTCACTGTACGGTTTAGAGTTTGCAAAATCATTGCATATGGACCCAACGTTTATTAAAACCGCCTACGACATTCGTAGAAGCCTTGCAGGTGAACTGGGCGATATGGAGCTTTTAAAGCAGAAAAAACGCAGTAAATACAATAAAAACCTCTACCTTGCCAAATGTGCGCTGTGTGATGAGTATGTTGAAGAGGTGCATCACATTAAAGCGCAAGAGTGCGCAGATGAGCACGGCAACATCGACCACTTTCACCAAAATCACCGTTACAACCTTATCCCATTGTGTGCCAAACATCATAAAATGGTACATGAAGGAAAGATTGTCATTAGCGGTTTTGTGATGGGCAGTGACGGTTTAAAACTCAAGTACGAAGAGAAGTAAAGAGTATTTCTACTCTTTACATGTAAAGTTTACGCGGTTTTAAACTGGGAGAGCGTGCTACTGAGTGAACCTGCTAATTTAGAGAGATGTTCTGCTGCCGAGGCGATCTCTTCGACACTTCTTGCATTAGAGCTTGAGAGTTCATTAATCGTGCTAATTTTTTCAATGACAGCACTTTTAATCAATTTCACATTGGAATCGGCTTTATCAACCACTTCATCCGTCGCTTCAACGCTTTGTGCCAACATTGCAACCGCATCACTCGTTTGAGTCGTTACTTTGGTAGAAAACTCGGTTAATTCATTGATGCGTTTCGCATTGCCATTCATCTCGCCACTGATATCACCGATAGATTGAACGATGACATTGACCGTTGCGTTGGTATCAACCAAACTTTTTTGGGTTCTCTCTGCCAATTTTCGCACCTCATCGGCAACGACGGCAAATCCACGCCCATGTTCTCCCGCACGCGCTGCTTCAATCGCTGCATTCAGCGCTAATAAGTTCGTTTGATCTGCAATATCGCCGATAACATCTAAAACTGATCGTACCTGTTGAGCCTCTTCAGCAAGGTGGTTAAGGCGTTCATTGATGGCAGCTTCGGCGTGCGCGGTTTGGTTGAGTTGAGAGATTGTCTCTTCGAGTAAATTTTGAGCAATACTAAAGCTTTTTTGGGCATCACCAGTGACTTCTTTTACTTTTTTTGCTTGATTTTTGGCTTCATCCATCTGTGATGAAACGATCCCAGCATCGCTTGTTGTTTGAAAGACAATAGCGGATTCTTCTTCGGCACGCTTACCAATTTGCAAACTGGTACTAGAAAGTTCCTCCGCCACAGAAGCATTTTCGATAGCATTGCTTTTTGCATTTGAAATTGCATTTTTGAGTTCCGCCAAAAGCGTATTGACAGCATGGGTAATGCCACTAATCTCATCGTGACTACCGGTTTCTATTTTCAGACTTAAATCTTTCGTATGAATTATCGCATCACAGCTTTTTTTCGCACGCTCTACAGAAGATTGTATCGATGAATTGATGATAAAAAAGATGATCAGCACTACGATAATAACCACGATCAGCAGTGTAATCGACGTTAGTTTAGCCGTATCAAGTTTTTCAAAATTGACTGTTTTAATCTGATCATGAATATCTTTAAGCTGTACCAATAATGGATTAAATATTTCGCCACTCTCTTTGGCTATGCGTTCCAGCATCTCATAATCAGCCTTATGGTCTACCTCAAAAGAGGGCTCATGCACTTTTTTCCCATATTTTTTCCAAAGTGCCATGCGCTGTTCGTCAAGAGCATACCACGCCTCAAGACCTTTTTTAATGGTGATCACTTTTTCTTGATTGGTTTTCAAAAGCAACTGCCCAGAGAGCGTCTCCATTTTTTTAACAGCGTCTTCATAATGCTCTTTATACCTATCAAGATTTTTTTGTTGAAAATAAATTTGATAATTCCATTGCTCTAACCGCATTTGTAAAATATGTTCTTCTATCTCGCTCGTCCCCGCCAAGCGCATCGCTGCCACTTTTCCAACACTAGACAAATGGTTTAGTTCGTAACCTAAAATACCAAAACTGGTAAGCAATACGACCAAAAGAAGTATCAGTTTACTTTTAATTGTTGAAATTGACATTATTATCTTTTAATAAAATAGTATGCAATAATATATTTTATTCACTTAATTCATTCTTAGTATTATTTGTTTTGTTTTATAGGAAGACAGTGTAGTCACTTATACCTCTTCGATTTTGCAAAGAGGTATAAGCTTTACATGTAAAAGGTTACGCGGTTTTAAATTGTGCTAATGTGAGGCTCAAACTCTCCGATAAACGTGCCAAATGTTCAGCGGCAGCAGCGATCTCTTCGACACTTCTTGCATTGGAACTTGAAAGGCTATTGATCGCTTCGATTTTATGAATGACGGCGGTATTGATACGCTTAACATTGTTTTCTGCTTTTGCAACAACACCATCGGCAGCATGAGCGCTTTCATCGAGCAAACTGACCGCATCACCCGTTTGTGTACTGACTTTAACGGAGAACGCGCCCAAATCATGAATACGCTTTGCATTATGATTCATTTGCCCACAAATATCTTGAATAGACTGAACAATCACATTGATCGTTGCATTGGTCTCCACCAAGCTCTTTTGGGTTCGCTCCGCCAACTTGCGCACTTCATCCGCCACGACAGCAAATCCACGCCCATGCTCCCCTGCCCTTGCCGCTTCTATTGCAGCATTCAGTGCTAAAAGATTGGTCTGCTCTGCAATATCGCTAATGACATCCAACACACTCTTCACTTGATCGGTATCCTGTGAGAGCTGATTGAGACGCGCGTTAATGTCTGATTCTGCATGAACCGTATCATCCAGTTGTGCAATCGTTTCGTTCAACAAATTTTGCGCCAACAAAAGGCTCTTTTGCGCGGTATAAATCGTCTCTTTAACACGGGTTACATCGGCACTCGTGCGTTCAATTTCTAAAGCAACCGTTTCGGCTTCCTTGGTAGTCTCTTTTACCACATTAGCTTCCTCTTCCGCGCGTTTACCAATCTCTAGGCTGGTACTGGAAAGCTCTTCCGCCACCGAAGCATTTTCAGCCGCATTATCTTTGGCTTGCGCAATCGCCGTCGCTATTTCATTCAAAAGAGCATTGACCGTTTGCATGGTTTCGCTAATCTCGTCATGGCTGGAAATTTGCAGTGACATATTGAGCGCTTTGCTCTGACGCATCTGTTCGCATTTGCTTTGAGCTTCAGCAACAGAGCGGTGAATACTTCGCGCAATCATCATAAATGCAACAGATACAACCATTAAAATAATGACTAGCGCAATTTTATTGACCCACTCATCCGTATCCAAACGTGCGAAATTTGTTTTTTCAACACTTTTCGTTAGGGACTGTAACTGTTCCACTAAGGTATCAAAATGTACGGCACTCTCTTGCGTTAAGGTGTTAAGTGTTGCGTGTTCTGCTGGATGGTATTGCTCAAACGTTGGGTCGTTGACCCCTTTACCATACTGTGCTAAAATCTTCACACGTGGCACATTCATGGTATGCCACTCTTCAAAATTCTTTTTAATGGCTGCTATTTTTTCTTGATTGACTTTACTTAAAAAAATGGTTGCCAGCTTGTCAATAGTTTGTGATGATTTTTGATAACTTTGCTCATAGTGTTCGAGCATTTTTGGATTGCCCAAAAGCTGAAAACCTCGAAGATCCATCATGCAGGTCAAGACATCAGCTTCAAGACGTTGAAGCGCCTGAAAACGCACGGCAACACCTTTTGCATCGGAGCCCATCTTAATGGTATCAAAACCAATAATACCAAAACCAACACATAAAATGACAAATAAAAAAATGAGTTTAACTTTAATTTTCGACAACATACCACAATCTCCTATTTTGTACCTACTATGACACTATCAATAAATCTTTGGCTAACGCATCCGCTACATTTTTAGAGCACAACTCTTCCACGAGTGAGAGTGCAAATAGCATGGCGGTGCTAGGCCCTTGCGATGTTGTTACATTGCCTTCTTTGATCACTTTAGCGTTTGCGGTGTACCCTTCTGCGCCAATTTTAGCCTGAAATCCTGGGTAACACGTGTAGGTGTTTTTAAGCACGCCCGCCGTTTTAAGCGCATAAGGAGCGGCGCAAATAGCGGCTATCGCTTTGCCTTTGGCATCAAAGGCTTTCAGGAGTGCTTGCACGTTTTGATCTGCGGCTAAATTGGTCGCACCGGGGAGTCCTCCAGGAAGCGCTATCATATCAAAACGGTTTCCATCTAACTCTTTTAAAAGTGCGTCTGCTACGACGGTAACACCGTGTGCCCCTTTTACATGTAAAGATTCTAAGCCTGCCATCACCACCTCAATCCCTGCTCGTCTTAAAATATCGACAATACTCAAGGCTTCGATCTCTTCAAATCCCTCCGCCAAAGGGACAATCACTTTTTTGCTCATTTTGAACTCCTTGTTTTAAACTTTAAAATAGTGTAACTGGTCGTTGAGTTTTTGCGTCACGCTGTGCAGATGTTCTGCCGCTGAAGCAATCTCTTCGATGTCTCTTGCATTGCTTGATGTGATATGGTTGATCTCATTAATCTCGTCGACAATCGTTTTGATCTCACTGCCGGTCTCTTCCGAAGTACGGGTGGCTAAAGCGACCACGTTAATGGCATTGCCCATGAGAAGCACCGACGTGTCTATTTTATGGGAAACTTCCGCTGATTGGGTTACAAGACCTTCAAACAGTGTTGCATTTTGTTCTATCTGCGCGGCGGCATTGACAATCGCTTGCACTATGACACTGACCGTTGCGTGGATTTCGACCAAACTTTTCTGGGTTCGTTCCGCCAATTTACGCACCTCATCCGCCACAACCGCAAATCCTCTGCCATGTTCACCTGCACGTGCGGCTTCGATGGCAGCATTGAGTGCCAATAAGTTGGTCTGATCGGCGATGTCACTAATCACGCTTAAAATTCCTTTGACATTATCAGCATCATGCGACAGTGTGACCATTTTGGTTTGTAACTCACTCTCGACGACAGCTGTTTGCTCAATTTTTGCAATTAAAACCGTAAAAATTTGATTGGCCTCCGTGAGTGCCTCGTTGGTTTGGATAATTTCAACTTGTGCCTTTTTGGAGTTATCTACAGAGCCATCGATGTTATCACGTGCTTGATTGCCCGTTTGAGTCGTACGCGCCACGATGTGGCTCTCTTCTTCTGCACGTTTACCGATGTTGTTGGATGTGGTCGAGAGTTCATGCGACACGGCGGCATTCTCATCACTCGCATGAATCGCGCCAATCACAATCTTTCGCAACCGCTCCATAAAGGCATTCAGGGCATCAACAATCTCTTTGAGCTCATCGTTGTAAGGCGTACTGTAACGAAGGGTTAAATCGCGTTCATTGGCAACAATCGCTTGAGTTAAACCACGCAAGGGAACTAAAACACTGCGAATGATCAAGAAAATGAGACACAACACACTTCCCACGATCATTCCACCTACGATGACATAAATCACGGTTGTCCTACGAATACTCTCATCAATTTCGGTGTCCAATGTCTGCGTAGATTTTGCCACAAGCGCTTCGGTTTGGTGTACGGTGTCGCGAAGTTTTCCATTGAGCCCACTTTTTTCATTCAACCCTAACACTTCATAGGCCTTCACAAATTCAACAAAGCTCTGGCGATACGTCTCAAGAAGTTTCACAGAAAAAGCAAGCTCTTCATGACTCTGCGCATACGCAAGCGCCTTTTCATAATTGACACGATGCTCTTCGGCATATTTGGGAGAAAGACGGAGCATAAAGTCTTTTTCATTACGACGCAACGTCAGCATCAGCGTCTGCATTTTGTAATCTTTAAGATCTTTAAATCCACTCTCCGCTTCATGAATCGCTTGACGCATGTGTCCTTCAAGCCCCGCTTCAGGACTAAGACCTATTCTCTTTTTTTGAGCGGCTACTTCATTAAAAATACGTACGTAGGTAGTGATAACTTCTTGCAACTGCCTAAGATCAGTTGTATTAATGCCTTTTTCATCTGCTTTTTGAGTAATAATTTTTAAACGTTCCAAAAGTTTTGTAGATGCTTCTAACAGTGCTTTTTCATACGTGACATCATGGCGCATCAAAAAGTCTTTTTCATGTTTACGAAGCGTCAAAATATCTTCTTTAAGCGAAGAGATATTCTCACGAAGATTTAAAAGGACTTTTTCTTTATCATGAAAAAATTTTGCCGTTGTATGAATGGCGGTAAGCCCCAATAAAACGACACATGCTAGTAAAATATTACGCGCTTTAATGGAGAGATTCGTCAACATGGCAACACTCCTATCAAACGATTGAGTTGGAGTTATTATAACATGAAAGCAGAGAGGAGAGAGCGTAAAAACATAGTACAATCACCTGTACTATGTTTTTACATGTAAGATTATTTGACTTTTTCTAAATACTCGCCGCGAACGGTGTCAACTTTGATGACATCGCCTTCAACCACGTGGAAAGGTACTTGAACAACAGCACCACTCTCAAGCGTTGCAGGTTTTTTACCACCTTGAGTATCTCCTTTAAAGTTAGGAGGAGTCTCAACGATTTTAAGCTCAACAAATTGAGGTGCTTCAACGCTGATAGGTTTACCATTATGGTACAGCATATCTACATTCATACCATCAATGATCCAGTCCGCTGCTTCGCCCACTTGATCGTGTGATAAGGCAATTTGCTCATACGATACGCTGTCCATAAATTGTAAGAACTCACCATCATCATACAAAAACTGCATGATTTTATCTTCAAGATGTGGTGTTTCACATTTATCGCCTGCATGAAATGTTTTTTCGATAACTTTGCCATCCATAAATGATTTGATTTTACAGCGTACAAATGCCGCACCCTTTCCTGGTTTAACATGTTGATACTCTACGATTTTATACGGTGTACCGTTAATTTCGATCTTTAACCCTTTTTTTAAGTCGCCCATTGAAATAGAGGCCATACATTCTCCTAAATTTTAGTTTTCATCATTATAGCGAAAAAAGTGGTGACAACAAAATCGCCTATTTTTATACAATATATTGTATATTTAAATCAATATAATTGTTATAATAAACAATATTATTGGTATAATATTCTATAAAAAGTTTAAAATATAAATTAATTAGTATATTTAATACGTTTTAATTTATGTTTAATACATTTTTTTGTACTATAATACGATGAAAACAAGCGATATCATCAATCTTTTGCATAATGCCATTGAAGCCGAAAATATGGGGAAGAAGATTTCTCAAAAAAAGATGGCAGAAACTTTTGGAATATCCATGCGTACCTATCAAGAGTGGAGACTCGGTAGTAGCGCTCCTATGGGCATTCCAGTAGTTTTTAATATGTTGGGTATGTTAAAAGATGAAGATATTGTGAGATTAGTGCGTAAGATCAATGACGGGCAAAAAGGAACGGTATGACAAACTTATCTGTAAGTGAGAAATTGGCATTAGAAGAAGTATTTGAATGTTTAAAAAATGAGAATTGTCGCAAAATTAGCATTATGAACAAACGTCTTTTTGCTTTTCGCATGATGCGCTTATTGATTTTAACCCGCAGAAAATTTTTACATGTAAAGCGATAAGTTCCCTTATGCTTTACATGTAAATCTCTTTAGATCGCTTTCGTGTTACTCATGAGTACAGGAACAACAATTAACGATACGATAACCGCCGCAATTGTTCCAAAGATCAATGCAACACCCAATCCACCAAAAATAGGATCGGTTGCCAGCAATGTACTCGCTAAAATAATTGCAGCAGCAGTAAGAACAATCGGTTTTGCTCTGGTAGCACTCGCTTTTGCAATCGCCTCTTGTTTATCCATTCCCTGAGTCATTAACGCCTTGGTAAAATCAATCAATAACAGTGCATTTCGTGAACTAATACCCATCAATGAAATAAAACCAATCAGCGACGTTGCTGTGAGAAAGAAAGTTGTTGATGTGAACAGATCCATGATCCAATGCCCAACAATCACCCCAATGATGGAGAGGAAACTTCCTAAAAGCACAATACCAGAGAGTGCAAAGCTTTTATAGTAAACGACCATTAACAAGAAAATCAAAATCAGCGCCGCAATGAAAGCTCCGCCAAGATCTCGGAACGTATCCATCGTTACTTTCATTTCACCATCCCAGACAAGATTAAATACTTCACCACTCTTTTTGTCTTTGAGTGTTAAATCAAAGAGATGGCTTCGACTAATTTCAAACTCGTCTTTCAAAGTATCTTGAATACGACTGCGCGCATCCAAAAGTGGATACACTTGAGAAACCAAATCTGCTTCGGCAACGATGCTCACCATTGTCTGCAAATTTTTGGACATAATGGTTGGCGTTGACTTCACTTTTTCGACACGCACCACTTCTGAGAGTGGTACCATCATGCCTTGCGTATTCATCAGCTTTAATGCACTTAGTTTGGCACTTAACTCCTCTTTAGAAGCATAAGGAAGTGATTTAGAAGATTCACTCAAAACCACATAAAGTGGAATCTGAGAAGGAGAACTTTCACTGTTTTTGTGAGCAACATGTACTCCTTCAAAGCTCAAATATAATAGCTCGTTAATCTGCGCAAGACTTAAATGAGAACGAATCACTTTTTCTTTATCGGGGACGAGACTATACTTATCGAAAAGTTTATCGGCCAGCATATCGACATCCACAAGGTCTTTCGTTTGAGACAATATCTGTTTGATTCTTTGTCCAAGTGCATTCAACGCTGACGCATTATCGCCATACAGTTCGACGACCAGTGCTGCCATTGTTGGAGGACCCGCAGGTTGTTCCACCATTTTAATTGAGGTCTGAGCGACTAAAGTTTCACAGCTTTTTTGGATAATAGGGCGCAGGCGATGCACCATTGCAAAAGAGCGTTCATCACGCTTATGCAAATCGCTGAGATTGACCACGATTTCACTCACGTATTCGCCACTCTTCAGCCCAGAGCCTTTTACCAATCCTGCGTAATCCAAAGGAGAACCCATGCCATTAAAGACTTCAATATTCTCAACTTCTTTTTCTTTTTGTAAGATGCTAACCACACATGTATTCACGGCATTTGTCTCTTGATAAGAACTTCCATTGGGAAGATCAATATAGATCGAAAACGTATTGGTACTTTTGCCCGGCAACATTTTGGCTAGAACAATTTTTGTGGGAAACATCATCACTGCTGCTAAAAAGGCGAGGAGCGTGAAAAGTAAGACCAGCTTTTTTTTACGTTCTTCTACCAAAATAGAGTGAATAAACTGCTCAAATTTCTGCATCATTCTCTCCTTTGGTATGCGTTGGTTTTTTTAAGAATTTCTTGGCTAAAAATGGTGTGAAGATATAGGCGATCAAAAGCGAAGCCAGCATCGCTACGGGTACATTCAGCGGTATCGGTTTCATAAATTCACCCATCATTTGCCCTACGAATGCCATTGGAACCATCGTTAAAATGATCGCTATTGTCGCCAAGTTAGTTGGAGCTCCAATCTCATCGGTCGCTTCAATGAGCAGTTCATCCATCTCTTTATCATGGGCATCCTTACTGTGCAGATGACGATGAATATTTTCGATGACAACAATGGCATCATCGACCAAAAGTCCAAGGCTCAGCAAAAAGGCAAACAAGGTGATACGGTTAATCGTTTGACCACTCATATACGCGATAAAAATAGTAATTGCCAAAATAGCAGGGACAGTAAGCGTCACAATGAGCCCTTCCCTCCAACCTAAAATAAAAATCAGTAAAAGCGCGATAATAACAATAGAGATAAGCAGGTGAAAGACCAGTTCATTGACCGCTTCATTGGCACGCTCGCCATAATTTCGCGTCACACTATACCCAATCCCCTCTTTTGCCAATGCCCCTTTACTTGCTTCAAGTCGTTTTACCACATCATCGGCAATAACCACAGCATTAGAGCCTTTCAGCTTGGAGACACTCAGCGTGACTTGATCTTGCAGTGGTGTAAAACTCTCACCTTGCTTGTAACTGATCTGCGCACTCTTTTTGTTTTGAATGTCATCGCCTAAATGAACGGTAGCAATATCTTTTAGATACACCACAGAACCGCCATAATTGGCAACGATCAGATTTTGAATATCTTTGATATTTTCCAATGCATTTTTAACACCAAAAACGACCAGCTTTCCTTCCTGTGTGCGATTTTTTACTTCAGGAGAAGAAGCGGTCAGTGATTTTAAGGAAGCCGTTATTTGATCTAACGAGAGATGATACCCCGCAAGTCGAGAGAGGTCAATCTCAATATTAAACTGCTCTTTATGCTCCCCTTTGATCTCTGTTTTAGCGACATTAGGGACATTGCCAAGTGAATTGCGAAACGCATCAACACGCTTATAGAGTGCAACATTATCGACACTTTGCGCTGTTTTAGCATAAAAGGCAATAGAGAGAATCGGTATATCAATGTCAATATCAAAAGGTCTGACAAGCGGTGTTGTCGCACCTTCAGGCATTTGATCCATGTTTTGCATTACTTTATCGTAGAGCTTGAGATTCGAAGCTTCTCGGTTTTCGCCAATGTAATACATGACATTCACAATGCCCACATTATCGCTCGCAACTCCGTAAATATGCTCCACACCTTTGATCTCTTTAATGCGTCTCTCCAGTGGACGCACAACCATCTGTTCAATTTCAGCAGCACTGGCCCCTGGCATGGAGACAATCACCACACCGCCACTAATTGAAATCTGAGGATCTTCTTCCCGAGGCATTAAAGAGAGCGCCACGACTCCTAAAGAGATGAGTGCGATCCCTAAAATCATCGTCAGAGGATTACGTAAAAAGAGGCGTGCTAAATAGCCTGCTAAGTATTTTTCTTTGTATTTACTCATGATCACTACTCACCGACGCTCACCACAGCATACATTCCTGGGTACGCTTTGGCATCTTTACATGTAAAAGAGAGTTTCATCTTAAATGTGTGCGCCATAGGGTTGGAACTAGGAATAATTGCTTCGATTTTTCCTTCACTAATACACCCAATGGACGGAACTTCCACACGCGCGATATCCCCTACTTTCACACGACCCAAGTAGCTCTCTGCAATCTCCGTTGTGACTTTGAGCGCACTCAAATCAGCAAGCACTACGGTGGTCACGCCTGAAAGTGCCATCTCGCCCTCTTTGATATGCTTTTCAATCACCACACTGTCATTGGGTGCTTTGATGTTAAGGTACTGGTACTGGTTTTGTACCTCTTGGCGTTTTTGCTTGGCAGAAGAGACCTGTTTTCGAGCAATCTCTACGGTTGCCTTAAGATTTGTCGTAGCAAGCTCCAAGTTTTCCACTTCATACTTAGACACCATATCTTTTGCCAGTAAACGCTCATAGCGCTCTAAATTGAGTTTGGCATTGGCATACTGATTTTCAACCGTCGATAACGAAAGCTCCGCTTGCGCAATAGCAAGATCACTTTGCTCCCGTGCTGTGTCCACCTCTTTAGAGTCAATGCTGTACAACAGTGTCCCTTTTTTCACCACATCACCTTCGTTGACATACACACGCTTGACATAGCCCATATAACGGCTAGAGAGACTCTTTTGATTCTCCGATATAACGCTACCGCTGAGGGTTAGACTTGTGGCATGAAGCGCCGCACTCATCATAAAACAGAGTAAGACACTCTTTACATGTAAAGATTTCACTGTATTTCCTTACTGGCTAGTTTTTGAAGCTCAAAGATCTTTTCATTGCGTGCATTTTGCACCTCTTTCAGCCTGAGCACTTTGGTCAATTCTTCGGATTGTTTCATCAAAACCTCGTTGATAGAACTCATTTTTTCAGCATATCTTCCCGCATAATTTTCATAAATCAGATGTGCTAATTCCACCTCTTTTTTTAAGCTTTGTATTTCGTATTCATGGCTTTGAATGTGCGTTTGAATTTGCTTGAACGATAAGGCGATACTATTTTTAGCTAGTTGAAGCTGTTGAGAAGCCTTAAGATGCTCCACGCGTGCTTTTTCTAAACTGTTTTTATCCGTTCCACCATTAAAAACATTCCACTTCACTTGCAACCCTACGGTATAAGCATCATTTTTTGAAAAATCATTCATCAGTTTTTCATCGCTGCTACCGTAATTGGCAAAAGCTCCCACTTGTGGTAAAAAAGTGCTCTCTTGCAAAGCAATATTCATCTTAGAAATTTCCACACCTTGTGCTGCTTTTTTAATAGCAAGATTATCATTCAACACGCGCTCATCAGAGCTCAAAAGCGTTTCAGCCTCTTCATACTTTCCTTGAATGGCAGTTACAGATTCGCCCACTAAGTATGAAATAAAGTAGTATAACAGTGTTCTATTGGCTTCAGCTTGGTGAATGAGACGTTCAACATCCGCTTGTTTGCTTTGGACTTCTAAAAGATCGACCTTTTTAACGTAACCTTCTTGCATCATCGCTTCGGTAGTTGCTGCTAATTTTTCGGTATTGGTAGCAATGATATGCAGATTATAAAGATGGTTGTCCAAAAGAGAAATAGCAAAAAAACTCTTTTTAAGCTCATAGATTTTTTCAAGGGTGAGTGCTTCAAGGTCTAACGTACTCATCTCTTGGAGTGCTTTGGTGATCTTACCGTATTGCTCCAACTTACCTCCCGTGTAAAGAGGGAGTGTGTATTCGATTTTGGTTTGAAAATGGTTACGATCTGCTGGGTTGTTTAGATCATTGGGCATTATCTTCAGAACATTTGGATCACTTGGATTTTTTACAAAATCTGCAAACCCAAAATCTGCAAAGGTCGCTTGGCGGGATTGAAGTTTGTAGCCAAAAATATTCAGCGCATCATTACTGCGAACTGCCACTTGGGAAAGATCCACACTGCCATAGTTTTGACCAACGGCCGCTTGATGTTCTAATGTTTTGATGTGTTCATCAAATTTTGCAATCGCAATTTCTTGGTTATTGGCTTTCACTTTTGCAATGGCATTTTCTAAACTAAGCCCCTCGTGCGCAAAGCAGCTACTCAACGTTAGTAAAGCTAAAAAAAAAGATTTTCATGCAAAAACCTGTCCTTATTTCATTAATTATAACAATATTATCAAATTTATAATATTTATTTATTTATCAAAAAAAACTAAGCACAATGTTTTAGAAAAAGATAATAAAATTTTACTTTTTTAAATAGATTCTGAAGCCGTAATAAGTGAATTCTGTAAAGATAAGTTAATTTTATTTAAACAAAGAAGAAAAGGCAGAACACATACTATACATGTTCTGCCTTAAGATTATTGGAGTAGATTATAAAACAGCGTAAGCAACCCAAACACATGTTTCGAGTTGATTGAGTTCTGCAATGATTTTTTTATCAATATCCGTATCAACCAAGATAACGGCCATCGCAAATTTATTGGCACCACGACCCAATCTAAAGTCCGCAATATTAATCCCTTCTTTGGCCAAAGTAGAAGCAATATGTGCAATAACACCCGGTACGTCATGGTTTTTAAAGATAATCATTTTACCTTTTGGTTTAAAGTCAAATTTAAATCCATTAATACCCACAATACGTTGCTCATTTTCACCAAAAACTGTTCCACTAATACTCACAACATCTTTTTCCGTTGTTAAAATTAATGTCGCTTGATTTTTATAGCCACTGGTACTGTTGACAACTTCAAATTTTGTTTCAATATTCTTTTCTTTAGCAACAAATTCAGCATTGACATAGTTAATTTTGTTGTCATTAGCCTCTTTAAGAGAACCTACAATTCCAAAAGTAAGCAGTGATTTGGCGTAAGAGCCAATGTCACCTTCTAACTCAAGTTTAACGGACTTAATTGCAGAACGGTTAAGCTGTGCTGCCAAGAAACCCATTTTTTGTACAAGCTCTAAATACGGTTCAATAAAGGCAGGAATGTCTTCGGCTTTAATTGGCAAGTTAAGCGCATTAGGATAGCTAATACCACGTGCTGCACTAATCGCATTTTCAGCCGCTTGAATTGCAATTTTCTCTTGAGACTCTAACGTATTGGCACCTAAGTGAGGAGTAACACAGATATGCTCAAGGTCTAACAGCGGATGACTTGTTGCTGGCTCTTTTGAAAAAACATCAATACCTGCAAATGCAATTTTTCCACTTTTTATACCTTCAAACAAGGCTTCTTCATTGTACAAACCACCCCGTGCACAGTTAATAAGTCTAACGCCATCTTTCATCTTTGCAATTTCATCATGGGAGATGATGTTAATGGTCTCTTTATTTTTTGGAGTATGAATCGTAATAAAATCACAACTCAAGATGTCATCAAAATTTTCAGTATAAGTCATTCCAAGGTCAGTCACTTTTGAAGCAGAGATATACGGATCATAGGCAACAACATCCATGCCGAAGGCTTTAGCACGAATTCCTACACGACTGCCAATATTACCAAAACCAATAATACCAAGACGTTTTTCACAAAGCTCAACACCATACCATTTCTCACGGTTCCACACACGCTCGATTTTGAGGTGATTATTGGCGTTTACAAAACTTCGTGCTGTTCCTAAAAGGTGTGCCATGGTAAGTTCTACTGCTGCAATGGTATTGGCTGTTGGTACGTTCATGGCAATGATACCGCGTCTGCTACAACCATCTTGATCCACGTTATCAACACCCACACCCGCTCGGACAATGGCTTTTAAATTCGTTGCTGCATTAAGAAATTTTTCATCAACATCGGTAGAACTACGTGTAATGGCAACATCACAGTCACCGATTATTTTTAAAAGTTCATCTTTGGGTAAACGCACAGCATCAATAACTTCTATATCCTTCTCAGCACGTAAGATTTGAAAACCTTTTTCGTGGATTGCATCGCATACAATGATTTTCTTCTGTTTCATAACCAAACCTCGACAATTTTTGATTTTATATCGTATTTTTCAAGTTCAAGAACAACTTGGTTTAGCTGTTTCTCACTTTTTTCTTCTATATAAATGAGAGGAACTTTATCTTCCTTGATCACCATATAGGGTAGGTGCAAAGAGGTGAGTGTCTGGATAATACAAAAAAGAGAGTAGCGATCCACTCGATCAATCACCAAGCGAAACGACTTTAGCTTGCCTCCACTACCACTTTTTTGCCCAAACGAATCAATTTGCATAAAGAGCTCATTCACAGGAAATACAAACTCCCTAGCATCTTTATGTGCCATCTCTTTGATCCAAACTGTTTCCGATGTTTCTTGTTTGATTGCTTGCTTTTTTGGAGATTCATACTTGGCAACCTCTACAGTAACATCTACATTTTGATGAAGAAGTTTATAGAGGAAAAGTCCTACTCCTACAAAGAGGAGTAAAAAAACTGCGCCAAGTACTTTTTTTTTGCATCGATTATTTCAGTTGATCTTTTAAAATATCTCCGAGCGTCATTTTCTCTTCTTTATTGATCTCTTTAAGCGCTTCTCTCTCTTTCAATTTTGAAAGACGTCTTACCGAAAGACGGATACGATTTTTTTTGTCATCAATAAAGGTAATCGCTGCTTCAATCTCATCACCAATTTTTAAATCTGCTTCATTAACTTGACCCAAATCTTCTTTACGAATCAATGCGTCAACATTGTCCTCAAGTTCAACAAAAATACCAAATTCTTTAATATCTCTAATTTTACCATGAACAATGTCACCGTTTTCATGAGATTTTGCATATTTTTGAATTGGGCTGTCTTCAAGCTCTTTTTTACTAAGCGATACTTTTTCAGTCTCTTCATCAATTTTAACGATTTTGACTTCAACCTCAGCACCAACAGTGAAAAGCTCTTTACATTTATTATTGCGGTCCCAAGAAGCATCTTCATTGTGTAAAAGACCTTCAATACCACCGATTTTAACAAAAGCACCAAAGTTTGTAATGGTAGTGATCTCGCCTTTAACAACATCACCTACTTTGAATTTTTTCATAAAATCATCAAATGGTTTTGGAAGAACATTTTTGAGTGATACACGTAGGCGTCTCTCTTTTGCGTCAATTTCAATGACTTCAACATCAACGACTTGACCCTCTTCGATGTAATCGCGTGGGTGTTTGATATTTTTATCCCATGAAATTTCAGAGATGTGAAGGAAGCCTTCAATATCATTACCAAGATCAACAAATGCACCGTATGGCTCAATGTTGCTAATCGTAACTTGAATCGAATCACCTGTCTCTAATTCATCTTTGATCTCATCCCAAGGATCTGGCATAGCTGCTTTGACTGAAAGTGAAAGATGACGTTTATCTTTATCATATTTGATCGCTTTAACAGGAATGACTTCACCCTCTTTATAAAGTGTACCAGGGTTTACTGGACCTTTATAACTGATTTCGCTGTAGTGTACGAGTCCATCAATACCACCCACATCAACAAACATACCATACGTTGTGATTTTTTTAATGGTTCCTTCTACAACTTCGTCACGGTCAATCAACTCTTGAACGATCTCTTTGCGTTTTTTGCGTTCGTCATCCAAGAATTTTTTGCGAGAAATAATGATAGATTCTGTTTCGGTATCAATTTTAATAATTTTGACTTTGAGTGATTTACCCATAAGTGCGTTCATATCTTTGACAGCAGCTTGTGAACGTGGAAGGAAAAATTCAATGCCCTCCGCATTCTCAGCGATAAACCCACCTTTATTTTTACCCGTAATTTTAACATCAAGGGCTATATCATCTTCTTCTTTATATTCAGCGATAAATGATTTAATATGACCTTTACGAAGGGCCTTTTTGTGCGAAACCGCTGGTCTTTCGTTTCTGAATCCTGTAATAACTACAGGGATTACATCTCCCACTTTGCATGTTATGTTGCCATTTTCATCTGTAACCTCAGATGCGTTCAGACGTCCCTCAGACTTCTTACCCACATCAACTAAGATAACATCTTCTTTGATCGCTACAACAACACCATTGATGAGTGCATCTCTCTCAGAATCTTTGAAAGACTCTTCCAACATAGCCGCAAAATCCATCTCCTCATGCTCGTCTACGGCGTCAGTATGAACAGCTTTGTTCGCCTCATTTACCATTTTATACCCTTTTTGATTGATTTTTGACACATTTAGCTACATGTAAACATGTAAAAGTTGCCTATTATACTTTAATTTCGCTGATTTTTCCAACTATTTTTTCGATAATCCAATCAGGCGTCGAAGCGCCCGCAGTCACGCCACAAAGCGTTTTCCCTGTAAACCAGCTTGGGTCTAAATCTTTTTCGCTTTCCACTAAAAAACTATCCACACAATACTCTTTACAAATACTATGCAATTGCTTGGTATTAGAAGAGTTTTTTCCACCAATAACAACCACTACATCAGCTTCTTTTGCAAGTTCTCTTGCTGCATCTTGGTTCTCAAAAGTGGCATTACAAATCGTATTAAAAACTCTTACCTCTTTGTAACGTGTCTCCAAATAATTGGTAATTTCTAAAAATTCACTAATTTTTCGTGTGGTTTGTGAAACCACTGCAATTTTATTGCCTTTAAAGTTCACTTTTTCGAGTTCTTCCACACTTTGTACCACATGAGCACCATGAATAGCATAGCTCTCAACGCCCTTGACTTCAGGATGATCTGCATCGCCAAAAATGACGATTTCATACCCTTCCATACTCATTTTCTCGCAAATTTCCTGAGGTTTTGTCACATAAGGGCAGGTCGCATTGATGACCTGTACATCACTTTTGAGAAGCATTTCAAGGTCTTTTTTAGGAATACCGTGCGTCCGAATAATCGCTTTGCCAACACCATCCGCCTCTTTGATATCATGCAATGTTTTGACATTAAAATTTTCACTCAAACGGTTAATTTCTTCATTATTGTGAATCAAAGGTCCAATTGTTGAAGCATTTTTAGTATTTTCTGCGATTTTAATGGCACGCTTGACACCAAAACAGAAGCCGTAACTAGTAGCAAGTTTAATTTTCATGGATGTATATTTCCTATTTGAGAAAGTAACTCAATGAAATTTGGAAAAGAGGTATTAATACACTCAACATCTTCAATGTTCATGGGTGCACGTGTGCCTGCAATGGCAAAACTCATTGCAATTCTATGGTCTCCAAAACTATTAATTGTAGCGCTTTTTAGTTCCCCACCGTGTACCGCATAACCATCGTCGAACTCTTCCACTTCCATGCCACATAAGCGCAGATTTTTGACCACGCTGGAAATACGATCACTCTCTTTAACACGCAATTCTTGTGCATTTTTGACAAGGCTTTTACCCTTAGCACACGCAAATGCAATGGAGAGTGCTGGCAGTTCATCAATCAACCATGAAATATTGTCACTGACGTCAACACCATGTAGTTCTTTACCTGTAATGATAATATCACCGACACTTTCATACATGCTCTCTTTTTCGATGAACTGAACCTCAGCTCCCATACGTGCAAGCACTTTATAGGCTTCAATGCGTGTGGGGTTTAAAAGCATATTGTGGAGTGTCACAGAACTTCCCACATTAATTGCAGCGGCAACAGCAAAGAAAAATCCACTGGATGGATCATTCGGGACGGTCATTCGTAAAGGTTTCAAAGGTGTATTTTGAGGATGAATGGTTACATGTAAACCTTCTGATATCACTTTTGCGCCCATGCCACGAAGCATTCGCTCACTATGATCACGGCTGAGTTCTGGCTCACAAAATGTCGAAATGCCATCCGCTTGAAGAGCCGCTAAAATGAGTGCACTTTTCACTTGAGCTGAAGCAATTTTACTCTCGTAATGAAAAGCTTTCAGTGTTTCTCCTCGAATACCAAGAGGTGCATAGTTACCTTCACTTCTTCCATCAATTTGCGCACCAATACTGCGTAGTGGGTCTGCAACACGACGCATTGGACGCGAACAGAGGTATTGATCTCCGTACAAGACAAAAAAGCCTTTACACGAAGAGAGAAAGCCCATTAAAAGGCGTATTGCGGTACCCGAATTGCCACAGTCTAAAATAAGTGGAGGCTCAACAATACTTTGGGGAGGCGTAATAGTCAGTGTTCCATCTTCTGCTTTTTCAATCTGAGCACCCAAAGACTGAACAATGCTAAGTGTACACATCGTATCTTCTGCAGGCAAATAATTTTTGATAATAGAAGGTTGATTACTCAGAAGTGAGAAAATCGCACAGCGATGCGAAATAGACTTATCGCTGGCAATTTTATCAGTTGTAAACTCGAAAGAGACTTTAGGGTTTACATGTAACGTTTTCATCGGATTGTAATTCCAAATTTCTCTTGAATTTGTGCAAGCAGTGCTTCTACCATTGAAGCGATTTCTTCTTCTTCAAATGTTTTTTCTAAAGATTGAAATTGCAACTTAAGTGTAAGGCTGACTTTATCCCCCAAACTTTCATGAACGTAACGATCAATCACGGCAAATTTTGTTAAAGCTTTAGGGGCAATCGAAGTTATAAAACTCTCTAGTTCTGAGTATTGCATTTTTGCATCTACGAGTAGGCTTAGATCACGTGAGGAAGATGGTAATTTGGAATACTCTTTTGCAATTTTACGTTTATACGAAAGTGCCTCAAAATCAAGCTCACAAATATACGTACGATCTAAATCAAGCTCTTTTTCCACTTGGATATTAACACGCGCCATATAACCTGCTTCAACACCATCAATGATGACACGAGCTGCTTCATACGGACTGCAAAGACCATTAACTTTTTCAAGTGGAAGAAGTGTAAAGTTACTTAGAACACTTTGAATTTTTTCAGCAAAGGCAAAAAAGTCAATTTCGCTTGGTTTTCCATGATTAGAAATCTCAGGAATGCCATTTTCACCGCTAAAAACAAATGCTATTTTTTTAGATTCAGTTCTCTCACTATCAAAAACGCTACCTACTTCAAAAAGGGCTACTCGTTTTTTACCAAATTTGAGGTTATTCGAAACCGCATTCAAGATATTTGGCAATAAAGAGCTTCGAAGCGTATTGAGTTCACTTGTTATAGGATTGGCAACTTCAAGTGTTTCCTTTAAAAGCGGTAAATGAAATTTCTTAGCATTTTCACTGTCATCAAATACAAAGTGCAATGTCTCAAAAAATCCTGCCGCTACTGCCCTGTAACGATACATCTGTCGTTTTTTAAAATTAAGATAAGGCTGATTAATTTTAAGTTTTTCGGCAAAGGAGTAAGGCTTAGAATGAATATTGTCAATACCAACAATTCGAACAATTTCTTCACAGATATCTTGCGTATTGATAACATCTGATCGAAATTGTGGAATTTTAACGTTAATCACATCTTGTTCAAAAGCAAAGTTCACACCAAAGCCTAACTGCTTCAAAATCTTGATAATTTTATTTTTAGGAATCTCTTCACCAATCATTTCGGTCAAGTCGCTTTGGTGAATATTGATAATCTTGGCTTCAAAATCTTGCGTAATTTGTTGAGAATCTGCATAAGCCATGATTTTAGAACGCTTATTGAGCATTTTAAAGAAATAGTTCAAACCAAAAGCAAGTTGTGGTTCGCTACCTCTGGAAGAGCGATACAGATGTTTATCCGCCCCTAGTTTTTTATTGGCACTACGTGACGCAATAATTTCAGGATGAGTATAATTTGCTTCAATGATTATGCGTTCATCACTTGCTGATGCCTTACACTCAGCCATTTGAGCAACTCCAGCAATCGCTATTTTTTGTCCATTGAGACCATAAATAGCATCCAATCCATTCTCATCTTTGGCAATGGTAATTTTGGCTTTATCATCCTTTGCGCCAAAGCACGTTTGATTATAAGCACGAAGCAATACACCGGTAACATACGTTGAATAATCAATCAATTTACCCAGTAAACATGAAGATTCAACCTCGGCAAAACCTAAACGAAGCTCGACCAATAAAGGAACCCCGATCTCTTTGTTGTCAAATACTTTGTACATATAAGAGCCTGAAAGTGCTTCGCTACCATGGAGATGCAACACTCGACCCACACCTGGTTGATTTTCTTCTTCCTCTTTTTGTCCTAGCGTTTTTACTTCTAAATCAAAATAAACGCTCAAATCTCGAGCTACACCATACACGCTTTGACAATCACCACGATTGGGAGTCAATCCAATTTCAATCACATCATCGTTGATCAAAAGATACTCGCAAAGAGGTTTTCCCAGTTCAAGTTTTCCAATACTCTCATCTAAAATCATAATGCCATCATTGATTTTTGGAAGACCAAGCTCTGTTGAAGAGCAGATCATGCCGCATGATTCGACATCTCTGAGTTTTGCTTTTTTAATTTTAAGGCCACCAGGGAGAACGGAGCCAATCAGTGCAACAGCGACCATTTGCCCTGCTGCAACATTCTTTGCCCCACACACAATCTGCTGAACAGTTGCACCTACATCAACTTGGCAGACATTGAGTTTATCCGCATTGGGGTGCTTCTCACATGAGACAACATGACCGACTACGACATTTTCAGGAATTCGGATTTTGGTGAGTCCATCGACTTCTAAACCAATGGCATTGAGTGCTACAGAAATTTTGTCCGTATCAATTGCACTGATATCAATCCATTCATTTAACCACTGTTTTGTTACTATCATCTAAATTGCTCCAATAATCTCAAATCACCCTCAAATAAAGACCTTAAATCTGGAATTTGATGTAAGAGCATTGCAAAGCGCTCAACACCAAGTCCAAAGGCATAACCACTGACATCTTTATACCCAACGGCTTTAAAGACATTGGGGTCAACAACGCCACAGCCTAATACTTCCAACCAGCCTGTATGGGAACAGACACGACACCCTTCACCATGACAAAAAATACAACTAATATCTGCTTCTGCACTGGGCTCTGTAAATGGGAAAAGCTTGGGCGGAAACGTACTTTCACATCGCCAAACATATATTTTAAAAAAGTCTTCGAGAATAAATTTTAAATTAGCAAAAGAGACTTTTCCTGTTTTATCGACCACAAGACCTTCGACTTGATGGAACATAGGTGTATGGGTAATATCAAAATCACGTCTAAATACTGCGCCTGGGCAGATCATACGAATCGGTGCACTTTGTTTGAGCATGGTTCTAATTTGAACCGGTGATGTGTGGGTGCGAAGCAACATCGAATCTTTAAAATAAAAGGTATCTTGCATATCACGCGCTGGATGATACTTTGGAAGGTTTAACGCTTCAAAATTGTGGAAGTCATCTTCAACAAGAGGTCCTTCTTCAATTGAAAAGTTCATACTTACAAAGTATTCAATAATTTTATCCATAGTATCCATCACAGGATGCAATGCCCCTGCTGCGCTTTCTTGATTAAAAAGTGTGACATCAACACTGCTTTTACGCATTTGCTCTTCAATCATAACGCTTTCAAGCGCACTCTTTTTTTGATTGAGTAATTCTAAAAAATTCTCTTTGTTGATATTGAGATTTTGAGCAAATTCTTTTTTTGCTTCACCATCAAGCTTTTTGAGCTCTTCAAATTGTGCAGCAAAATACCCTTTTTTACCAAAAAGAGAGACTCGCATTTTTTCTAATTCAACAAGCGATGTACACGAACCTATCGCATTTTCTATATCTTTCAAAGGGTTGCCTTTCATTCACAAGCATCAATGACGCTCTTCAGTCTATTCGAACGTTCATTTTAGTCAAACTTTAATTATAAAAGGTTAAAATCATCCTAAAAAAGAGGAGAAGGCGATGACGATCTTTAGTAAAATTGTAAGTGGTGAGATTCCTTGCAACAAAGTACTTGAAAATGAGGATTTCTTAGCATTCCACGATATTAATCCAAAAGCGCCGATACACATTTTGATTATTCCCAAAAAAGAGTATAAATGTTTTCAAGAAGTTGACCCAAAGATCATGGTCAAAATGACAGAATTTATTCAACAAGTGGCTAAACTTTTAGAATTGGATAAACGCGGATACCGTTTGATTACTAATAATGGCAGCGATGGTGGGCAAGAAGTCTTACATTTACATTTTCACCTTCTAGGAGGAGCGCCACTTTCATGGGACACTCTTTCAAGTGATAAAAAATCAAACAATGATGCACACAAAGTAGATAGTGATACTCACAAATTTCTTTAAAATACCATAGATGAAGAGGAAAAACCTCTTCATGATTTACTTAATGACGCAATTTTCTCCATGTTTCAAAAATTTCAATCTGTTTACATGTAGAAGAAACGGCTGTTCCTCCTTGAGAGGTTCGTGCATTCATAGAATGAACTAAAGAGAGATATTCACTGACATCTTCACCAATGCGCGCATCCACTTTTTGAAGCTCTCCTACACTCATAACACTAAGATCAATGCCTAAGCCTTCGGCATGTGCTACGGCACGTCCAGTGATAAAATGAGCTTCACGGAAAGGGATATTGCACTTTTGAACCAAATAATCTGCAAGATCCGTTGCACTCAAATGCCCCACTTCACACGCTTGTTTCATTCGTCCCACATTGATGGTCATCGTACGAACCGCTTCTTTGAGGATATTAAGTGACATATAAACGGTTTCCACGCTATCAAATACTCCCTCTTTATCCTCTTGCATATCTTTATTGTACGCTAGAGGAAGCCCTTTAAGAACGGTTAACAACCCAATTAGATTGCCATTCACACGACCTGTTTTACCACGTAAGAGTTCAGGGACATCAGGATTTTTCTTTTGTGGCATGATGGAACTACCGGTGGAGTATTCATCGCTCAGCGTGATAAATTTAAACTCATAGCTTGACCACAAAATAAGCTCTTCGGCAAATCGTGAAATATGCATCATAATCGTAGCAATATTAAAAAGAATCTCTAATGCAAAGTCACGATCACTGACCGTATCAAGACAATTCACACTGACACTATCAAATCCTAAAAGTTTGGCAACGTACTCTCTATCGATATTATGAGGTGTCCCCGCAAGGGCTGCGCACCCAAGAGGCAAAATATTATTGCGTTGGTAGGAGCTTTCAAGCCGTTCTATGTCTCGTTTAAACATCGAGACATACGCCAAAAGATGAAAGGCAAGGTTGATGGGCTGTGCATGTTGAAGATGCGTCATTCCTGGAAGAAGCGTGTTCGTATGCTCTTTGGCAATGCTCATTAACACATCAATGACCTCTTCTAACACATGAACAATGATCAAATTTTGTTTTTGAACGTATAATCTAAAATCAACCGCAACTTGATCGTTACGGCTACGTGCCGTATGAAGGCGTTTTCCAGCTTCGCCAATGAGATCAATAAGCCTTGTTTCAACCGACATATGAATATCTTCGTGAGCAATATCAAAAACAAAGGTTCCTGCTTCAATCTCTTGTTTGATTTGTAATAAACCAGTTGCGATTTGATCGGCTTCATCTTGTGTAAGAATACCTTGTTTGGCAAGCATTGTTGCATGAGCAATTGAGCCTTTAATATCTTCTTCGTATAGTTTTTTATCGAAAGGTAATGAAGCGTTAAATTCGTCGAGTAATTGTGCTCCGCTTGCGGCAAATCTGCCAGACCATAGCTTTGACATTCAAATATCTCCTATAAAATTGCGTTAGATTTTGTGATATACAAAAGGTAAAGGAGTTCAAAAACTCCTTTACATGTAAAGTTAAAATTAGAGTTTTGGACCTGCATTTGAGAAATCAGAATCTGCTGTAATGTATTTTTTAAAGTTCTCAATAAACATACCAGCAAGCTCATCTCTGGTTGCATCGTAAAAACTTTTATTTTCCCACGTATTTTTAGGATTCAAAATTTCTGTTGGGACACCATCAAGTGCTTTTGGTACTTGGATGTTAAAAACAGGGATAGATTCAAATTCGCAATCGTTAATACTGCCATCTAAGATTGCATTAATACATGCACGTGTTGCTTTAATGCTCATTCGTTTTCCAACACCGTAACTTCCACCAGTCCAACCTGTATTGACCAAATAAACATCAACGTTATATTTTGCGATCTTCTCACCTAATAGTTTTGCATAAACAGTTGGATGGAGGGGTAAAAATGCCTCACCAAAACAAGCACTAAAAGTGGCAACAGGCTCCGTGATACCACGTTCTGTTCCAGCAACTTTAGCGGTATAGCCACTGAGGAAATAGTACATTGCTTGTTCATTGTTAAGTTTAGACACCGGAGGCAAAACACCAAATGCATCGGCGCTTAAAAAAATAATTTTTTTAGGATGTCCTGCTTGTAAGCTCGTTTCATGGTTATCAATATGATAAATTGGATACGAAACACGGGTATTCTCTGTTTTAGAGGCATCCGCATAATCAACCACACACTTATCATTAATGACAACATTTTCAAGAAGGGCATCTTGACGAATCGCACCAAAGATTTCAGGCTCACTGCTTGGATCAAGATTGATACATTTAGCGTAACAGCCACCCTCAAAATTGAAAACACCATTATCATCCCAACCGTGTTCATCATCCCCAATGAGCTTGCGCTTTGGATCCGTTGAAAGCGTTGTTTTTCCGGTTCCTGAAAGACCGAAGAAAAGAGCTGTATCACCTTTTTCACCCACATTAGCAGAGCAGTGCATAGAAAGTTTTCCCTCTAAAGGCAACCAGTAATTCATCATAGAAAAGATTCCCTTCTTAATCTCTCCACCGTACCACGTACCACCAATAATGGCAATGTTCTCTTCCACATTAAAAACAACAAAAACATCCGAGTGTAAATTGTGTTTTTTATAGTCTTCATTGACTATTTTACATGCATTATAAAGAACAAAATCTGGTTTAAAATGTGCTAATTCTTCTTCTGAAGGCCTAATAAACATATTTTTTACAAAATGTGCCTGCCATGCAATTTCCGTGACAACGCGAATACTCTTGCGACTGGCTAAACTTCCACCACTAAAAGCATCTTGAATATAAATATCTTTACCGGAGAGTTCTTTTTTCACTTTTGCAAAAAGTTCTTCATATATCTCTTTACTTACTTTATGGTTCATTTTGCCCCATGAGATATATTGATTAGAAGGCTCCTGATCTACAAAATATTTATCTTTTGGGCTTCGTCCTGTAAAAATTCCTGTATCTACACTAAATGTACCATTACTTGTAACACGACCTTCATTATTTGCAATTTCATGTTTCAAAAGCTCTTCGTAACTTAGATTGTAGTGAACCTTTCCAAGATTGGTTAACCCTAATTTTTCAATTTCATTAATCTTCGACATATTATTGATATCCTCAATACATTTTAATTATCATTCATAGCAGAAAGTCTCTGCAACAGCGAAGAGCCAAGTGACACCTGCCACATTTGGCTCTATCTATTTTAATAGCTTATAGCGTGACCAGTAGTTGATTATTAACGATGACATCACCTTGATTAACACGAACACTACTGACAACACCATCGATGGTTGCTGGAACTTCAATTTCCATTTTCATCGCCTCTATAACGATGACTGCTTGCCCTTTAGTCACCTTGTCTCCAACATTCACCAAAACTTTAAAAATAGAACCAGGTATTCCAGCTCTCACTTCAGCACTATTAGAAGGAATGAGTGCCGCGTTACCAGCTTCTGCACTACACCCTTCTTCAATTTCAATGAAATATTCTTGTCCATTAATAACAAAGGCATCTTGTTTATCAGATGGCTTAACATTGTATTTTTGACCGTTAACAATAACAGTATAATCTTCAGAAGCATTACAAAGTACTTTTTCTTTATCAGCTTTACCAATTTTACGAACATTAACTTTTGCTTCGCCTTTGAGGAAAGCAATACCTTTATCTTTACATGAAGCAGCAATAAAGATATTTTCTTCTGTCGTCTTTAAGCCTTCTTTTTCCAAAAGCTGCTTAACTGTTGTTAACGATTTACTCTCATCTTCATCAGCAAGATCAAGCGCATTTTTCTTGGTTGGTTCAAGTTTTAATTGTTTACTGGCAAGTGCAACCACTTTAGCATTGGGGGCAACTGGAGTTTTCCCAAAATACCCAAGTACCATTTTGCCATACCCTTCAGCAATTTTTGTCCATGGTCCAAACATGACATTATTAAATGCTTGTTGAAAATAAAACTGTGATACAGGCGTAACACTGGTTCCATATCCACCTTTTTCAACCACTTCACGCATTGCTTTAATCACTTCTGGAAATTTATGAAGAATATTATTGTCACGAAGCATTTGAGTGTTGGCAGTCAATGCACCGCCAGGCATCGGAGAAAAAGGAATCAAAGGAGAGACTTGCACTGCTTCTGGTGGCATAAAATAATCTTTTAAACAATCTTGTAAAACATCTTCATAGGTAAGAATTTTTTCAAGCTCTAATCCACCAAGATCATAATTTTTACCTTTTACCGCATGAAGCATTGTTAGGATATCTGGTTGACTTGTTCCACCGCTTACTGGAGAAGCGGCAAGATCAATACCATCCACCCCTGCTTCAAGAGCTGCTAAATAACATGCTACACTGACACCCGCTGTTTCATGCGTATGAAGTCGTACATGCATTTCTTCAGGTAAGAGTTTTTTTGCCATTTTTATGGTCTCATAAACTTTTTGAGGACTTGACGTACCACTGGCATCTTTGAAGCAAACACTATGGTAGGGAATGCCTGAATCTAAAATAGCTCTCAGTGTTTTCTCATAAAAAGCAACATCATGAGCACCCACACATTTAGGAGGAAGATCCATCATCGTCACAACGATTTCATGTTTAAGACCATGATGCACAATACGCTCACCACTGTATTTGAGGTTTTCAACATCGTTCAGCGCATCAAAGTTGCGAATGGTTGTTGTACTGTGTTTTTTAAACATTTTAGCATGTAAATCAATGAGCTCACGATTACCAGTATCAAGCATAACGGTATTCACACCACGAGCAAGTGTTTGAAGGTTCGCATCAGGACCTGCAATAGCACGGAATCTATCCATCATTTCAAAGGCATCTTCATTTAAATAGAAGTAAAGACTTTGGAAACGTGCCCCACCACCAAATTCAAAATGGCTAATACCTGCTTCTCTTGCTGCCGCTACTGCAGGTAAAAAGTCATCCATAAGTACACGTCCACCAAAAACTGACTGGAACCCATCTCTAAACGTCGTATCCATCACATCGATGTATTTTTTCGCCATCTTCTTTTTGCCCTTTTAGTATTTTGTTTTTGTTTTAAGACTTGATAGAAGCAGCAATTGCTGCGACAACTGTGAAGTTATCTTTTTGCAATAATTCTTCAGTAGAATTACTCATATGAATACTCTCATTTTCCATTGGGAAGTATTTCATAATGATTTTAACCTGAACGTTGAACATAACGGTCAATATAGCTAAAAGCACAAAGTATGTAGATTGGGTAAGAACCAAGAATCTTAAGCTCTCCACATACAGATTCACTTCCATAAATGCAACCCTTTTGTTTAAATTTAACTAAAAACAATAGTCAAAATTTTAGTATTTTATCATTTTATTTATTAAATCAAACCCATAGAAAAGTGCTGAAGTAGGGATAAATTTACTGCTTTACATGTAAAGATATTTACAACAAAAGGATCTGTTTGAAAAGCTAAATCATGGAATTTGTCTTCAAAAAAAATTGCTCTATACCATGTATTTTAGGAGTTTATTAAGAAGATATTGGTGATATCATGAGATGAATATTAATTAAGACAGCATAAAAAAATTAAATCTGGAATACTACAGTCTTCATAGACCCAGATACAATTTTTTTACACGATTTATTTTTGAACTTACCTACCATATCAACATACAGTAACGTAAGTTCATTCAAATTATTTGTAAGATACTTGGTTTTAAGAAATTTGAGCTTAAAGAATAAAGAAATTTTCAGGATGTTTAATAATAGCACCATGCTCGGAGATAGCTTCATCTGGCATATTATAACGCTCATTAAAAATCGGATGATGAAATTGTACTTCATCATTAATAATTTCAAAAACCATTGTTTCGTAGACAACTTTTTTAGCATCACCTTCAAAAAAAGAGTGACGTACATGCATACTTATTGTCGAAATAAGAAATTCCCTACCATTTAGCTTAATAACATTTTTGAGCTCTAAGTCTCGCATCAGATACCTTTCGAGATTTATATAATCTTGTAAATAGTAACATAATTTGACATCGAATTTAATAAAACAGTGTAGGGAAAATAAGAGAGATAAAATGGTGCGGTCGGGGGGATTTGAACCCCCACACCCGTAAGGCACTACCACCTCAAGGTAGCGTGTCTACCGTTCCACCACGACCGCATAAAAGAAGGAAGGAGTCTTAATTAAAGACTCCCATGTTTTGTTATTTGTTATTAACCAAGAAATGGGTTTTTGTAGAGAAGGATCAAAGAGATAACAAGTGCATAAATAACTTGAGCTTCGATCATCGCAAGTGCAATAAACATTGTCGTGACAAGTTTACCACCAAGACCAGGATTTCTTGCTGTTCCAGAAATTGCTGAAGATGCAGTATTTCCCATACCGATTGCGCCACCAAGTGCAGCAAGACCAAGTACGATACCTACAGCAAGTGCTGAGTAAGCTTTAACTGTTTCACCCTCACCTGCAAACGCTAACGTTGCAAATGCTACCATTAAAAAAAGAATCTTTTTCAAAGATTGCTCCTATTTGTTTTTCAAAGTCTGTTCGGATAAACCCCTACTTGCCACTTTGTGAGCGAGATTATATCTATCCAATTGTTAAAAACCCTTTAAAGTTAGCGCTCTAGCCCTAACTCTATCTTATTCCCCGTTTGCTTCAAGATTTTGACACGTACTTTTTGCTCAAGGGCAAGATAATCACTGACTTTATCCACACGATGGTCGGCAATTTTTGAAACATGTAATAGCCCATCAATACCACCAGGAAGTTCAATAAATGCACCAAAATCAACAATACGTTTAACAACACCATCGACCACTTCATCTTGAACAAATGTTGGCACTGGCTTCTCTTCTCTAGGGGTACTACCATGTCTATCCCCTCCTCTATCTCTTCCACCACCACGTCCACCAAAGGAAGGCTTGTTGGTAATTTGAATGATGTGCTCTTTTGCAGCTTCAACTTTTTCTTTGTTTTCACCTGCGATTTTAACTTCACCTTTTTCTCGATCAAGATCAATAGAGACCTCAAACTTCTCAATAATTTCTCGGATAGTTTTACCTGCTTGTCCAATAATATCCACAATTTTTGATGGATCAACACTGAAAAGTTCAAGTTTTGGCAAAATAGAATTGTTAACAACAATCTCTTGACTTGCTGCTTCCATTAATCCTAAAATATGCGCTCTTCCCTCTTTGGCTTGGTATAATGCCTCTTTAAGGACATCACGTGAAATACCACCGAGTTTAATATCCATTTGTAGCGCAGTTATACCGTCTCTTGTTCCTGCGACTTTAAAATCCATATCACCATCATGGTCTTCTAAGCCCATAATATCACTTAAAACTGCATGTTTATCACCTTCAAAAACAAGCCCCATGGCAATACCTGCAACTAATTTTTCAATATTAATCCCTGCCGCTTTAAGTGCTAATACTCCACCACAAATGGTTGCCATTGAAGACGAACCATTTGACTCCAAAATTTCAGACACAAGTCGAATTGTTTGGAGACGGTTTATATCAAGAACCGGCTCTAAGGCACGGCGTGCAAGATTACCATGTCCTAACTCTCTGCGCCCTGGTGAACGAAGAGGAGAAGCTTCACCCACGGAGAATCCAGGAAAATTATAATTCACCATAAAGGTATCATTAATTGTATTTTTTTCAGTCAAAAGATCATACATTTGTGCATCTTTATCGTTACCCAGTGTCACGACAGCTAAAGCCTGTGTTTGTCCACGGGTAAAAAGACATGATCCATGCGCCAATGGTAAAATATTGGTCTCAATACTAATAGGTCTTATTTCATTGAGTTTTCTACCATCCGCACGAACATGTTTATCAATAATCATTTCACGTACTATTTTCTTTTTATATGCATTAATCACACTGCTAACAAGCTCTTTACTCCATCCTTCTAAAACGGCAACTTCATCACTTAAAATTTTAGTTACAATTTTATTAAGCTCATTAGCTCGCTCACTTTTTGCCATTTGATTGATGGCATTATGCACGTCTTGCTTATAAAATTCATCAATATAGGCAAAGATAGAATCATTTTCTAAATCTTCTTTATAATCAAGCTCTGCGTCTTCTTTTTTCAAAGGTGCAAATGTTTGCTCATACGCACTTGTAGCCTCAGTAATCGCACTTTGAGCTTTATCAATTGCTTCTAAAATTGCATCTTCATTAAATTCATTAATCGATTGCTTTGTAATAACACTTTCTGCTAATGTAGGATCAAGCATTGGATCAATGGCCATGATTGGAAGATTCATGCTTTCCATTGATGCAATAGAGCGCATTTCAATCATCAAAAGTTCTTCTTTTGTACCTGCAACGTAAAGATCCAAAGTGCTTGTTTTTAAAGCCGAATTAGAAGGGTTAACAACATATTTTCCATCAATATATCCTATTCGTACACCTGCAACTGCTTTATTGACAGGAATATCAGAAAGATAGAGTGCCGCACTAGCAGCATTAAGTGCAGCTACTTGAAGATCAACTTCAGGATCACAGCTTAAGACAAAAACAACAATTTGGGTTGGATAAGCATATCCTTTAGGGAAAAGGGGGCGAAGACTTCGATCAATAATGCGTGAGGTAAGTGTTTCAAAATCACCAGGCTTTGTTTCTCGTTTAAAATAACCACCAGGAATCTTTCCAACAGCATATGTTTTTTCAACATATTGTACGGTCAATGGTACAAAATTTTCTGAAACTTGGCTGTCATCTCTTGCAACCGTTGCTAAAATAACAGTGTTTTTAATTTTCAATAATGCAGCACCTGCTGCTTGTTTTGCAACTTTTCCAAGATCATAAATCTCTTCTTGATTATTAACGGTAATTTTATATTCCACTCTTTTCTCCTTCGTTTATTAACTACATCTCTTTAAAATTTTTGTTCGGACTCTTTCGAAAGATCATATCCTACGCTACCCAGCGGGTAGATATTAAACATAAACATAATGCCTTCTCTATTAACAGAGTCTACAACACTCGCACTTGTTAATTTTGGGGTTATTTTATCCCTGTATTGTATAGAATAATCCCAACATTTTAAACTCTTTTTAAACCCAATATTCCATGATCTAAATTGATCATCTTGTACATCATAATCAACACTTGTGAAAACATTATAATGTGTAAAATATTTACTATCAGCATACAAAGTCACAAAGCTATAATCTTTATTGGATGATATATCTTGACTCACTTTATAAATTGTATTTTCCCTATATGTTTTATCTTGATAGGTATAGCGTAAAGACGTTGAATAAATGTCATCTGCATAATTAATAGAAACTTGATTACGGGATACTTTACTGAATTCATGAGAATAATGAAGCGTATGCCCTAAATAAATTTTATCGGTTATATAGTATTTAAGATCATTTTCCAAATTACCATACTTATAATCATAGTCACTGTAGTAAATCTGTTTTAACGTGTGACTTACTTTCTTTTCACCATCTTCGTTATAAAAAAATTCTTTGAGTGTTAAAGAAGTGCTTTTAGTCAGTGTATTTAATGCAATAAAATTAGCGACATAACCATTTTCATCCTCTTTGCTTGGAAGAATTTGATCAATACCAAGATACATTGTATGATAAAAATTATCATACGGTTTTGAAAGTTCTGTATAGAGTGAAAATTTATGATAATTTCTCCAATACTTTCCCTCATTCTCTTGCGTATCATCATTTCCATAAGCAATATGCGTTGCGTAAATATTTTCTGAAACGCTTGCATGTAAATAATCTTCTAAAAACGAAAAATATAAGGTAAATGGAGCATTAAACTCATTTTGAAATGCCGTTATACCCTCAGAACGAGTATAGTTATGTGCTTGATAATCAACGGAATAAAGTAAATTATCGAGTAAAAGAGGATTTGTAAAATGGTGATAATGTAATGTAGGCAATTCTTGAAGAGTCCCTTTATTATCTGTTCTTGGCAAAGGTGGATTTGTATCAATATAATATTTTGTATAAAGGCCAATATAATCTTGATCGTGCTTAACATAATAATTGAAACGTGAAGTTACTAATTTATCATAACCAAGCGTTTCATTTCTCATCGTATTATAGTAATCTATATCGTTGAGATAATTGATATCAAACCATAAGCCATCTTCAATGTTATTATATTTCTCACTTAAAAGCTGACTACGATCATACGTTACTTGTAGACCATAGTGACTATCGTTTTTCAAGTTTTCATCTTTTGCATAATCACTGTGTTCTTTAAAATATCCCGTTGTAATGGAACCGTTGGAATAAGCTGAGTCTACAAAACGGTAGGTTCCGTGCATTCCCTCGCCTCTATTTGTTCGTATCTGCGGGCGAAGCTCTACATCATAATTTACATCAGGAGCAAAATAGATAGGTTGCATATAATAGAAACCTTCTTTGCTGCTCATTCCAAATTCTGGCTTCAAAAGTCCTGTACGCCTAGTTTTATCCGTTGTAAATGAAAAATATGGAAGGTATAGAACAGGCACATCGCCAGCATAAAAAACGGGATTATAAAGGTGTAACCATTTATTTTCTTTATCAAATTCCCCTGATGTAAATGCTATTTTCCAATCAGGGTCTTGGGTATTGCAGCTGGAAACAATGGATTTTTGAGTAATGTAAGTATCAGGATTTAAAATGGCATTTTCGCATTTGATCCATACATCTGAACTCTCATCAAAAAAGAAGAGAGGGTCAGAAACGCCTTTATCGGTATTAAGATTAATCTTGGTATGTCCACTTCTGGAAGCATAATTCACTCCCTCAAGTAACGTAATATTACCAAAGAGCTCTAAATCACCATTGGCTTGATCATAAAAAGCTTCATCCGCAGTAATCAAATACTTTGGACTATAAAGAACTACATTGCCAACGGCATGGACTAAAGTTCCTTCTTTACTCACATTATTTGCTAAAACTTCTACATCTTGAGGTGTTTTCTGTGTTGGTGCTGCCCATAAGCTTCCCAAAGAAAGCAACAATAGGAAAAAAAAATCTAATTCGCATTGATAACCAACGTATTGGCGACTCTATCATGCCATGTCTCTCTTTTTGGATTTAAATACGCCCATATAAAGCCTAAATAAAATATGGACTCACTAATGATTCTAAACACTGCTCGGCTTAAAGAAAGGACTAAAGATGGATTTTCTAAATCAGCTGTTGAAATCACTCTGATTTTCATCGCAATCTTTCCAAGCGTTGCTCCATACATCCATACAAAAAAAGTTTGATAAATCACTTTTAATACAACAACATAAACAAATAGACTGTTAATAGTATTTAGAAGCTCTTCAGTCGTCACATTTTCAGGCATTTGATCAAGATAGATCAGTGAAAAAAGAACGGAAATTAAGATTTCGTCAATCAAATACGCAAGGCCTCGTTTTTGTAGTGGCGCTAATGTAATATTTTCGCTTTCAAACTTTTCAATCAACTCTTCATTTGTCATGCTTGAGTGCCTGATATGCAATATCGCTTCTAAATTGTTTTCCAGCAAAATGAACTTGCCCGCATAATAAATAAGCGCGTTCACGTGCCTCTTTGATGCTATCGCCCACACCCACACATAAAAGTACCCGTCCACCTGTTGCATAGAGTTTTCCCTCTTCAAGGCTAACGCCTGCGTAAGAGATGTGCGTATTTTCTAAATCTTTATGAACATTCATATCAATAATAATTTCGGCAGGTTTTGAATTGCTATACGGATAATTCTCACTTGCCATCACAACCGCAATAGCATATTTATTAAAAAATTCTATGTTTAAATGTTTAAGATTTCCTGTAGCTGCTTTGTAAAAAAGTTCACTCGCAGGTGTTTTTAACAGTGGCATTAAAATTTCGCACTCTGGATCGCCAAAACGTACATTGTATTCCAAAACAATCGGTTCATTTTTCACAATCATCAACCCAATAAATAAAACGCCCTCAAAAGGTGCATTCTCTTTTTGCATGCCTGCAAGCGTTGGCTTTACGACACGCTCTTCTACTTTTTGATACAATTCTTCATCAATCAGTGGTGTTGGCGCATATGCACCCATACCTCCTGTATTAGGTCCAATATCATTATCTTTTAAGCGTTTATGATCTTGTGCGGCTGGGAGAATTTTATAATCTACGCCGTCACAGACAACAAACAAGGAAAGCTCATAACCATCTAAGAATTCTTCAACAACGACGCCAAGTCCTGCATCGCCAAAGCTTTTACCACTGAGCATGTCACGGACTGCCTCTTTGGCTTCATCTTTATTTTGCGCGATGATTACGCCTTTTCCTGCACAGAGTCCATCGGCTTTTACAACGATAGGAAGATCAAGAGTTTCGATAAAATCATTGGCTTTTTTTGCATCACTGGTTTCGATAAATTTTGCGGTTGGAATGTTATAGCGTAAAAGAAAGTTTTTCATAAAGATTTTAGAGCCTTCAAGTCTAGCGGCAGCTTTTGACGCGCCAAAAATGACCAACCCTTTGGCTTTGAAAATATCGACAATACCATCTACCAAAGCAGTTTCAGGTCCGACGACAGTCAGATCGATGCCATTTTCTTTGGCAAAATCTGCCAAAGCTTCATAATCTTTATAGGTAACATTGCTTCCAAGTTGTGGGGTTGCTCCATTTCCGGGTGCGAAAAAAAGTTCGGTTACGTTTGAATCACGTTTCAGTGCTAAACCTATAGAATATTCTCTGCCACCACTACCAACAACCATTACCTTCATTAATATTTCTCCAAAAGAATCTATTTCGTTTACATGTAAAAACCCAAGTGAGCGTTCCGTGATTGAAGCGGCCCTAATAAGCCAACTTCTGGGAGTCGACCTTTTCTTTAGGCTGCAATCTCTCACTTTTTACAAAGCTCAAACGAAACCACAGGCACACCAAAAATGTACGTATTCCCGTATACTAATTGTTGGACCCTCATGAAAACGGTTGTCGCTTCACCCAGGCGAGGCAAACTACTAAACTTCTTTAATTATAAAGGAATTTAGCTTCTAAAGAGCTTTTGCCAAGGCGACGCACGCCTCAATACTTTGCGTGGAAGAGACAATCTTTTTGACATGTAAAGGTAGAGCAGAAGCTGTTTTTTCACCAATGGCAATGGCGATATAGCTTTTATCCCAAGCAAAGTTTTCCATAAAACAGTGTACGGTAGAAGGTGAAGTAAAAATAAGTTTAGCCTCTTTTAAAGGGGAAAAAGAAGAAGGATAATGCTTACATTTTGTCTCATACACAATGCGTTGTTCTATGTCAATATGGTTTACATGTAAGATTTCAAACAGTGAAGAGGAAACCTCTTTCGCACGGGGAAAAAAGACTTTTTGATTGGCTAAAAGAGGAATGAGTATTTGAGCAAACGTGTCACCATACGACTCTTTACATGTAAAGACAAGATTTCCACCACACTTCTCTATGAACGAAGCTGTTCCTTCACCGATAGCATAGGCTTTTTTGTCTTTCCATGCAATGCCACTTTGTTCAAGGGCTTTGACACTGTTTTTGGAGGTAAAAATGATGGTATCAAATCCTTCCAAATCAAATGGAGTCGGATCAAATACAATCTCAAATAGTGGGAGATGTACTACCCCCTCATACGCTTTATCGCTGAAGAGGTAGATCATCGTTTGTTATTCCCATTCAATCGTTGCAGGGGGCTTGGAAGAGATGTCATACACCACACGATTAATGCCAGCAACTTCATTAATAATACGTCTGCTGATATTTTCCAAAATCGTATGAGGAATGTGCGCAAATGTAGCCGTCATTCCATCCGTTGCATCGACGATTCTCACACAAATCGTATTGTCATAGGTTCGATTATCGCCCATAACACCGACACTTTTCACATTTAAAAGGACGGTAAAGGCTTGCCACGTTTTTTCATAATAGCCAGAGGAACGAAGCTCTTGAAGCATAATGACATCTGCAGCTCTTAGAAGCTTTAAATCCTCTTTCGTTACTTCACCCATGATGCGAATAGCTAAACCAGGTCCAGGGAAAGGATGGCGAGAAAGCATATCTTTTGGAAGCCCTAATTCTGCTCCTAAAATACGTACCTCATCTTTAAAGATTTCACGCAGTGGCTCAATCAGTTCGAAAGTCATCCAATCAGGCAAACCACCAACGTTATGATGTGATTTGATCGTTTTGGAAGGCCCTTTGACGGAAACAGATTCAATCACATCGGTATAAAGTGTACCTTGAGCTAAAAACTGAATGCCATCATGTTTTTTCGCCTCTTCATCAAACACTTCGATGAACGTCTCGCCGATGATTTTACGTTTTTTCTCAGGATCACTCACGCCTGCAAGTCTACTTAAAAATTTCTCACTTGCATCAATCGTGATGAGGGGAACATTGCGACTTTTAAACATCGTTTCAACTTGTTCACGCTCATGTGCTCGAAGCAAGCCATTGTCCACGAACACGGAAACGAGTTGATCGCCAATGGCTTCGGCTAAAAGGGTTGCCACAACGGAGCTATCGACACCACCACTCACGCCACACAATACTTTTTTAGAGCCCACTTTTTCACGAATCTTCGCAATTTGCTCTTTCGCAAATGAGCCCATATTCCAGGTACTTTCACAACCACAAATGTATTTTGCAAAGTTCTTTAAAAGCTTACTGCCTTGTTCTGAATGAAAGACTTCGGGATGAAATTGAAACGCGTACATATTGCGTTTTTCATCGGCAATGGCTGCATACGGTGAATTTTCACTGTAGCCAATTTTCTCAAATCCAGCGGGTAATGCTTCGACTTTATCACCATGACTCATCCAAACGATTTGTCCGCAGGTCGTATCTTTAAAAATTTTATGATCACTCTCAAATTGAAGCTTAGCCTTACCATACTCTTGATGTGTCGCAGGAATAACACTCCCACCAAAATGGTGTGTCAACAGTTGCATACCGTAGCAAATACCAAGAAGAGGCAATCCTAGCGCATAAACAGCAGGATCAGGATGGTATGAATCTTTCGCATAAACAGACGCAGGACCACCGCTTAAAATAATACCTTTTGGGTTACGTTTTTTAATATCTTCGATCTTCTCATTGTAAGGCACGATCTCACAGTAAACACCGCTTTCACGAAGCTTACGTGCTATCAACTGAGTGTATTGTGAACCAAAATCTAAGACTAAGATAGGGACTTCTTTCATTTACTTCCTTCTATTAAAATATGCCAATAATTTCAAACTGAATATACCAAATCACCAACGAGAGAACATAACCAGCCAACACGGTCCATGCGTATTTCATATGCGTTCCAAAGGTATAGATACCTCTAAGTTTTCCCATAACTCCCACACCTGCGGCAGAACCAAAGCTAATTAAGCTTCCACCAATACCTGCGGTCATTGTCACCAGCAGCCATTGATCGTCGTTCATCGTGGGATTTGCTTTTAACACGGCACTCATCACAGGGACATTATCGACGATAGCCGATAAAAAGCCTACGCCAATATTGACCGTGGTTGCACCTGCACTATCATACAATTTTGCAGCTAAATCTAAGAAACCTAAAAAGTGAAGTCCTCCAACGGCGGCTAAGATACCGAAGAAAAAGAACAATGTATCGTATTCAATTTTGCTGATGGATTTAAAAATACTGATAAATTCATTGCTTCTACGTTTAAGCTGATAGGTGTAGAGTTTAAGCAAGGAGAGACCAAAAACCATACCCCACATCGGTGGTATATGAAAAAGTTGTTGGCAAAGAACAGCACACATGATGGTAATAACGCCTAAGCCAATCACCACTTTTCCACCTTTTAAGATCACCACGCGTTGTTCAACACTGGCATCAAAATGAGGTTTTGTATTGGGAACAGACAAAGAAAGTAACCATCCTGTGAGCAACCATCCTAAAAAAGAAGCAGGGAAAAGTCCAAAAAATTCAACAAAACTGGCTTTATCTGCCATCCATGTCATTAAGGTTGTAATATCGCCAAAAGGGCTCCAAGCTCCACCTGCATTCGCGCCTACAACAATGTTGATGGCACCTGGGACTAAAAAGAGTTTATCCTCTTTTTCAATCGTAATGAGAACCGTGGAGAGGATTAATGCTGTAGTAAGATTATCCGCAACTGGACTGATGAAAAACGCTAAAGAGCCTGTAAGCCAAAACAGTTTTTTATATGAATAGCCTTTTGAAACCAAATTGTATTTAAGCGCGTCAAACACACGTCGTTCAATCATCGTTTCAATGTAGGTCATCGCCACCATTAAAAAGAAAAAGATCTCTGCGATCTCTAAAATAAGGGCATCAAGTTCATGCGTTAAGGGTGTATTATCCATCCCGTTTACGGCAAAGTAAATACCAATGAGAATAAAAATAAATGTTCCCATAAACAAAGCAGGTTTTGATTTATTGATATGAAACTTCTCTTCAGCTGCAACGACATAATAACCCACAACGAAGAGGATTAAGGAGAC
The DNA here is from genome assembly GCF_002162315.1 of Sulfurospirillum diekertiae. Taxonomy (NCBI): domain Bacteria; kingdom Pseudomonadati; phylum Campylobacterota; class Epsilonproteobacteria; order Campylobacterales; family Sulfurospirillaceae; genus Sulfurospirillum; species Sulfurospirillum diekertiae. The sequence continues at coordinate 683,975 of NZ_CP021416.1, read as the reverse complement.
GATTCCGACCCAAGTATTGGTGAGATTTTGACCACTTGACGCCCAAATGGTATTAACTAAAACTAATAGCGCTACTAAGATTCGCATAGGTCATTCCCTTGTTGTAAATAGTGTGCACCCAGTGATTCTTTTCGATTAAGCGCACTGGTAATAATTTCAAGTGACACTAAAAGTCGGAGTCTCAGCAGTTTTCCAATGGACAATGCTAACATCTCTTCCACTCTCTTTTTTGCTTTTTCCAAATTTTTTGGTTCTCGAAGGATGCCTGCATAATACCACATCAAATGGCGTAACTCATTTTTAAGCACCTTGTCATTTTCGCGCATCAGCACTTCTTCAACTTCGCTAAACGTACGCTGTACCTTTGGCTCGAAGATACTCTGTTTGATCTCCTCTGCCACACGAGCTGAGAACACTAATCCTTCGAGCAATGAGTTACTTGCAAGTCTGTTCGCACCATGCACACCGGTATTTGCACACTCTCCAACGGCATAAAGATCTTTTACATGTAAAACGTTCCCACGTAAGTCTGTTTTAATGCCGCCCATGGAGTAGTGAAATGCAGGAGAGATAGGAATTCTCTGCTCAGGTACGTTGTATCCAATATTGGTCATGTTAAAATAGATACTCGGGAAGCGCTGTGCAAAATGCTCTTTGGTAAAGGCACTTAAGTCCAAATAGACCTCTTTACCCGTTTTCTGTTTATAGCGAAAAATGGCACGACTCACGACATCACGGGGTGCGAGTTCACCTCTTGGATCATACTCAAACACAAAACGCTTGCCATCTTCATCCACAACCATTGCACCCTCGCCTCTGAGCGATTCACTTAAAAGCTGTTTGCGAACACTGTTTCCAAGGACAAAGGCGGTGGGGTGAAATTGCATCATTTCCATATCCGCAAGTGCAATACCGTGGCTTAAACAGATACCTTGCATATCGGCACTAATCGTTCGCGCATTGGTATGATACTCATACAAAGACCCCACACCACCACTGGCAATAATGACTTTTTTAGCGTAAAGATTAAAAATTTTATCGGCATGAAAAACACGCGCACCATAACAGACACCCTCATCAATCAATAGGTCAGTTACTTGCGTGTTATACAGAATGGGGAACGGAAGCTTTTGCATTAAAAAAAGGTGAATATAACGCCCCGTCGCGTCTCCACCTGCGTGTAAAATACGGTTCGTACTGTGAGCAGCTTCTTTGGTGTAGAGCAGATTTCCTGCTTCATCTTTATCAAAATTAAAGCCCATATCGATCAACCGTTTGATAGCAATAGGCCCTTCAGAGCAGAGCACATTAACTGCCTCCGGGTCACAATGTCCTGCCCCAGCACTGAGTGTGTCTTTTACATGTAAAGGTATGTCAGCCACATCTTTGGCAACGGCAACACCCCCTTGTGCATAGAATGTGTTACATTCCCATGCATAATCTTTAGAAACAATCAAGACACTCAATGACTTTGGCAGTGCGAGTGCCGTACTTAAACCTGCAATGCCTGTACCAATAATTAAAACATCATAAGACGTTTTTCATTTGACAGTTGTGCGTATATTTTTAGGATAGGTCGTTGTGTTACTGTCTTTGTAAATAGGAGGACCTTTAAAACCACAACCAAAAAGAGCAAAGCCCAAACATGCTATAATGAGAACATGAAAGATTCTAAAAGTATAATTTCTCATCTCGTACAACAACCTTCTATGAAGAAATATGAGCAGGTGCGTTGTTATGACAGATTGCTCAGTTTGTTACCCAAAAGCTTCACAAGTATGATACGCTTTGTGTACACCAAAAACGATACGCTCTTTTTTGTACTCAATCATCCTTGCGCCAAAATGGAATTTAATTATAAACGTAATTTAATAAAGAGTCTATTAAAAGAGGTTCACACACATTTTCCAGAGTGTGCCTGTTTACATGTAAAAGAGGTTCAAGCCTTTGTAACGAATCAAAAAAGTGAGGAAGAGGCGTTGATTGTCTCCGCCAATTCAGAAATTTTCTATGCAGAACAAGCTACGGGAAGTTTTGAAACGCTGTGTGAAGATGAAAAACTACGTTCCCTATTTGAAGCGATTAAAGAGACCATTGCCAAAAACAGAACATGCTAGCTCAAAAACTTAAAAACGCTCCGCACAATGCGGGAATTTATCAATATTTTAACGCGCAAGGCATGCTACTTTACGTTGGTAAAGCCAAAAGCATTAAAAATCGCGTGAAGAGTTATTTTCGCTTCTCAGGCGAACTCTCTGCTGCTCCCAATCTCTCACCCCGCATTGCGAAGATGATCAGTGAAGTTGAAAATGTCGAGTACATCGTCGTTCAAAGCGAACATGACGCACTCATTTTGGAAAATTCGCTCATTAAACAGCTCAAACCCAAATATAACATTTTATTGCGCGATGATAAAACCTACCCTTATATTGCGATCAATCTCTCCGAAGATTTCCCTCGTTTTGAGATCACACGGAAGATTATTAACGATAAAAATATCAAATATTTCGGCCCGCTTTCAGGTTCGGCCAAAGCACTCTTAGATGCACTGTATTTAGCCTTTCCTTTGGTGCAAAAAAAGGGGTGTTTGAAGGGTAAAAAAGCGTGTCTTTTTTATCAGATTAACCGCTGTTTAGCGCCCTGTGAACAAAAGATAGATACCGAAACGTACGCTCAAATCGTTCAAGAAGCACTCGAATCACTCAACGATCAAAAGAAGCTTGTGAATCTTTTACATGTAAAGATGGAAGAGGCTTCGATGAAGCTCAATTTTGAAGAGGCGGCGAAACTGCGAGACATCATAAACTCGATCAAAGATGCTTTACATGTAACGCATGTGGAACTCTCAAAATTGGAAGATTACGATGTTTTTGCCGTTGAAATTATGGAGAAAACAGCGGTCATTATGCGTCTGTTTATTCGTGGTGGCAAGATTGTCTCGACATCGCACACGCTGATGCACAATGCGTACGGTTTTGAAAAAGAGGAGCTCTATCAGCGCGCACTCTTTGAGTTTTATAACCCGATGAACCAAACCTTCGCCAAGCAAATTCTCATCGCAGAATCCTTTAATGAACAAGACGATATGAGTCACTTTTTAAGTGAAAAATTTGGCCAAAAGATCACGATCAGCGTTCCCAAGCGCGGTGAAAAACTGCATTTAACCTCTATGGCACAAGAAAACGCTAAGACGATTTTAATCCAACACAGCACGAAAAACAACACCTCTCTCGCCGAACAGATGCAAGTTCTATTTGATTTCGTTGCTCTTCCCAAACGCATTGAAATTTTTGACAACTCTCATCTTGGCGGCAAATCCCCCGTCGGAGGCATGGTTGTGTGGGACGAAGGGTTTGATAAATCCAGCTACCGTCGCTATGAGCTTCACCACAGCGATGAATATGCCCAAATGAGAGAAATGCTAGAGCGTCGTATGAATGATTTTTCCAAAGAATCCGCCCCCGATCTTTGGGTACTCGATGGAGGAGAGACCATTTTAAAACTGGCGAAAAGTCTGCTCTCTCAAAAAGGAGTTCAGGTCGATCTGCTCGCCATCGCTAAAGAGAAGCGTGATGCCAAAGCAAACCGTTCAAAAGGAGCGGCACATGATCTTCTTTACAACCAAAACCAGTCGTTTGAACTCCCTCCTAGCGATAAGCGTTTGCAGTTTATTCAACGCCTTCGGGATGAAGCGCACCGCTTTGCCATTACGTATCATCAAAAGAAAAAACGAGGGCGTGATATGAGTTTAGAACTTCAAACCATTGAAGGGGTAGGTGCAGCAACGATTAAGAAATTACTCCTCTACTTTGGAACCTTTGAAGCCATCTATAATGCGAGTCAAGAAGAGCTAGAGGTCACCGTAGGTAAGAAGCTTGGGGCTAATCTATTTCTGGGCTTAAAAAAGTAGGTTAGTTTTAAGTATAAGTGAGTTAAAATGGAATTTTCAACGTTCACTCAAGGATCGTCATTTGATACTTTACGATAAAAGTGGTCTATTTCTAGGAATGGGAACCCAAGAGTTGTATCTATTAGGATACGAAGACATGGAAGAGTTTCGTAATTATCACAATGATTTTGCCGACCTCTTTGTGAACAAACCTGGCTTTATCTTTAAGTTCAAAAACTTCTCATGGATTGATTATGCTCAACATAGCGGTACACCCAATAAACGCGTTTTGATCAAAACCAAAAATGGTAAAGAGATTGAGACATCACTGACTATTAACGAAATATACCTTCAAAAAGAGATTAACGGCTCATTTATTTTCTACAGTGTGGAACTAAACAACGCACCCTTTAAACATGACCTACCTCTTTCAACAAACAAATCTCTAGCTTCTGAGCCTATGATCGAAAAAGAGTTATCCCCTAGCTTAATTCCACATGAAGAAGCTTTTATTGAAGATGCTCCACCATCTTTGTCATCTGATATTAACTTTGATACCCCGTTATCCTTATCCACTGCAGAACGAGAGGATGATTTTATAGCTCCCACCTTCAAACCTTTAGAAGAGCCGTTTCCTGAATCTAAGGAAGAGAGTGATTTGAAAATTGGTGCATCACTTCCTTTTCCAGAAGATTCATTTGATTTTAAACTTAAATTTGACGATAACATTCTAGAAGAGCCAAAAAGTGAAGAGAGACAAGACGAAGACACTTCTTTTGAATATCACTCTATCGACCAAATCAAAATCAATGATCTTGATTTTGTAGCTCCTGTTGAAAATTATCCCGATGACAAAGAAGAAAATCTCCGTGAAGATACAACACTCTTTGTTGACGAGCTCAGAAAAACACCCGTACCGCTCGTTGAAGATGAAGAGTTTGATCTTGCACTGTGTGCTGAAGAGCTAGGACTTGATATTAGTACATTAGCACAAATCCTTGAAGAGTATATCAATGCCTTAAATATTGCAATGCCCCTTCTATTGCAAGCTATTAATGACAATAACCGCAACAATGCCAAAGAAGAAATTACAAAACTCAAAAGCATTGCACTGCATTTGCAAATAGCCTCACTTTCTAATCAATTTGAGCATCTTGAAACCAGTTTAGAGTTTGATACTAAAGAGGAAATTCTCCAAACATTAAAAAACCTGCAAGATGTAGTTGCCCGTTTTAAGGAGAATGTTTTATGAATAAACTGATATTGGGCCTTCTTTTACCTCTATCTTTCTTATTTGCAGATAGCTTTCGAGATGCAATGATGGAGTATAAAAGTGGTAACTTCACACATGCTAAAGAGCTATTTGAACTCTCGATTAAGAAAGAAAATTCAGTGCAAGGATATTTTTACCTTGGCAAAATGTATCTTTACGGTGAAGGCGTTGAAGCCAACCCAGCACTTGCTATTCCCTACTTAGAACAAGCGGTGATGAAAGGCAATATTAAGGCAAAATGTTACCTTGCCGAAGCCTATCTTAAAAATAAAGTCAAACATGATGAGGCTGTTTCCCTCCTCAACCAAGGGGCAAAAGATAGCGTTACATGTAAAGACATTGCTTCTACTTACAATATACTACTAAACAGTTAATAAAGGACTCCGACCATGAAATTAACGACTCAGCATACTTTAAGACTTATCAGTCAATATCCTCTGATTATTCTTTTTATTTTTTCCAGTTACTTTCTCTTCTTATCATACAAACAATTTGATACAACGTTAACACTGAAAAATAAAATAGAAAGTACCAGAGTTTTAAGCACACTCTCTATTGAGCTTGCAAAAGAGAGAGGACTGAGCGCTTCTTATATTTCAAGTCAAGGAAGTATTGCAAAAGAATCTCTCCAAGAACAACGCGTAGCTGTTACAAAAGCCATTACAGAATTTCATAACTTTTATCAAACACATGAAGTAACACCAAATATTAAAAATACTATCCTCTACCTTAACAAGGTTGGTGATATGCGTCAAGCAGTCGATAAATTTTCGATTGACTTTAATAAAATGTTCTTTGATTACTATAGTCAGGTTAATACATTTCTCTTAAAAGAGCTTGAGACACTTGGAACCATCAATTCCAACTCCAATATCTCGAACCTCACATACTCCTTAATTTCTGCCTACAAAAATATTGAATACTTAGGACAAGAAAGAGGTTTCGTTTCTAAAATCCTCAGTCAATATGTCCCTTTTAGCCCTAAGGATCTTGAAATTTGGATTAGTATTTTTGGTGTTTCCAATATTTTTGATCATACTACTATTAATGACCAAGGAACACGCACACAAATTGAAACGCTTTATAAACTCCCAGAGAATATTAAACTTGATGAGGAAATCACCCAAGTAAAGGCTGAACTTATTACAGCGGCACAAAGCGGCGAATACTTAATCGACCCTACGCTCTGGTTTGGTCTCTTAACGAAAAAAATTGATATTCTTGACAAATCTGCTCAAATTATTAAAGCTTCTCTTAATGTAGAAGAAAAAAACTATGATACTCAAAATATGGGTCAATTGATTGGTGCAGGGCTTACATGGATTATTTCCATCATTTTGATGTTCTTAGGACTAGGACTTTCAGGACAATTTAGAAAGAATGTTCAAGGCCTTGAAAATATCTTTACACGTGTTGAAGAGCTTGCCGAAACAAAAGAAAAAGTTGACTTTAATACAGCGGAAGGTATGAACGTTGCCTACGGTATTATCGATCGAGCCATTGAAAACATTGCCAAAGAAAAGAAAAATGCGGAAGAAGCCAGTGCTGCAAAAAGTATCTTCTTAGCTAATATGTCCCATGAGATTAGAACGCCGCTTAATGGTATTATTGGATTTACAGAACTTTTGAAAAATTCTGATCTCGATGAAGAAAAACGCGAATTTGTGGATGTTATTGAAAAAAGTTCTGAAAACCTTTTAGCCATTATTAATAATATTCTTGACCTTTCTAAAGTGGAAAGCAATAAAATTGAAATCGACGAAATTCTCTTCTCCCCTATTGATGAGTTTGAGAATGCCGTTGAAGTGTATGGACCTAAAGCTGCTGAGAAAAATATTCAGCTCTCCTTGTATATTGACCCTAGCTTACACAATTATCTTAAAAGTGATGCTGTTAAGATCAAAGAAGTGCTCATCAATCTGATGAGTAATGCTGTTAAATTTACTCCAAACAATGGTCAAATCACGGTAGAAATCAAACGTGTCGATAATGCACCGCTTGATAAAGCTCGCGTACTCTTTAGTGTACAAGATTCAGGTATTGGTATTAACAAAGATAAAATCGAAGGTATTTTTGATGCCTTTAATCAAGCTGATTCTACAATTACACGAAAGTTTGGAGGTACAGGACTTGGCCTAACCATCTCATCAAAATATATTGCTCTTATGGGTGGTCGTTTAGAAGTTGAAAGTGACGAAGGTAAAGGTAGCCGCTTCTTCTTTGTATTAGACCTTTTAGAGTCAAGTTCAAGCGGTACCGACTATAAAGATCATTTCAATGACTTTAACTGTGCCATCTATTCACCTCTAAATAGTAATAAAGCACACACTGAGTTTATGTATGATTACTTTACTTATTTTGGAGCACATGCAAAATACTATACAGATTTTCCTGCACTTAAAAATCTTATCTTTAAAGCAGGAAGCAATATCATCGTCGCTGATTATAACAATCTGACCAAAGAAGAGCTTGAAGAGTATAAAAAAATCAAGTTACCTATTATTCTAATCTTTAAATCTTCTCAACAGGTTAAGTACAATGAGTTTAATACGAAATACATTACACCAATTTATGAGCCAATCAACGTATCAAAACTTGTTAGAGCGTTAGAATCCAAACGCGAATTTTTACCTGCAAAAGAAGACCGTATTGAGCCACAACCATTGCCAAAAGTTACTTTTGGCAAGAAATTTAAAGCAAATGTACTTGTTGCCGAAGATAATGAGATTAATCAAAAATTAATTCGAAGAACATTAGAAGATTTAGGCCTTAATATTACGATTGTACCTAATGGTCTTCAAGCTGTAGAACGCCGACGTAATGACAATTTTGATATGATCTTTATGGATATTGCGATGCCCGTTATGGATGGTATTGAAGCAACGCATAAAATTCTCGAATATGAAGAAAAAAACCATCTCCCCCATATTCCTATTGTTGCAATTACTGCTAATGCACTCAAAGGTGATCGCGAGCGTTTTATGAAAGAAGGGTTGGATGAATACATCACCAAACCAATCAAAAAAGACAGCATTATTAGTATTCTTAACCTCTTTATTCAAGATAAAATTGATTTTGCAGCTCAAGAGGAAGTTCCTTCGGTAGACGTCAAACAAGCTGCAGTAGAGCATCAGCCTATTGAGACAAATATGCCTCTTCTATCTGAAGAAGTCCCTCATTTGTCAACAAGCATCGAAGATATGCAAACCCCTATTACTGAAGAGAAAAGTAATGAGTCAATCGTTCCAACCATTGAAATCAAAGATGTACTTGTTTTGAAGAAAAGCCCTATTGAAACGAAAATATTTACAAGTGTTTTAAGTAAAATGTGTGAATACGTTGAATCAGCAACTTCATACAATGATTTTAAACAAAAAATTGGATCAAAACACTACAAAGTTATTCTTTTTGATAAAGAGATGCTTCTTGATGATATAGAAATATTTTCAACATGGATTCAGTCAACTGAAAAAGAACATAATGTAGGCAAAATCCATACAATTATGTTTATTGATCCAAAAGACAAAAATCAAGATACCACCGTTGCCTTTGATGCTATTTTACCAAATCAAATTAGCAAAAAAAGACCTTGAGACGCTTATCCATAAGTTTATTTAAAAGGCCATATGATGGGAAAACAATTGAAGATTTTAGCGGTTGATGATGATTTTATTAATCTAAAACTCATTAGTTCAATGCTACGCAAGAATACACATGTAGGCGTTATTATTGAAGCTACCAATGGATTAGATGCTATCAATATCCTAAAGATGCAAGGAGATATTGATCTCGTATTACTTGATATCAAAATGCCTGTTATGGATGGTATTGAATTTTTAACGAATATTCAATCTATGATAGAATTTAAAAAACTTCCTGTCATTGTTTTAACTACCGATGAAACTCGCAAACATGAAGCCTTTGATCATGGCGCTTTTGATTTTTTAGTTAAACCTATTAGAGAGCATGATCTCAGCAGTAAAATAGCGAAAGTTGCTGATCTATTTTGATCAGCAACTACGTTTTTGTATCACTTCATTTATCTTATAATACAATGAAGTAATTTCCTCTTTCTTTTCAATAAAACTATTTTTATTTGCAATTAAATATGCCGAAGAATCTAAAATTGTTTCAACAACCTTAAGTCCATTTTGCTTCATTGTGCTACCTGTTTCAACAATATCAACGATAACATCTGAAAGCCCTACGAGAGGGGCTAATTCGATAGAACCATACAGTTTAATAATGTCAACTGCCATCGCTTTTTTGGAAAAATATTTTTGGGTAATATTGGTCATTTTTGTAGCAACTTTCAGTTCTGGAGCACGATAATCAATCGTTTTGCCCTCTTGAATACCGACACATACTTTACATTTTCCAATACCAAGATCAAGTAAACGTAAAAGATCCTCATCTTTTTCTTCTAACACATCCAACCCAACTACACCAATATCTGCAGATTGATGCAAAACATAGGCTGGAACATCTTGATTTCGAACCAATAAAAATCGGAAACCATCTGCTTCCAAAATTAGTTTACGATCATCAAAACGAAATGCTGTTCCAAAAATTTTCTCAAAAATTTCTAACGTCTCTTCTGCAATTCTGCCTTTTGGCAATGCCACTGTTAACATTCTTTTCCCTTTTATTCTAATTGTGCTTCTTTGATAGTTTTGAGCATTCCTCTAAAAATCAGTGTTCGATCAAAAATCGCATTGCCGAAAAAATTTGGAGAAAAAACTTTCCATCACCACCTGTAAAAAAAAATTCTTTTATCTTTACATGTAATTTCTAAAAGCATTATAATTGACTTAATCACACCATATGAGATAGCATCATTCGTCTTCTGTGGTAGTGCGTCAAGTGATACACTTGGATTAATAGGAAGCATAAGACGAGGTGAAATGGAAGCATAACACTTCTCATAAGCACTAAGCCCTGGCAAGATAAAGCCTCCTAAGTGCATTCCTCCTGACATAATATCAACCGTTATTGCACTTCCTGCATCAACAATCATACCATCCCTGATTGTCGAACATGCAGCAATACGATCAATTCCCATACCTTGATAAATCGTATCAAACTCGAAAAAAGGTTCCAAATCAATAAAATTATTTTTAGATTGAAGTGTAGCCTTGAGAGCTTCACAAACGCTAATATAATAGACTTTTTCTGTGGCTACAAACTCTTTAAATTGTTTATGCGACATTGTCCATACTTTACCATCTTGATAAAAATCTGCATTTGAGTTACCAATATCACATAAAATCATTCATAAACCTTCCAACCATTTTCATGCAGTAGGAGTGCTGCCTTTGAACATACTGGTGCTTGTAGCAATAAGTGTTTATACTTATAGGCATGTTGGAAATGTAATTCTAATGCACGCGTAAATTCAATAACTTCCTGTACATGTTTCATAAGAAAACGACTCTTTTGCTGGGAATGAAAAATTAAGTGATAAAAAGATTTGCGATCAGTACCACAAAAGATGGCAAGTTTTTTACGAGTATGAAGCACTGTTTTGGGATCCACTATTTCTAGAGATGTAAAAACGATCTGTTTATTACAAATACGCTCTAACATCTCCTTCATAATGGTGTTAAATCCAACTCTTATTTTTTACGATTTAGTTTGAAAAAGTGATTTTTATAATAAAGGGCATCACCCGTTGTAAAGACATGGCTTTCTATACTGTCAGGAAGTTTATAAACATTCGTTGAGATAAGATCTAAGTCTGTCGCAATGACATAGCCACCTTTTTCAATCATATAGATAAAATCACCGTAAATGGTTCCAGAAAAAGTTGCAAATGGGAATTTGCGTTCTTTAAGTGTTTTAAGATCTGCATCGGTAAGAATGACACGTCCATCTTTGGTGAAAACAAAGATACGATTTTCAAGAACAATCACGTCTTTTACCTCAGTTTCTAAAAAACTGATAGCTTTTGGACTAATGGAAACAACTTTACTTTTTGTTGCAGCAACCAAACGATCACCTAAAACTTGAAGATAAATAATATTACCAAAAAACTTTTCATTACTTACAACAACATCACGGATTGGTTTTTTAGTTTGTTGATCAACAATTAGCAATTTACCATCAAGTGTTGGGAAAACAATCAAATCACCCAAAAAGTATGGAGAAGCAATGCGAGAATCTAAAACATACACATTATCTTGTCTTAAATGCATCATCTCTTTGCCATCATTAATATCAATAATCACAAGTTCATTAGAACCCAAAACAAGTGCTAAAAGATTTCCTTTGAGCGCTGCAGAAGCTACAGCAACACTACATTCTTTAGAAAAAAGAACTTTTTTATTGGCATCGACAATTTGTAAAGCACCACACTTAGAAGCCGCAACATAACGACCTTTATCTTCAGAGAGGTAAACAAAACCTTCTGGTAAAATGACATTTGTCAGACCATTTTTGGTTATCACTTGGCCATTAGACAATGTTGCGCCATCTCTTACTGCATCTATAATTGTTCCAGGCAATGAATCATCATAACTGACTTTTCCAGAAAGTGATTCTGGTTCAAAGTATTGTCGTTTTGTACCACAGCCGCTTACAACCAATAATAAAGCCAAAAGTGAAAAGGCAATTTTTGCGTATCTCATTATTTCAAACCTTGATAGTGTTCTAGATTTTTTGCAATCTGTTTAAGTGGTGAATTTGCATCAATCTGTGCAAATTTCAACCTCGCCTCTTCGATTTTCTTATCTTTGAGTAAATCATATCCTTCTTGAAGAAGCACCATACCTGCCAATAACTCCCCTTTTGGTGTAGCATTAAGATCAAGTTGAGAAAGCTGATAGGTCGCCAAATCAGCTAAAATAGGATTTTCTTTAGAAAGAGAGACTGTTTTAAGTGCTTCAGTATCACCTTTCACCAGTGCTGTTTCAAAAATAAACATCGTATACAACTTTGGATTTTTCGCCTTAAGTGTTTCAAGCGCTGTCGTATTGTTAGCATCTTTTAAAAGAGCTTGATACGCTTCATTTGAAACTTTTAAACGCTGCTGCGACATGATGTCATTGATAGCATACCATCCAGCACCCAAAGCTACAAGCACTAATGCCGAGATAATATATTTTTTATTGCGATTAAAAAAACGCTCTCCTTTGATCATTCCCTCAAGGAACTGCTCTTCAGTGCTAATTTCTTCTTTGACCGCTTGAATATTCTCTTTAAGTCCCAAACACTATCCTTAATAAGCGATTTTTAAAAACATGGCAAAGTTTATCACAAGAAATATAAAAAGGGACTAATAGAAGTCTACTATCGTTTCAGTATCCACCAAAAGAGAATTTGCTATAATTACCTTTTAAAAGATTTAAGGATTTTAAACAATGAAAATTGATAATGAACTACTTCAAAAATTGGAAAGACTCTCCTCTTTAAAAATTAGTGATGAAAAGAGAGAAGGTGTCATTAGTCAACTCAGTGAAATTGTCTCTTTTGTTGAAAATCTTAATGAACTCACTCTGGATGGTGAAGAAGCAACCTTTACAACACTTGCAGGTGGTACACCATTTCGTGAAGACATCCCTAATGTCAATCATGAAATTATTAAAACTATTTTACAACATGCACCACAAAGCGAAAGTGGCTTTTTTGTCGTTCCAAAAATCATTGAATAACGTTTATTTGAAGGGGAATTGAAAATGAGTTCACTCAATATCAAAGCATTATTAAAAAACGTGGTAGCCTATAAAGCATCAGATTTACATCTTGTTGGGCGTAGCGAACCACAAATTAGAATTGATGGAAAACTTGTTCCTCTTGATATGGAAAAACTAAATGGTACAACCATTGAAGAACTCTGTTATACTCTTATTACCGATAAGCAAAAGAAAAAACTTGAAGAAGAAAAAGAGCTTGATTTTGCAATCATGTTCCCTGATATTGGCCGTTTTCGTGCAAACTATTATTACACGATCAATAGTGAACTTGCCGCAGCATTTAGGATTATTCCTATTGATATTCCATCCTTAGATGATTTAAATGCTCCCATTGTTTTTAAAGAGCTTGTTCAGCGAGAAAAAGGACTTATTCTTGTCACTGGACCTACAGGAAGTGGTAAATCAACGACACTGGCCGCTCTTTTAAATGAAGTTAACCTCTTTGAACATCGCCATGTTATTACTATCGAAGATCCTGTCGAATTTATTCATACCAATAAAAAATGTCTTTTTTCACACCGAAATGTGGGTGAAGATACCAAAAGTTTTGGTAGAGCGCTCAAATTTTCACTCCGTGAAGATCCTGATATTATCCTCGTGGGTGAGATGCGTGACCAAGAAACTATCAGTACGGCCATTACGGCTGCTGAAACAGGACACTTGGTTTTAGGGACACTGCATACCAATTCAGCAGTCCAAACCATCAATAGAATTGTTGATAGTTTTGAAGGAGCTGAACAAGTACAAGTACGTAATATGCTTGCAACATCCCTATATGCTGTCATTTCACAAAGTTTGCTCCCTAAAGTAGGAGGAGGAAGAGTTGCTATCCATGAAGTTATGATTAATAATTCAGCTATTGCCAACTTAATTCGTGAAAATAAAATTCATCAGATTTATTCGCAAATGCAACTTAACCAACAAAAAACAGGCATGATTACTCAAACACAAGCAATGATGAAAAGCCTTAGAGCCAATCTTATTACTAAAGATGATGCCATCCGTTACTCTACCCAGCCACAAGAACTTCTCAATAATATGGGGATGTAATAAGTAATTTTACTAATATTACAGCTTATTCAAGCTATACTAAAGCATTAAAAACTCTAAAATAAAATGGGTAAAAAGGCACCTATGGAAATGAACAACAATAATCATATCGCAGAAATGGTTTTTCAGCTTGCAGAAGAGACATTTGCAAAGCTTAAGAGTTTAAACATTCCCCCTTATCCAAAATATTATCACGATACGTTTGTTGAGACACTGCAAAAAAGCGGTGATACAGAGTTGATGGATCTTACAAAAAAACATAGTTACCTTTTTTCCAATGCCCAACAAGAAGAGATGGTAAGTGAAACCTGCTTTGGTTTAATGAAAAAAGGGTTAGAAGAGTTTGTAAAAACAAATGATAACCTTAAATTTATTTCAGATGAAACATCTATCAATATTGACAATATCAAAAAAGATTATGAGAGTGTTGATACACATCAAGTTCTACAGGCTTTTGATAACTTTCAAGGTAAGATATTACATGAACTTCAAGCTGCCGATGAAACAATTGCTAAACTCAAATTAGAAGTAGAACGCTTAGAACGTGAATCCAATATTGACCCTCTAACAAAAGCCCACAACAGAAGAGTTCTTGTTAAAGACTTAGAAGAGCTACTGAGTGTTGGTAGAGATAGAGATATGGATATGCATCTTGTCATGTTCGATGCCGACGATTTTAAACAAATCAATGACTCCTTTGGCCATATTGCAGGCGATAAAACCTTAATTTTTCTATCCAAGCTGATTCAAAATTCACTTAGACGCGGAACACGTATCTATCGATACGGTGGTGAGGAATTTGTCGTTATTTTGAACCGAACCTCTTTTGAGGAAGCAACAAAAATCGTTGATCGCATTATTAAAGAGACAAGCGATAGCAAATTACTTTATAAAAATCATGATATCCATCTAACGCTGAGTGCAGGCATTTGTTCTCATAAACGCACGATGAGTGCCGACGATCTTTTGGATACAGCAGACAAAGCGCTCTACGAAGCCAAAAAAAGTGGTAAAAATTGTTTTAGGAGCGCACATTAAATGGCAAATTTTTCGATGTTTGACCTTATATCTCTTGCCTTAGTGCTAATATTGGGAATTAAAGGCATTATTAATGGATTTGTAAAAGAGGTATTTGGTCTCTTAGGTATTATTGGTGGTATCTACTTTGCTTCGCGTTATGCACATGAAGCAGGTAAAATGATCAGTGATCATATTTTTGTATTTAACAATCAAGCATCCTTATATCTTTTTGGATTTATTGCCGTTTTGATTGTTTTTTGGATTACGTGTATTTTTTTAGGATATCTTATCGCGCAAGCCTTGAGCCTAAGTGGACTTAGTATGTTTGATAAATTGGCTGGTTTTGCCATAGGCAGTATGAAAATTATTTTTAGTTTTTTCTGTTTTGGCAGTCACATTAACCAATATTGAGTTCATTAAATCAAGAATCGAACCCTACGTTGCTAACAGCATGATGTTTCCACTCTTTTTAGAGACTGGCAAATACATTGTCAAACTTGATACCAACACCATGTTTGAGAATTTGCAACCTAAAGAGAAAACTAACCCTTAAAAGAGGTCATGATGAGTACGTTTGAAAATCTTGAATATAACTCCTTACTCTCAAACTTTAAAGAGTTATTGAAAAATAATAGTTTAAAATTTACCAAGCAACGCGAAGTCGTTTTAAAAACACTCTATGAAAAAGATGAGCACTTTACGCCAGAAGATCTCTATATTTTTCTTCGCAGCACGTATCCAGAGCTTAATATTGGGATTGCTACGGTCTATCGTACACTGAACCTGCTTGAAGAATCTCTCATGGTCACATCGATCTCATTTGGTGTTGCCGGTAAAAAGTTTGAACTTGCCAATAAACCTCATCATGATCATATGATCTGCAAAAACTGCGGACTTATTATCGAATTTCAAAATGATAAAATCGAACAACTACAACTTGAAATTGCGCAAGCAAACCATTTCACCATTACCAGCCATTTAATGCAACTGCGTGGCCTTTGCAAAGAGTGCGCCAAAAATAGTAAACATTAGAAAAGAGGACGATATTTTGATATTTCAAGACCAATACCAACAACAACGCATCGAAAAGGGAAAGGCGCTACATGCCCTTGGTCATAACCCTTACAGGCATAATATTATCAAAGATACGAGCACCAAAGAGTTTTTAGAGTGCTACGAATATGTTGCAGAGAGTGAACTCAAACGCGATGAGAACAAGAACAACACGGTTGTAGGACGTATCAAATTTCTACGCCATATGGGAAAAGCTGCCTTTGCAAAAATCGAAGATGAGCAAGGTGTTCTTCAAATCTATTTCAGTCGCGAGTCTATTGGTGATGCATGGTTTGATGAAGCTAAAAAACTTGTTGAAGTCGGTGATATTATCAGTGTCACAGGTTTCCCTTTTGTGACAAAAACAGGTGAACTTTCTTTACATGTAAAGACATTGGAAGTCGCAACCAAATCAATTGTACCTCTTCCTGAAAAGTTTCATGGTCTCCAAGATAAAGAGTTACGTTATCGCAAACGCTACCTTGACATGATTATGAACCCTGATGTACGAAAAACTTTTAAAATCAGAAGTAAAATTGTCAGTGAAATTCGTCATTTCTTTGAAGAACGTGACTTTCTAGAAGTTGAAACTCCCATGATGCACCCAATCGCAGGCGGAGCGAATGCAAAACCATTCATCACGCGCCACAATGCCTTAGGGGTTGATCGCTACCTAAGAATTGCACCAGAACTTTACCTCAAACGCCTTGTCGTCGGTGGTTTTGAGTCAGTCTTTGAAATCAACCGTAACTTCAGAAATGAAGGTATGGATCAAACACACAATCCTGAATTTACCATGATCGAATTTTACTGGGCATACCATAATTACCATGATTTAATGCGCCTCACCGAAGAGATGTTTGATGTGTTGTTAAAGAAACTTAAACTTCCACGCAAACTTCCTTATGGAGATTTGGAAATTGATTTTTCAAAACCATTCCAAAAAATTGCTTTTAGAGCAGCGCTGAGTGAAATCGGTGGCGTTCCAGATGAAATTCTTGATGATTGTGCTCAAATAACAAAATATATTACAGATAAAGGTTTGAGTGTTGATGCTAATTTAAACCTTGGCAAACTCTATGAAGAACTTTTTGATCTTTTTGTTGAAGAAAAACTCATCAATCCAACCTTTATCATTGATTATCCAATTGAAATCAGCCCACTTGCACGTAGAAGTGAAATCAATCCAAACATTGCAGAACGCTTTGAACTCTTCATTGCCGGGCGTGAGATCGCCAATGGATTT
Organism: Sulfurospirillum diekertiae; assembly: GCF_002162315.1. Classification (NCBI taxonomy): domain Bacteria; kingdom Pseudomonadati; phylum Campylobacterota; class Epsilonproteobacteria; order Campylobacterales; family Sulfurospirillaceae; genus Sulfurospirillum; species Sulfurospirillum diekertiae. The sequence continues at coordinate 666,753 of NZ_CP021416.1, read as the reverse complement.
AATGAACTTAATGATCCTATCGATCAATACGAACGCTTTGCAAAACAGTTGCAGGCTAAGAATGCAGGCGACGATGAAGCCCACGAGATGGATGAAGATTATGTCTATGCTCTAGGCTATGGATTACCACCAACTGCAGGGCAAGGGCTAGGAATTGATCGTTTAACGATGTTACTCACTAATGAGTTATCGATTAAAGATGTTATTCTGTTCCCAGCAATGAAACCCCTTGGTGACGCTGATGAACAAACACAAAAAGACGAGGAATAAAAATGAGTATTTTAAAAACTGTTGACCCTGTTGTTTACGATCTAACCGTAAAAGAGTTAAATCGCCAATGTGATCATTTAGAAATGATCGCCAGTGAGAATTTTACCTATCCTGCGGTTATGGAAGCAATGGGCAGTGTTTTCACAAACAAATACGCAGAAGGTTACCCTGGTAAGCGCTACTACGGTGGTTGTGAATTTGCTGATGCTGTTGAACAACTTGCAATTGATCGTGTGTGCAAACTTTTTGGCTGTACGTATGCGAATGTCCAACCAAACTCAGGTAGCCAAGCCAATCAAGGTGTATACCAAGCACTGTTGAATCCTTTTGATAAAATTTTAGGTATGGATCTAAGCCACGGCGGTCACTTAACCCACGGCGCCAAAGTAAGCAGTTCAGGTAAAACGTACTCCAGTTTCTTTTACGGCGTTGAACTTGATGGTCGCATTAACTATGATAAAGTAAGAGAAATTGCTCATATTGTTAAACCTAAAATAATCGTGTGTGGTGCAAGTGCCTACCCAAGAGAACTTGATTTTGCTAAATTTAGAGAAATTGCAGACGAAGTGGGTGCGTATCTTTTCGCAGATATCGCACACGTTGCTGGTTTAGTTGCGGGAGGTGAACATCCAAGTCCATTCCCACACTGCCATGTTGTAACATCCACAACGCATAAAACGCTTCGCGGACCTCGTGGTGGAATTATCCTCACTAATGATGAAGAGATCGCTAAGAAAATTAATAGCGCCATCTTCCCTGGTATCCAAGGTGGTCCATTGGTACATGTGATTGCAGCCAAAGCCGTTGGTTTCGCTGAAAACCTAAAACCTGAATGGAAAACATATGCAAAACAAGTTCGTGCTAATGCAAAAGTTTTAGCCGATGTGCTGATTAAAAGAGGTTATGATATCGTCAGTGGCGGCACTGATAATCATCTCGTGCTCGTTTCGTTCTTAAACAAAGAATTTAGCGGTAAAGAGGCGGACTTAGCACTGGGTCGCGCAGGTATTACCGTTAATAAAAACACGGTTCCTGGCGAGACAAGAAGCCCATTTGTCACCAGTGGTGTTCGTATCGGATCCCCTGCTCTTACCGCACGCGGTATGAAAGAAAAAGAGTTTGAAATCATTGCGAACAAAATTGCCGATGTACTCGATAATATCAACGATGAAGCTTTACATGTAAAGATCAAAGCTGAGATGAAAGCATTAGCAAGTAATTTTATTATTTATGACAGACCAACCTACTAAGGGAAATTATGTACAACATTGACGTCTCTCTCATCAAAATGATTACCGACCACTATTGGATTAAGCGTGATGCTATTGTCCAAAAAATCGATTTTGGAGGGAGAGTCTTTTTTGATAAATATGAGCGAATTGATCAGCCTTTGAACAATAGTATCATTAAAGACCATCTTGATGGAAAAATCACAGTTGCCCATTCGCTGATTAATAACTTTGACAAAGTTGAAAACATTGTTTTTGACTATAATGGAAGAAATACCGAGAGATTTTGGCATAGGGCACAACTTTTGCTTAGAGAAGAGGGATTCATCAATTTTACAGCCTATAAAAGTAAAACAGAGGGTCATCTACATCTGTATGTTCATAAAGGTCATACTACCTTGCAAGAGGGGTATCAGATCGCTAAAATGCTTTCAGCAAAGCTCTCTCAGAAGCTTCCCCGCGAGTGGAGAATGTTCCCAACTCAGGAGCTTCCAAAAGAGTTTAATATTTTGGCACTGCCTTATGACTTGTACCAAAAAGAGCGAGGCGCTTCTTGGTCGAAGCATATGTAGTCAACATCATTCTAAGGAGAACCGATGGAAAATAGAAATGAATTAAGTGATATTGTCTTAGAAAAAGGAGACAATAAAACCGTTAAGATGAAACGTATCCTTATTTTGGTTGCTTTTTTGATTCTTGTATTTCTTGTCGCACTTGCAAGTATGAAAGTAGCAAACAAAGATCAAGGGAAAGACACTTCTAAGCTAATTTTGCCACCTGAACCAACGCAAGAGACACAAATTCCTAAAGATGACCAGCTCTTTAAACAAGTGCCAATTATTGAGGAAAACCCTAAAAAAGAGAGTTTTGAAGATATGATCAAAACCCTTAAAGATAAAGAAGCGCAAAAGCAAGAAGACGCAAAAGGTAGTGACGTTAAAACTAAAGAGACAACAACCACAACGCCTACTGCTACGACACCTGTCAAAGAGCCAGCTCCTGCCAAAGTGAAAGAAGAGCCTAAGAAAGAAGCTGCTAAGCCTCAGCAAATGCTCCGTAGTACCGAAGTAACACCTGCAAGTACACCTTCTACAACAAGCGGTAGTGGTACGGTTTCTCCTGGTATTTATGTTCAAGTCGGTGCGGTTGCGACAGCTCCTGATGCAAAACAACTCAATGACATCAAATCAAAAGGGTTTGATTGCAAGACATATGCAACTGTCGTCAATGGCAATAAAGTGGTTAAACTTCTTATTGGACCTTATGCAACGTCTGCTGAAGCTGAAAATGCACTTAGCCTTATTCGTTCTAGTGTCAATAAAAACGCATTCATTTATAGGGTAAAATAAGGTGCTAAGCTCTCGTAAAATTCTTTTTGATCAGCTCACCCCCATCACAATCTTTGCAAAATTGCAGCGATATTTTGAAGGTGAGCTCTGTTTTTTGTTTGAAAGTGCTATCAACAATAACGATGGTGACTTTAGCTTTCTTTTTATCGGTGTACGCGAGCGTGTGATTCACCAAGACGATATGAGCATCCATATTGATGAAGAAGGTGTTTCGCATAATCTAGGAGCCAATCCTTTTACTTTTTTGAAAAAACGCTATGCAGAGCTTGATAAAACGCTCTATCAAAACTATGCTAAAGAGCTTGGTATTGGTTTTGTGGATGGCTTTATCGGCTACATTGGATATGATGCCGTCAAGATTTTTGAACCACGATTAAGATCTCACATGGATGGGCTTAAAGATGAGCTTCATATTCCAGAAGTCGATTTAATGCGTCCAAAACTCGTTTGTACCTTTTCACATAAAACTAATACCCTTATTTTAACAACATTTGTTCCAAGCATTGCTGACCAACTGGATTCCATCGAAGCAACGCTTAAAGAACCTCATATTCACATTCCAATTCAAACAGCGGTTGTTGATAAAAACAAAAGCTCATTTGCGCTCTCAAAAGAGCACTTTTTTGATATGGTCGCACAAGCCAAAGAGATGATACGCAGTGGCGATGTTTTTCAAATTTTGATGTCCAATCGCTTTACGCAATACGCACATATTGATCGTCTTAGCTTTTACCGAATTTTACGTCAAAAGAACCCATCGCCCTATATGTTTTATCTCTCGTATCCAAACTTTGCCATCATCGGCAGTTCTCCTGAAGTCATGGTTGGACTCAAAGATGGACGCATCACGTTACGCCCCATTGCAGGCACTCGTAAGCGAGGCTCAACGTATGAAAAAGATATCGCCTACGAAAAAGAAATGCTCAACGATGAAAAAGAACGTGCAGAACATTTGATGCTCATTGACCTTGGTCGTAATGATCTTGGCCGTGTTGCCAAAGTCGGCAGCGTCAAAGTCAAAGAGATGATGCGAGTGGAGCGCTACTCGCATGTCATGCATATGGTCACCGATATTGAAGCGATCCTTGATGTCAAATATGATATGTTCGATCTTTTTGCCGCAACCTTTACCGCAGGGACGATGACAGGAACACCTAAAATTCGTGCAATGGAGCTGATTAGTGATTTTGAAGGTTTAAAACGTAGCTTTTACAGTGGGGCAGCAGGTTATTTTGGGTTTGATGGCAATATGGACAGCTGTATTATGATTCGCACAGCCTATTTGGATGATGAAAAGATTATTTTCCAAGCGGGTGGTGGCATTGTAGCTGATAGCAAGCCTGAACTTGAATACCTCGAAGTGACCAATAAATTAGGCGCAATGACAAGCTCTCTTGATGATTTGAAAGAGTAACACCTAGTATGTTACTCTTTAGTATTTTTGGTTATCCTGTTGCACACTCTATTTCCCCAAGATTGCATAACACTGTACTTCAAGCTTTAAAACTTGATGGCTGTTATATTCGCAAAGCCATTACTGACCCCGAAAAACTTGTGTCAACGTTTCATGCGATGAAACTAGAAGGGGCAAATGTCACTGTTCCTCATAAAGAGACAGCTTTTGCACAATGTGATGAAGTGCGGGGTATTGCAAAAGAGATTGGTGCAGTCAATACACTTGTGCGAGAAGGTACCCGTGTCATTGGATACAACACCGATGCAGAAGGATTTTATGAGGCAATCAAACCCTTTGGCTATATTCGCAATGCCCTGATTTTAGGTGCAGGTGGAACGGCTAAAGCCATTGCTATTATTTTAAAAGCACATGAGATTGAGACAACGATCCTCAACCGCTCTGCTTCCAGACTTGCTTTTTTTGAAGCTAAAGGCTTTACATGTAAAACATGGCAAACATTCACTTCCCTGCCCTATGATCTTATTATCAATACCACTTCGGCAGGTCTTAAAGATGAAGAGTACCCTTGTGAACCAGAACTCTTAAAAAATATTTTTGCACATTCAAAATATGTATTTGACGTTATTTATAATAAGCCAACGCCCTTTTTAGAACTTGCAAAGAATTATGGCCTTACATGTAAAGATGGTAAAGAGATGCTTCTTTATCAAGGCGTATTTGCCTTTAACCTTTTCTTCTCTCAACATTACGACGTTAAAATGATCGAATCATTGATGCGCCCTGCTTTTGACATCTAAATCTTACTAAAGGAGAGCTCGTGCAGCTCGAAAAAACACTCAATAACCCTTACGCACATGATTATCAACTACTGATAAAAAATATTCTAAATGCTCCTATCTATTTTGATCCGAACCAAGAAATTGTCTATCGTAGCGATAAACGCTTTACCTATGCAACCTTTAAAAACCGCGTTCACCGACTGGCCAATATGTTAACCGCCATAGGGGTAAAAGCAGGTGATACCGTCGCTGTTATGGACTATGACTCGCATCGTTATTTGGAATGCTATTTTGCAATTCCAATGTTAGGAGCTATCCTTCATACCATCAATATTAGACTAGCCCCTGAGCAAATTCTTTATACAATTGATCACGCTGAAGATGATATTATTTTGGCACATACAGATTTTCTCCCCACCTTAGAGCAGATTAAAGGAAGACTCGATATTGATGCTTTTATTGTTCTCTCGGATGATGGAAAAGTCCCCCCAACCTCTTTACATGTAAAGGGTGAATACGAACAACTGCTTGCGCAAAGTGCTGATACATTTGATTTCCCAGACTTTGATGAAAACACCCGTGCAACAACGTTTTATACAACTGGAACAACGGGGCTTCCCAAAGGTGTTTACTTTACTCATCGCCAGCTTGTCCTTCATACGCTAGGTGCCCTTTCTACACTGGGGAGTGCGCCAAAACAAGGTAGCTTTCATCAAGGTGATGTGTATATGCCGATTACCCCAATGTTTCATGTCCATGCGTGGGGACTGCCTTATGTCGCAACCATGTTAGGCGTTAAGCAAGTCTATCCGGGACGTTACATGCCTGACATGCTTTTGGAACTAATTGACAAAGAAGGCGTCACCTTTTCGCACTGTGTTCCCACAATTATGCACATGCTTTTTAATTCACCTAAAATTAATGAAGTGAATCTCAAAGGATGGAAAGTCATGATCGGAGGAGCATCGCTTCCCAAAGCGATGTGCAAAGAGGCACTTTCAAGAGGCATTGATATGTTCACAGGCTATGGCATGAGTGAAACCTGCCCTATTTTAAGTGTGGCGCAACTCACCCCAGAAATGTTAGCGCTAGACGATGATGCCCAAAGTGATATTCGCATCAAAACGGGTCGCCCAATGGGTCTTGTGGAAATGCAAATCGTGAATGAACAGATGCAACCGCTTCCTCGTGATGGTGTGAGCACCGGTGAAATCGTTGTGCGTTCTCCTTGGCTGAGTCAAGGCTACTTTAAAGATCAAAAAAACTCTGAAATCCTTTGGAATGGTGGTTATTTACACACAGGAGATATGGCCAATGTCGATGAAAAGGGCTATATCAAAATCACTGATCGTGTCAAAGATATTATCAAAGTTGGAGGCGAGTGGGTCTCTTCTTTGGAGCTTGAAGATATTATTAACCAACATGCTTTTGTGAAAGAGGTTGCTGTTATTGGGATTGACGATGAAAAATGGGGAGAACGACCTCTTGCGCTTGTGGTCATCGACCCAAGTAAAGTCATCAGTGAAAAAGAGCTGCTTCTTCATGCTAAAGAGTTTATTAAAAAAGGCATTATGGCGCGTGAAAGTATGCTTTTAAAAATAAAATTTGTAGAAAGCATCGACAAAACAAGCATAGGAAAAGTTAATAAAAAAGAACTCCGCAAGAAATACGCACATTAAAAAATCTCTAGGAAGTTTACATGTAAACTTCCTTTCTCATTTGCAAATAAACACTTTCAACAGATAGTGCTCTACTTTTGACATTCTAAAAAATTGCTATTTAGAAATATAAATAAAATTTTAGTTTATCTTTATAAGGAATAATTTATGCATATTATTTTTATGGCTTTGTTTATTCTATATGAATTTTTACAAAAGGCTCTTCATGACTATCAAACTACGATTAATTATTTCTGCATTCATTAGCTCCTTTGTGGTGATACTTGTTATTGGTGTCTCTTTTATTACGATTCAAACGGTACAAATTAAAGGAAATATCTATGAGAATATTATTCTTTCAAAAGATCTTTTAGCCGATATTCTCCCACCGCCAGAATATATCCTTGAAACTCGCCTTGTTACGTATGAGCTCCTAAACAGTACACCCGAACAAATTATTTCCCTTAAAGCCAAGCTAGATGCCCTTAAAAAAGATTTTACCGATCGCCAAAGTTATTGGGATCAGAGCAATCTTGAACCAAGTATGAAAAAATTGGTTTTAAATGAGATTAAAAGCTCGGCATTTAGTTATTTTGACCTTACTGAAAAAAAATTTATTCCTGCGATTGAAAAAGGCAATATGGAAGAAGCACGAACGTTGCTATCAGGTGAGCTACAAAAATACTATGACATACACCGTCAATATATTGATCAGCTAGTGATTATGGCAAATCAACAAGCAGAAGCCGATGAAAATATTTCAAAGAGTGCCCTTCAAAAGGGTTTTATGACAATGGCATTGACTGCTTTAATTGGTATTATTATTTTGCTCACTGCCTTAGGCGTTACCAATACCATTATTCTTAAAAATATCAACCGACTTAAGACTATTGCCGCAACATTGGCATCGGAAAAAGGTGATCTCTCTAGCCGTTTACCCATAGAGTCACAAGATGAGATTGCTCAAACGTCCCAAAATTTTAATCGCCTTTTTGATAAATTTGAACAAATTGTTCATCTTGCTCAAATAGAAGAGAGTAAGATTAAAGAGGCTCACACTGAAATTAACCAACATATGGCACATTCACAATTAATGATTTCATTAACCGATTTAATGAGTGAGGGAGCCATTCATGGAAGTACGGATATTCAACAAACGATGCAAACAACGATAGAAACATTACAAAATATTTTACAACTCAATGATAAAACCTCTTTAGTCGTCAAAAATGTACATCAAAATACCAATCAAATTATGAGTGCAATGGAACACATCGTTGAAAAGATTAACGATACGCGAAAAAATGCCGATAGCGTCACTCATAGTACCGATGAAATTGCACAGGTCATTGCCCTGATTAAAGATATTTCAGATCAAACCAATCTTCTTGCACTGAATGCTGCAATTGAGGCAGCGCGTGCAGGGGAACATGGTCGTGGCTTTGCGGTTGTTGCGGATGAAGTTCGAAAACTTGCAGAACGTACCCAAAAAGCAACTACAGAAGTAGAAGCCACGATCAATATTTTGAAGCAAAATGCCGAAACGATGGTAGAAAGTAGCGAAAGTACGGAAGTTTACGTCAAAGACACTGTTTCGCAAGTTGATCTCTTCAGGCAAGCTTTAAGTGAACTTACAGACAATGCTGATGCCATACGCCAAGAAAATCTTCTTATCTCTTACGATATTTTCATTGAACTTGCTAAGCTTGATCATATTATTTTCAAACTTAAAGCGTACAACTCAATTTTCCATAATGAAGAAAAAACAACATTTAGTGATCATCACCAGTGTAGGTTAGGAAAATGGTATGAACATGGAGATGGTAAAAAAGCCTTTGAAAATGTCCCAAGTTATGCGCTCCTTGCATCACCGCATCAAAATGTTCATGATAAAATATATGCCTCTTTAGCCTGTATTAAAAACAATAATTGTGTGGAAAAATCTGAGGAAATTCTAAATAATTTTAAAATTGTCGAGACAAAAAGTAAAGAGCTCTTCACGATTTTAGATCATATGGTAGAGGAAGCAAAGAGGGGCTAAACTCCTCTCTTTTTAATTTTCTATTTTTATTAAAATATATCTATTGAGCTGCTGTCGATTCTACAACCAAACATTACAAATTTTATGTTACACTAATATTATTTTAGATGTTATATTTCTCAACAGAGGGTACAATGAGTCTGTTTAGCACATTTTTTGATACTTTATTTTTATCAGACAACACATATAATGCCCTCTACCGATTTTTTGATGATAGTAGTTCCGTTATGCTTCTCATTGATCCTCACAGCGGAGAGATTATTAACGCCAATAAAGCTGCAGCACAGTTCTATGGGTATCCACTAGATCATCTTGTGGGAATGTCTGTTGCTTCATTTAATACACTCCCTCCCAATGAGGTACATCAAGAACGACAACGTGCTCTCATGGAAGAGCGTAACTACTTTACCTTTCAACACAAGCTTGCCAACAATGAAATAAAAGATGTTGAAGTTTATTCAACACCTATTACGTTAGGTAAGAAAAGAGTTCTTTTTTCAATTATACATGATATCACTATGCGAAAAGAAACAGAAAAGCAGTTAGATGCAGTCAATGAAAATCTTGCTAAACAAGAAATCCTCTTCAAACAAATCATGGATACCTCTAGTGTTGCGATCTTCTTAGTCAACCTTGAAGGCTATATCATTCATGCCAATCGACGCATGGCTGAAATGTTTTTATACCCTCTTGAGGAACTCATTGGCAAAGAGTATGTTGAACTCATCCATCCCAGCGAAAAAGAGATCGGCCGGACTAAGATGCTATCACTTCTTGGTAGTAGCATATCATCCGTAGATTTAGAACGGATCTATTGTCGCAAGGATGGTACAAGTTTTTGGGGAAACCTCGCAGGCAAACGTTTTTACGACGACAAAGGCAGAGAACTAGGACTTGTTGGTGTGCTAGCAGACATTGACGAACGTAAGTACATCCAAGAATGCGAACAACACCATAAACAAATTTTACAGATGATGGTAAACACTTCACCCCTCTCAACCATTTTACATGTAATGATTGGAGGCATTGAATCCATACACCACCACCGTATTGGATGCAGTATTTTACTCTTTGATGAAACCATCACAAAACTAACACTTGGTGCTACATCCAAAGAGCTTCAAGACCTGAGTATGGCACTGATAAAGACGTCACATAACAACACTCCATTTTTGAATCATCTCATGCAACTTCAATCTGAACCTATCTTGCTCAGTGACATAAAAAATCAACACTGGTGTGCAGATGAAGCGTTTCAATGTTTTTTATCCGATGCTACCCAAACATGTTGGATAAATCCTATTTTTTCAGCACTTAAAAAACCTCTTGGTCTTTTAATCATTTGTTCTTTGCAACAGCAAAATCTTACGCCTAGAGAAATCAAACTCGTGGAAGATGAAGTGCAATTTATTGCCCTTGCAATTGATAAAAGCACCAGCGATTCCAAAGTACAACTTGCAGCCAACGTTTTTACCCACGCAAAAGAGGGAATTATTATTACCGATCCACAAGGCACAATTATTGAAGCGAATGAGGCTTTCATTCGGAACTCTGGTTTTGAAGCATCCGAGATCATTGGACATAACCCTCGCATCTTAAAATCAGGAAGACATGAAAACAGTTTTTATACACAAATGTGGCACAGTATTTTTACAAAAGGCAACTGGCAAGGGGAAATATGGAACCGTCGTAAAGATGGTAGCTTAACTGCTGAAATGTTAAACATTAGTGCCGTTAAAGACAGCGAAGGAGAAGTTCAACATTTTGTAGCACTTTTTACTGATATATCCACCATCAAAGAACATGAAAAAGCATTAGAACACCTTGCCCAACATGATGTTCTAACTTCTCTTCCCAATCGTATTTTATTTTGGGATAGGCTCCATCAAGCTATTGCCGAAGCACAGCGCTATCATACTTATTTTGCCGTTGTATATATCGATCTTGATGGCTTTAAAGAAGTGAACGATACATATGGCCATAGTATTGGAGATGAGTTACTCATTATTGTAGCTGAGCGCATTACCAAACTGCTTCGCCAAAATGAAACCATCGCTCGTTTAGGCGGCGACGAATTCGTAGCACTACTGACCCATCTTAAAGAGCCACAAGAGTGCGAAACCATTCTTGTCAGGATTTTAGAAAAGATACAAGAGGTAATCGTCGTTAATGGGATTGATCTTTATATCTCTGCGAGCCTTGGCGTCAGTTTCTACCCTTGCGATACACTTGATGCAGATGAACTCATCTTGCAAGCAGACAAAGCGATGTACAGTGCCAAACAATTAGGAAAAAATAATTATAAATTTTTCAATGAAACAAAGACAGATTGAACTTAGATTTTTGTACGTGATTCTAAAGCTTTAGATAAGGAGAGCATATCAACATTTTCTAAGTGCACGCCTGTTGGTACGCCTTGAGCAATTTTTGTAAAATGCAGATCATGCGCTTTGAGTTTATCTTCAATAAATAAAATAAGTGCATCACTCGCTAATGAAGGTGTCAAAGCAAAGATCATCTCCTTAACATCTTCGTGAACCATCGCTTCAAGCTTACTGAGTGTCTCTTCTTCCAAATCGCATAGAACAAAATAACGTCCATCAAACAGTTTATGCTCCTCGAGCACAAAAATATCTTTGGCGCTTTCTACAATACAGATCTTTTGACTATCGCGTCTTTCATCAAGGCAAATATCACAAATTTCATGCTCACTCAGTGCCCCACACTGTTCGCATTTTCGAATACTCTGAATCGCACTCTCAATGGCATTGGCAAGTTTCATTGCAGAAAAAGTGTCATTTAGAACCAAATGATAGGCAAATCTAATAGCCGACTTGCGACCAACCGTAGGAAGTTTTTCAAAGGCATCAACCAGTTTATTAAACTTCTCTAACCCTCTCATCATGCGATAAATCCTTTTGAAAAATCAATACTAAAGTGATGATAGCCTTCTTCATATGCGTACGCTATTTCCAATCCATGTTGTTCCACAATATTTTTGACAATATACAGTCCAAGCCCTAATCCACTACCACAGGCTTTAGAACCAGAGACAAACGGTTGAAAATACTCTTCAATCGCCATTTTAAGAGGCTCGCCTTCATTGGCAATAATCAGCCTCTGTCCACTATTTTTTACAAAAACGCGATGATTGAGGCTATGCTTCATGGCATTATCCATCAAGTTTTTAATCGCTAATGCCATGAGCTCAAAGTCAACAGTCACTTTAAAATCAAAATCGCCTTCGACATGAACCTGATCTTCTCTTTTTTGATCATCGAGCATCAAAAGATCAATGGCTTGATCGATTACATGTAAAAGCGAATACTCTTTAAGATTGAGTTCATATCGCTGTGATGTAAGCTGCTCGATCTTTGAAAATTCGGCAATCAAAAGATCAAGCCTGCCAAACACATTAACGAGGCGTTTTTTAGCAATAGCGTCCTCAAGCATTTCAGCGACAATACGCCCTTTGCCAATCGGAGTTTTGAGCTCATGCATAATCGTTCGTAAAAAAAGTTGTCTGGAATTGATAAGATCACGTATTTTTTTAACAGCACGATCAAACTCATTGGCAACTTCACCGATTTCATCATTGGATTCACTCTGGCATTCAATGCTCAAATCCCCACTGGCAAACTTTCGTATTTGCGAACTCAGAGTTTTCAGCGGTGCGATACTTTTAAAAATAGAGACGTACATATAAAGCAAAATGAGTAAAGCAATGACAAAAACAACCCATAAACTTTCGTTAAAATTTTTGTAATCTTGACTCTCTAACAGTACACTGGATTCAAAATTATCGATAAAAAGATAATAACGGTCATTGTACACAATGGAAGAAAAACGGCTAATGGGAGAAAGTTTTTGGAAGATGACTACGCCATTGGCAAGGACAGAATCACGCAGATGTTTACTGGCAACTTTTTTGAGTCCAAAATTATTGAAATATTCCTCAATATCTTTAGGCTGAACGTTATTACGATACATGACTAAAAGATAGTTGACCGATTGAATTTGGCGCTGTTTCATATTCTCCAAATTTTTATCGCTTTGATGTTCCAGCAAAAGAGCAAAAAACATCGCAAGCAAAAAGAGTGAGAGAAAAAAGATTGCACTGATCTTATTAAGAATTGAGTTTTTAATCATCCGACAAGCTTATACCCAATACCTCGTACGGAGTGAATGTACTCAGGGCTTTTAGAATCATCACCAATTTTAGTACGCAAGCGACCAATAATGACATCTAAACTTTTAGAGCCTTTATCTTTCAACGATTTGCAGTTATACACCAACTGTTCGCGGGAGATCGAAAAACCATTTTGACGAATCATATACGAGAGTATCTCATATTCTGCTGGAGTGAGATTGAGAACCTCTCCTTTAAAAGAGATTTCATGGCGTTTTTCATCGACCAAGAAACACTGTGACTTTGCTGTTCTTCTAACGTTGAGCTTTTTTTTATAACGGCGAATCAAGCTCTGAATGCGTGCGTACATCTCTTTGGGGTCATACGGTTTTGGTAAATAATCATCCGCACCGATTTGAAGACCAATGACTTTATCGCTAATATCGCTGCGTGCTGAGGAGATAATGATAGGAATATCATATTGCGCAACAATTTCTTTACAAACTTCAAGTCCATCCATGCCCGGCAATGTCAAATCTAAAATAAGCAAATCATACTTTTTTACCCCAGCACTTAAACCCAAATAAGGATCTTCAAAATTGGTAATTTTAATATTGTATTTCGCAAGATATTCACTTAAAATTTCGGCGAATTCTGTATCATCTTCTATCATCAAGACATTAATCATTCTATGGCCTTGTAGGTTTTTTATAATTATACTGAATTTGAGTGATATTTAAAAAGAAAGACCTCCGAAGAGGTCTTATAGAGGTAAAATTTGAACTTTTATTTACTGGTAGCAGGTGTTGTTTGTACAGGGGCTGGTCTTTGTGGTTTTTGAGCCATCAACGTTTTAAGCTCAGCACGTTGTTCTTTTGTGAGAAGATTGAACACTTTTTCCATATGATCCGCTTGAAGCGCTAACATTTTTTCGTGCATTTCGGTATGAAGTTTGATAAACTCTTTTTTATTGAAGCTATCACCACTCATAAGGTCTTGCATTTTTGTTCTCATTTTTGGATCTTGTAGCTTGGTCATTTCTAACTTCATTTCACTTTGCAAAACATGTAATTTATGGCGTTGATCATCGGTAAGGTTGAGCTGTTCCATCATCGCCATGCCACCTCTTCCACCTTGCATCATCATTCCTGGACCACTCATTCCGCCACCTTGCATCATACCCATACCGGATTGCATCCCTTGACAGTTACCTCCACCGAAGGCGAAAGCACTAGTGGTTCCTAGTGCAACTAATGTTGCGAGTGTTAAGATTGTCTTTTTCATTGTGTACTCCTTAAAAGTTTTATGATGAAATCTTACAGGAGTGCTATTAATGAGCCTTTAACGATTTGTTAATCAACCTTAACAACCAAATTTTAAACTACTTTTTGCTAAAATCTTGATCTTCAAAAACTTACATGTAAAGAGATAATAGTGGATCTAGAATATTATGAAATATTGGAAATTACCAAAACAGCGGACGCTACTGAGATTAAAAAAGCCTATCGCAAATTAGCATTGCAATACCATCCCGATCGCAATCAAGGCGATAAAGAGGCTGAAGAGAAATTTAAAGCGATTAATGAGGCCTATCAAGTTTTAAGCGATGAGCAAAAACGTGCTACGTACGATCGCTACGGTAAATCCGGACTTGATTCTCAAGGCTTTAGCCATTTCTCCGATATGCGCTATGAAGACATTATGGGCGATCTTGGTTCTATTTTTGAGTCTGTCTTTGGTGGTGGCTTTGGAAGCAGTGGTGGTTTTGGCGGTGGCGGATCAAAACAAAATCGCAAATACAATCTAGACCTTGAAGCAGAAGTAACCCTCGCCTTTAATGAAGCCATTTTTGGCACTAAAAAAGAGGTGACTTTTTCCTATAAAAAGCCATGTGACACGTGTGATGGAACGGGAAGCAAAGATAAATCTAAGGCTACATGTAAAGAGTGTAAAGGCAAAGGTCAGGTCTTTTACCGACAAGGATTTATGACCTTTTCACAAACCTGTCCAAATTGTAATGGAAAAGGGAGTGTTGTCACCAATCCATGCCCAAGTTGTAATGCTAAAGGCTTTACACAAATCGAAGACAAAGTGACGATTGACATTCCCGAGGGCATTGACAATAACAACCGTATTCGCGTAGCCGGTAAAGGCAATATTGACGAGCGCGGAGGAAGAGGCGATCTTTATATCTTAGTGCACGTCAAAGAAGATGAACACTTTGTACGCCATAACGATGACATCTATATTGAAGTGCCTGTATTTTTTACGCAAGTTGCTCTTGGTGAAACCATAAAAATCCCAACGATTCGGGGAGAAGCTGAACTTGAGTTGCCTCTTGGTGCAAAAGATAAACAACAGTTTATCTTCAAACATGAAGGTGTTAAAAATGTTCATACGCATCAATTAGGAAGCATGATTACGCAAATCTCTATTCGCTATCCTAAAAAGCTCACTAAAGAGCAAAAAGAGCTACTCATTCAATTGCAAGAAGAATTCGGCGTTGAAAAAAAATCCAAAGATGATAAATTTGAAAGTGTCTTCGATAAAATCAAAAGCTGGTTTAATTAAACGATGCAACCTCTCATAGAGTACCAAGGCGAAACGCTTTGTTACTCTATTATCACCAATCGTCGTCTGAAACATCTCTACATTATGATCGACCCGATCAAAGGGGTCATTGTCAAAACACCTTACACATCCAAAGAATATATTCATGAATTAGTAAGTCAAAAAGCGGCATGGATTTTTACAAAAGTCAAAGCGGCGAAAAAGCGAACGACCATACAATCCCTTTTTGCAGAAGAGGGGAAAGTGCTCTACTTGGGCGAACCTATTCTTTTACATGTAAAGCAAACACCTGATGCGTTCTACAAAGAAAAAACAATTCCGTTAGTGACGCGGCTAGTGGAAGAGTGGAGTTTTTTAATGAGCGTCAGACCTACTAAAATTAGTTTTCGTAAAGCTAAAAAACGTTGGGGAAGTTGCTCACACACCAATGAACTAAGCTTTAACCTTAGCCTTGCCCAACTGCCTTTGGAGTGCATTACCTACATCGTCATTCATGAACTCTCACACATTGAGCACAAAAACCACCAAAAAAGCTTTTGGCTCTGTGTCAGTGAATTTATGCCTGAATATAAAAACTGTGAGAAAATTCTTAAAAATTACTCTCCAACTCTTTCTTAAATAACAAAATAGATACTTTTTTATAATTTAATATTATTATTAATTTATATCAGATATTATTTCATGTTTTTTTATTTCAAAATATTATTCAATGAGGGGGCTCTATGAAGAAAAGTTTAGTTGTTGCATCATTTTTGTTGCTTAATGGATCTGCTATTTTTGCAGATACCAATCCATGGTTTATTGGCGGTGAGTTTGGTGGTATGAGCATTCATGGTAAAAGTTCTAGCACAGCAGATTTCAATTTATTTGGAACGCATATTATTCAGGAAGGATCAACTTCAGATACGATCAATACAACGTATGAAGCTATTAAAGTGGGTAAATACTTTGAATATGGCAGAGTTTATGGAAGTTTCGGATACCAAAATAAAAAAGAGGATACAACATCCTATACATATGGCCTTGGCTATGATTATCTCTTTAAAAACAAATCAGATTTCACACCTTTTATCGGTATAAACGCTTCTTATAGTGTAGGTAACATTGATAATGACACGGCTAAAGCACTTTCACTGGACAAGCCTAAAGGGTTTAATTACGGTGCTGAAGCTGGCTTCTTGTACGCTTTAACGAAAAGTACAGAGCTTGAAATTGGTGCTCGCTATATGATTAGTGATGTTGACGACACATCTTCCTTCGATCTAGGCACTGTAAAAGCCAATTTCAAAATGGAAGATGAACATATGATTCAATATTATGTCGGATTAAACTACAAATTTTAATCCATGCAGAGGCTCATAAAATGAGCCTCTATCTTAAAAAAAACAAAACCCTAAATCCGATAGCAACTAAAACAACCCCACCAAAAATCTCCGCTTTGCTCTCCAACCATGTTCCACTAAGCTTACCTACATAAACACCAAGAAAACTAATCACAAAGGTTGTTAAACCAATGATAGCACATGAAAGCAGAGGATTGAGATCTAAAAGCATTAAACTAAAGCCTGCAGCCATGGCATCGATACTCGTCGCGATAGCTAACGTTAACATAATTTTATTGGTAATCTTTGCTATTTCCTCACCCACACCTTCATTGACACCTTCGTAGATCATTTTTGCCCCAATAAGCGCTAGCAGACCAAACGCAATATAGGAGGCATACTGGCTTACGAAACCAAATACACCTTTACCACCAAGATACCCAAGCAGTGGCATTAATGCTTGAAAAATACCGAAGAAAAGTCCTGCTTTGAAAGCAAGTTCTTTCGTAGTATGACCGTTTTGTTTGGCGCCAAGGCCTATGGAAACAGCAAAGGCATCCATACTTAGTGCAAATGCCAATAACAAGACTTCGATCATTTTAATTCTCCCCAATTATTGCCTATGGCAATCGAAACTTTAAGTGGAACGCGAAGAGGATAAATCTCTTCCATTACCTTTTGAGCTTGCAGAGAAAACGCCTGCGCACGTTCTTCTTTCACTTCGAAAATAAGTTCATCGTGAATTTGAAGCAGTAACTTTGCCTCATCATCGACAAGCGTCGCCATAATTTTATTCATAGACAGTTTGATAAGATCAGCAGCACTTCCTTGAAAAACGGTATTGACCGCTTCACGAAGGTAGCCCGCGTATTGCATTCCATTGGCGTGTTCAAAGTCAAAAAAACGTTTTCGACCCAACAGTGTCTGTACATATCCCTCTTTTTTAGCACTTTCAGCCACCGATGTGAGATAATTTTTAATCGTAGGAAAAGTCGCAAAATAACTCTCTATATAACTTTTTGCCTCTTTGGTCGAGATACCAATTGTTTCAGAAAGACGCTTTGGCCCCATGCCATACAACAATCCAAAGTTAATACTTTTAGCTACACCGCGTTTTGCTACAGCTTCTTCTTCGCCAAAAAGTTTTAAAGCCGTCTCTTTGTGAATATCTTTACCCGATTGAAAAGCATGAATCATCGCTTCATCTCCGCTAAAATGCGCCAAAAGTCTTAACTCAATTTGAGAATAATCAATGCCGATGAGTTTACAGCCCTCTTTCGCCACAAAACCACCGCGTACTTCGCGTCCAAGCTCTGTTTTAACAGGGATATTTTGCAAGTTAGGGTCTTTCGAGCTGAGTCTTCCTGTTGCAGTACCTGTTTGTATAAACGAGGTATGCACGCGCCCTAAAGGAGATTCTTTGGAAAGTTTAAGCAATGGCTCTATGTAAGTAGAACGCAGTTTATAAAGTTCACGATACTCCAAAATTTTAGCAATACTAGGGTGTTGATCTAAAAGTTCATTCAAAACATTTTCATCGGTACTGTAGCCTGTTTTGGTCTTTTTAACGGTAGGAAGTCCTAACTGTTCAAACAGAACATTGCCGAGCTGTTGTGTTGAATTGAGATTAAACGTTGCATTGCACAAACTAAAAATTTCCGTTTTAAGTTCTTCTATCGCATGGTCTGTTCGTTTTAAAAGGACTTCAAAATAACGACCATCAATTTTTATGCCCTCTTTTTCCATCTTCATAAGTGTCTTGATAAATGGGAACTCCACCTCTTTGGCAAGATCAAGTAGTTCTGGGTCGAGCACTTCGTGGAGCTTTTCAAAAAGCCTAAGAGTCATCCACGCATCTTCGCTGGCATATTCACACGCTTTTTCTAATGGCACAGCGCTAAAGTTTTCTCCTTTAGGGACAACATCTTTAAACTTAACCATAGCATGATTAAAAAATCGAAGAGCCAGTGTGTCAAGTCCCACATTGGTTTCAGGATTAAGGAGCCATGCAAGAAGCATTGTATCCGCATAGATAGCAACATCTTTAATACCAAAATTATTTTCAACAACAGCAAGGTCGAACTTGAGATTTTGTCCAACAATTTTGTGCGTAAAAAGCATTTCGAGTGCTCTCTTCGCATCGGCTAACGCAATCTGATCGCCTACTCCCAAATAATGGTGTCCAATAGGCACGTAGTATGCCTCATGCGTATTGGTTGCAAACGAGAAGCCTACGATCTTTGCATTGTACGCATCCAGTGCATTCGTCTCTGTATCGAACGCAACAATAGCGTCTTCTTCGATGCCTTCTATGATGTTAAACAACATCTTGGTATCGTCCAGTAAAATCGCATTAAAGCTATTGCTTGGAATCTCTTTTGGCTTTATATGTAAAGACTCATTTCTGACACGAGAGAGCATATGGCGTAGCTCATACTTTTCAAGTTCATCGGCTATATTGATGAGAGGATTATCGCAAGGGAAATGAAATGCATCGAACTTATCGGCGATGTTGAGCGAATCGTCCAAACGAACCAGCTGTTTACTTAAAAAGGCTTTTTCTCTTCCCTCCTCAAGCATTGCTTGAACACGAGGATTTCCTATACGTTCAAGGTTTTCATACACATTTTCGATCGTTCCATAGTCATCCAAAAGTTTTTTAGCACCTTTTGGACCGATACCCTTTACACCAGGAATATTATCGGCGACATCACCCACAAGGGCTAAATATTCATTGATTTTATGAGGATAAACACCAAATTTTTCAAAACATTTTTCGGTATCAATCTCCATCTTTTTCATAGGGTCATAGATCACCACTCGGCCATCATCAATGAGCTGATAGAGATCTTTATCATGCGTGACAATGCGCACTTTAATGTCATGGCTTTTTGCAAAACGCACCGCAGAGGCAATGACATCATCCGCTTCATACCCCTCTTCTGCATAACATTTAAAGCCCATTTTCTCAATCCATGAGATAGCAACAGGCAGTTGGCGTCTTAAATCTTCAGGGGCTTCTGGTCGATTAGCTTTATAATTAGGGTCTAGTGTATGGCGAAAATTTTTGCCCTTACTATCGAGTGCAAACAGAAGATAATCGGTATCGTGCTCGTTTTTAATCGCATAAATAAAATTGGCAAATCCAGTGAGAAGTCCTGTGGGGAACCCCTGCGTATTACGCAGTTGTGGAAGCGCATAGTAGTTTCTAAAAAAGAAACCAAACGTATCAATAATAGTTAGAATTTTCACAGAAGTACCTTTTACATGTAAGAAGTTAGTAGTATTCTTTGAGTTTTGTCACAGTCTCAAGAAATACTTGTTTATCAAGTTTCTCTTTTTCAAGAATATTGAGTGCAAGGTTAATACTTCGATCACTCAGCGGTGCATTAATGGGGATAGCAGTTTTAACCACTTTTAAAGCAACGGCGTAAGGACGAATATCTACGGGAGCAACGCCAAGAGCATCAACGTATTCAATCGCTTTCACCATTTTTTCTTCAAATTTCCAATGTTTAAAAATAAGCCCTGCCACTTCGCTACTTGTCATTCTGACAAACATTTTTTCAACATCAGCAATATTATTACTATTTTCGATTTCAGAACGGAATTGATACATTTCATCATTTTTGACGATTTCATCGGCAATCAAAATTTTACCTGTCTCTTGCAAAAGTGCCGCCAGAAAAAGAAAATCTGCTTTCGTTGCATCAATCTTGCTGTACCACTGAACCATCAATGCACTTTGCAATCCAGAGATAGCGGCAAACTCTTCAGGCGTAACGCCATACGGTGCCATGTCCACTTGTAACAATTTTTTAATCGACATATCGGTGACTAAAGAGCGAGTGGTGGACATTCCAAAAAGGCTCACGGCTTGTAGTACGCTTTTGATCTCTCGTCTAAAGTTATACAAAGGAGAATTAGCGACTTTCAATAAGTTAGCAACCATCATAGGGTCTTCTTCAATCACCCGTGCAAGGTCTGCTGAACTCGCATTAGGGTCTTGGCAAATGAGCGTCATCTGATGAAAACTTTTAGGGAGGGGAGGAAGTGCTTTGATGCGCTCAGCAATTTCTTCTAGCATGTCAGCTCTCTTTATTAATTTGTTTGATTATAGCGAGGTTTAAGTAAAAATCCAATGAGGAGAGCTCCTCATTGGTCTGTACCATAGATTAACCAGGGATTGCGTCTGTAACACTTTCTGGATGATCCAGTGAATATTTAAATTTTTCCATATCGATCTGTTTATCCCATGCACCAACAACAACGGCAGCAACGGCATTGCCACAGAGATTGCCAACCGCTCTCATCTCACTCATAAATTTATCAACACCAAGGAGTACGGCAACGGTCACAACAGGAATGACATCACCCATAGCAGATAAGGTTCCTGCAAGAACAATAAAGCCAGAACCTGTTACCCCAACGGCACCTTTTGAGGCAACCATCAAAATAAAAATAATAGACAGTTCATGCGAAAGTGTCAAAGGTATATTAAAAGCTTGCGCAAGAAAAATAATAGATAGCGATAAATAAATATTGGTACAATCTAGATTAAATGAATATCCTGTAGGGATAACTAACCCCGTCGTTCCTCGACTCACTCCCGCTGATTCAAGGCGGCGCATCAATGGAGCTAATGCAGATTCACTTGATGATGTTGCAAAAACGATCAAGACTTCTTTAGCGATAAAGCGCATAAACTTGAAAACATTGATTTGATAGAACCATAAAATGATTCCTAACACACCAAAGATAAAAGCTAAGATAGAAACAAACATAACGCCCAATAAGCTTGCCATACCAATGAGTGAAGTAATACCAAATTTACCAATTAAAAATGCCATAGCACTAAAGCTGGCAAGGGGGCTGAGCCACATAACAATGGTTAGAAGTTTAAAGAAAAACTCTTGTACTTTTTCCAGTGGCTTTAAAATGATAGGTTTGTATTTATCCCCAAATGCTGAAATTAATACGGCAAGAACAAGAGCCATCACCAAAACTTGAAGTGTATTACCATGAATAAATGGAGTAATAGGATCTGTCGGAATAGCACTTTTAAGAATGCTCCAAGCGGAAGCATTCTCATGACTCGCTTTAGTAAAACTCTCTACACTTGAGGCATCTAAAGACTCAATAGAAAGATTCATTCCATGTCCAGGCTTAAGAATATTTCCGAAAAGTACCCCAATCGCAAGGGCAAAGGTACTCACCACTTCAAAGTAAATGAAAGCTTTTAGTCCAATGGAGCCAACCTCTTTGAGACTTTCAAGCCCAACAATACCTGAAATAATTGTTAAGAAAATAATTGGCCCAACAAGCCACTTCAATGCTTGAATAAACCAATCGATTCCAGGTTTTGCCTTAATAGCATTCTCTGGATCAATCATACCAAATGCGACACCTGTAATAATTGCTGTAACGACCCAAAAAGCCAAACTTTTAACGGTATAGTACTTCCAATCTTTCTTACTTCCCTTTTTCTTGCTCACTCTGTTCAACGAAGACCCTTTTGATACTTTAAAACCAGTCTAAGCTCTATAACCGATGCGTAATTTCTACGAAAACTTAAGATGTGATTTGCAAAGTGTTTTATGATATATGATTTATTATGGCATACGAAAAGGGATTTTAATGAGATTTTTTAAAAGAAAAAGGGGGGGAAAATTTGTCTTAAAAAAAAAAGAGGTCAATGAGGTAATTGTAACACCTCATTGACCGTATGAAAATTGATTAACCAGGAATTGTGTCTTCAACAGTCTCTGGATGATCTAATGCGTATCTGAATTTATCCATATCGATCTGTTTATCCCATGCACCAACAACAACAGCAGCAACCGCATTACCACAAAGGTTACCTACCGCTCTCATTTCGCTCATAAATTTATCGACACCCAAAAGTACCGCAACGGTAACAACAGGAATTACGCCACCCATTGCAGACAAAGTTCCCGCAAGAACAATAAAACCAGAACCTGTTACACCTACAGCACCTTTTGAGGTAACCATCAAAATAAAGATGATACTTAACTCTTCGCCAAGTGTCAATGGAATATTGAATGCTTGAGAAATAAAGATAATGGAGAGTGAAAGATAGATATTTGTACAATCAAGGTTAAACGAATAACCCGTTGGAATAACAAGACCTGTTGTTCCACGACTAACACCAGCAGCTTCTAGACGACGCATCAATGGAGCCAATGCAGATTCACTGGATGACGTTGCAAATACAATCAATACCTCTTTAGCGATAAAACGCATAAATTTGAAAATGTTGATTTTGAAGATTGCCATGATGATACCGAGCACACCAAAAACAAATACAAGTACAGAGATAGCCATAACACCCAATAAACTTGCCATATTGATCAGTGATGCAACACCAAATTTACCAATCAAAAATGCCATTGCACTAAAAGATGCGATAGGGCTTAACCACATCAAAATCGTTAAAATTTTGAAGAAAAAGTTTTGAACAATTTCAAGTGGTTTTAAAATAGTCGCTTTATGTTTTCCACCAAAAGCAGCGATCAAAAGAGCTAAAACCAATGCCATCGTTAATACTTGAAGTGTATTACCATTCAAAAATGGTGTAATAGGGTCACTTGGAACTGCATTTTTGAGGATAGACCATATAGACCCAACGTCACCTGTGGTTGTAAATTTAGCAACACTTTTAGGATCTAGCGAATCAACAGAAAGATTCATTCCATGCCCAGGTCCAAACAGATTTCCAAAAAGTACACCGATTGCCAACGCAAAGGTACTTACGATTTCAAAATAGATTAATGCTTTTAATCCAATGGAACCGACTTCTTTAAGACTTTCAAGTCCAACAATACCTGAAATAATGGTTAAGAAGATAATCGGTCCAACAAGCCATTTCAACGCTTGAATAAACCAATCAATTCCAGGCTTTGCTTGCGTTGCCAGTTTAGGATCAACCATACCAAGAGCAATACCTGCGATAATGCCAAAGATAACCCAAAAGGCCAAACTTTTTATCGTATAGTGCATCCAGTCTTTTTTCTTCACTTTCACGGTTTTTTCCACGAAACATCCTTTTCGTTTTTTTGATGAACCGATTATAATGAAAAGATATGTCTATATTATGTAGATTTACATGTAAAAGGTACTGTGATATTTTTTCCACTAAAAAACGTTACTAAATGGAACATTTTCTAGGATTTCTTCTCTGATGCTAGTTCTTGTGCTAAAAATTTTCCCGTATAACTTTCTGTTTTTGAGGCATCTCGTGCAACCTCTAAAGGCGTTCCAACTGCGATAATACGCCCTCCGTAGCTTCCTCCGTCGGGTCCCATATCGATCATATAGTCTGCATTTTTGATGACATCCATATTATGTTCAATGACCAATACACTGTTACCCATATCTGTGAGATGATGTAACACTTTTACCAGTCTGTCCACATCTGCGAAGTGTAAACCCGTCGTTGGCTCGTCCAAAACGTACAATGTATTGCCTGTATCCTTCTTGCTCAGCTCTTTAGCAAGTTTAATACGCTGTGCCTCACCACCACTCAGAGTCACAGCATTTTGACCTAAAGTGATGTACCCCAAACCAACATCGGAGAGTGTTTGAATTTTTTGGTTAATTTTAGGAATTGCTTTAAAAAAGTCATAGGCTTCATCAACACTCATATTTAAAACATCTGAGATAGACTTCCCTTTATACTTAATCTCTAATGTTTGTGCGTTATAGCGTTGCCCTTTACAGACATCACACTTCACCATGATGTCAGGTAAAAAGTGCATCTCTATCTTAATTTCGCCATCGCCTTGACACTTCTCACAACGTCCCCCTTTAACATTAAACGAAAATCGTCCCACATTGTAACCTCGAATCTGCGCCTCTTTGGTTTTCGCAAACAGCGCTCGAATCTCATCCATCACACCGGTATACGTTGCAGGATTACTTCGTGGGGTTCTGCCAATGGGGCTTTGGTCAAGGTAGATGACTTTATCGAGCTGATCAAGTCCTATACATTCAACACCCGCGACTTTATTCACTTTTTTCGCGCGGTTAAGATACTCTTTGGCAACAGGAAGTAAGGTTTGAAGAATAAGTGAGCTCTTACCACTTCCGCTCACACCCGTAATCGCAACCAGATTGCCTAAAGGAATTTTGACATCAAGGTTTTGAATATTGTTGATCGTAACATGATTAAGCTCTATCCAACGCTCTTGCTTACGGTTCTTGCGATAGTGAATGACCTTCGTGCCATTGAGATATTGCGCAGTTAAGGTATTGCTTTTTAAAAGTTCCTCATTTGTACCTTGGAAGACAACTTCCCCTCCAAACTTTCCCGCTCCTGGTCCAATGTCGACAATAAAATCAGCAGTTTTAATCGTCTCTTTATCGTGTTCAACGACAATCACCGAGTTGCCTTTTTTCTGCAAACTACGAAGCGTTCGGATGAGTTTAAGGGTATCTCTTTCATGCAAACCGATACTAGGTTCATCGAGCACGTACATAACGCCCGTCAAACCACTACCAATTTGTGAAGCAATACGAATACGCTGTGCCTCACCACCACTGATCGTTCTCGCATCGCGTCCTAGGCTGATGTAGCCTAGTCCCACATCAAACAAGAAGAACAGACGCTCTTTGATCTCTTTTAAAATCGGCTCTGAAATCATCTTCTGCTGTGGTTTCATCGAAGCAAAGTTCTTTTCATCTTGGAAAAAAGCAAGGCATTGATCGATAGGAAATTCCAAAATATCGGCGATGTTTTTCTTCGCCAAACGAACTGCCAAACTCTCTTTTTTTAGACGGTATCCACCACACGTGTCGCACGTCTTTTCGCTCATGTAATCGCCGAGTTCTTTTTCATCTTTGAGCATATCGTAGGCAATTTTAATGACACCTTCCCATTTACGGGTTAGCTTATGTTTTTTCCAGAAGAAAGTCGCATCTTCCACGCCACCGTGTAAAATGGCTTTTTGTTGGAATTCTTCTAACTCTTCATACGGTATCTTGGTATTAATGCCTGCCGCCTCACAAAAGGCTTGTAAAAATTTAGCGTAAAAGCTTTTGTTAAATCCGTAAAATATTTTAATCGCACCCTCTTCGATGCTCACATGTTCATTGATGATTTTTTTAAGATCGAGAGTATAGCGAATGCCTAAACCATCGCACGTAGGACATGCCCCTTTAGGCGAGTTAAACGAAAACGAGAGTGGTTCAAGCGGTTCAAAACTGATCTTACAATCAAAACACGCCAAATGCTCACTGTAGTGAATGTGAGAGGTTGTTAAGCCTACTTCTTCGGCATTGGAAATGTCTAATTCGACTTCACCATAACTCTCCAAGAGCGCTTTTTCAATGTCGGTAGCGATGCGGTCTCTGTTTTCATCTCGCACCACCACACGGTCGATAATGACTTTAATCGTATGCTTTTTGGTTTTTAATAGCTCGACCTCTTCATCCAAACGAACCATCACACCATCAATCAAAGCTCTCACATAGCCTTTATGACGAAGCGATTCGATCATATCTGCAAAACTTCCTTTTTTCTCACGCACCAGTGGCGCTAAAATGGAGAGTTTTGTCTCAGGAGGGAGTTTTAACACCTGCTCAATAATATCTGCCACCGACATCTGGGAAATCTCTTTCCCACACAAATGACAGTGCTGTTTTCCCACTCGCGCGTACAAAAGGCGCAGATAATCGTAAATCTCCGTAATCGTTCCCACGGTTGAGCGCGGATTTTTGCTCGTTGTTTTTTGATCGATTGCAATTGCAGGGGTTAAGCCTTCGATTTTATCGACATCAGGTTTTCCCACACGATCTAAAAATTGTCGTGCATACGAAGAGAGAGATTCGATATAACGACGTTGACCTTCCGCATAAAGCGTATCAAACGCCAAGGTACTTTTACCACTCCCACTTAAGCCTGTAAAGACCACAAGTTTATTTTTGGGAATTTCTAAATTGATATTTTTAAGATTATTTTCTCTAGCACCGTAAATTTTTATCATAGGACATTCATCTCGCTCAAAATTTTATTAATCGTTAATACAAACATAATGACATACAAGATCAGAAGAGCGCGCTTTTGCACCTTCTTCTCCACGCGATGGGATAACTTCACCCCAAAATAGACTCCAATTAAAGAGCCAATACCCACGGCAACTCCTGCACTATAATCGACTAAACCATGCGATGCAAGACTCACAAAGCCAGAAATTGAGCCAAAAATAATGAAGAAAAGCGTCGTTCCAACCGCTTTTTTAATATCCCAGTTCATAAAGCCTACAAGAACAGGCGTTAAAAAAATAGCACCTCCTGTACCGGTACTAATGGCTATCGCACCAATGACTACACCCACTACAAAAAGGAGGAATTTTGATTCATTAGGTTCACTTTTAGGAATAAGGGGCGCTGTAAAAAATTTATAAATTGACATCAAAAGAGTGGCGGCAAACATTATTAAAAGGGCAATTTGGGGCAGAGCATTGACAATGAAACCACTCAGTGCCGCACCAAAAAGAGCACCAAATCCTAAAAAAATGCCGCTGTTCAGTTGAAGTACGCCACCTTTGTAATTGACATACGAACCAAACATGGAACTAAAAATCATCTGCATGACAGAAATACCAATTGCCATTTTAATATCATAGCCAAGATAGATCAATGCTGGTACTAAAATGGTACCACCACCTATGCCAAAAAATCCCGATGAAAATCCCACCAAAACACCAAAAAATGCGAGTCCAACAAACATATATGCCA